>CALATF010000001.1 GCA_937891595.1 uncultured Clostridia bacterium
CTAGATATTTTTGTGAATTGTTAGGTTGGAATATTGCTGGTGCAGAATGTATGACTATTGCAGGAACATTACTTGTATGTTCATTTGTTTTAAATTCTTTAGCACCTAAAATTTCAGGTAAATTTCAAGTATCTACAACAGTAATTAAATTGATACCTTTATTAATAATGGTTTTAGTTGGAACAATTTATGGTCTTGCTACAGGAATAACAGTTGAAAACTTTACACAAGCAGCTTCAACTGCTGTAAGTGGTGGCGGTGGACTATTTAAAGCTATTGTTGCTACTGCTTTTGCATATGAAGGTTGGATTATTGCTACTTCAATTAATTCAGAAATTAAAGATTCTAAAAAGAATTTACCAAAAGCATTATTATATGGTTCTATTGTAATTGTTGCTATTTATGTTTTGTATTTTGTTGGTGTTGCAGGTGCTGCTAGCACAACATCTTTAATTACAGATGGTGTTAAAGTTGCATTTATGAATATATTTGGAAATATCGGTGGAACAATTTTAACAGTGTTTGTTATGGTTTCTTGTTTAGGCACATTAAATGGTTTAACAATGGGTTCAACAAGAGCTTTATATGGTATTGCAACTAGAGATTGTGGCCCTAAACCTGAAGTATTTAAGCAAGTTGATAAAAACACAGACATGCCTACAAATTCATGCTTAATAGGTTTGTTATGTTGTTCTTTATGGTTATTATATTTCTTTGGTGCTAACTTAACTGAAAACTGGTTTGGTTTATTCGGTTTTGATAGCTCTGAATTACCTATTATAACTATTTATGCTTTCTATATTCCTATTTTCATTAACTGGATGATTAAGCAAAAAGATGAAACTAAATTTAGAAGATTTGTATTACCATCAATGGCTATTACTGCTTGCGTGTTTATGATTTTCTGTGCAATAATGGGCCATGGCGTATTCCCATGCCAACAATCACTTGAAGAAACTGGTAAATTTTCATTCCCAGTATTGTTCTATTTAATAGTGTTTGCTGTTATTATGTTATTAGGATTACTTTTAAATATTAAAAAGAAAAAAGTTTGTGCAACAGTTGATAGCACAACTATAATAAACGAAGAAGAAACTGAACAAAACAACGAAATGATAGTTAATGAAGAAACTGATCAAGAAAAAGATATTCAAAATGAAGAAGAATTAGAAGAAACTGATAAAACTGATGAAGTTACAGGAAGTGTAGAAACTGAAAGTAAAGAAGAAGATGCTAATCAAGAAAGAGAAGAAGATGTAATTGTAGATAGTTTTATAGAAGATATCAACACAGACAAAAACAATTAATAAAAAAAATAAAGTCACCATAACAATGGTGGCTTTTATTTATTTAAAAAGAACACAAATATTAATTTATTTGTGTTCTTTTGGTTATTTCATTAAACTTTTGGAGGGTTGTTATTAGAATTTGTATTTTGATTATTTTGTACACCCTGTGTGTTTAATGGTTGATTATTTTGAGTAGTAGAATTTTGTTCTAATGGCTTCTGTTGATGAATTTGTTGGGCTTGTTGTTGAGTTTGTGCCTGCTGGTTTATTTGCCCTTGATTTTGTTGTATTATTTTATTATTTTGTCCATCTTGAACTTGTTGCTGAGGAACGCTATTTCCTTGGGTTTGAATAGGGCTGTTATTTTGTTGCATTTGCTGTGATTGTTGAGCTTGTTGTGAATTGTTATTTTGCAAATTTGTGTTTGGTTTAGGTTGCTGTGAGGTTTGAATTTTTACATCATTTGTTTGATTTTGATGAGGTGTATTATTGCTTTGATTATTTATAGATTTACGTTGTAATTTTTTATTTGCATTTCTAATGTGAATGTGTCTAAGAATAATAGTTAAACAAATAAATAAAGTTACTCCTGCGATTCCTAAAACAATTAAAGCAGTTTTTGATGAGCCTATAACATTGTTATATGCATTATTATTAGCAAAAGTTTTGTTAATTAAATAGTTACAAACATCGCAATAGTTGTTTTTGTCTTTATCTATGTGTTTTTCTGAATTAATCGTTTTATCGCATCCTTTGTTTATGCAAGCATGCCAGTGACTTTCATCATCGTTAGAGTAATTTACTGAGTAACTATGCCCAAGTTTATCTATGTGAGTTTGTTTTACTAAAGTTTCTTTGCAAACAGAACAATATGATCCTTGTGTTTTGCCAAAAGTAGTACACGTTGGTTCTACTGCAGGGACAATTACTATTGTATGCCCTAAAGAAGAAACTGTGTTGGTTGTATAGCTGTCATTACAATTTAAACAAGTATGTGTTGTATAACCATTTTGTGTGCATGTAGGTAAAATTGTATTTGAGATATAGGAGTGTTGTCCTATTGTAATTGACTGACTAAATTCTGTTAGTTCTTCATTAATCTGATGATTATAGCAAGAATTTTCATTTTTAATTGAAGCTAATGTATTAATATTATTTACATAAATACCATTAGGGAATTTGCAATTAACAATATTAAGTTTTCCTAAGCCGTCAATTAAATTGCCACTATAATCTATGCTACCTGTTTTGTTAGTAGAGCTATCAATAATATTAATAATATTTTGGTCACTATTTGTAACAAATAATCCACTTGTTATTTCATTTGTAGCCGTTGTAGAAATTGTAAAACCATTTAAATCTATTGTAATATTAGCATCATTGTTTATTATTGTAATAGAATTTGATAATTGAATGTCCGTTAAAAGAGTAAAAGTTGCATAATTTAAATTTCCAGTAATTTGTGGAAAAGTTGAGTAATAGGAGTCATATTCTTCACTGGTGCATTTTATTGTTAATAATTTATCACAATTAGTACAATTTGGCGGATTATTAGCATAATTCCAGTTATGAGGTAAAGGTGTTCTTACTACTGGGCAATTAGAACATTTAGTACTATCACAATATTCAAAATAATGTTCAGCAGGAATTCTAACATTACTACATTTATTACATCTTGGGTCTTCACAGTTTGTGTATTCATGCCCAGGAGCAATTCTTGTGAAGTTACATGTATTACAAATAGTGTCTTCGCAGTTGTCGTACATATGAACAGGCGGAATGTTTTCTTTTAAACATATATTACATTGATTATCCAAACAATTATCTACAATGTGAGGAATAGGTTCGCGGATTATATAACAATTATTACAAGATGTGTCGTCACAATCATCATAAATATGTGTAGAAGGTGTTCTTGTTTTTAGACATATTTCACAGTCGACATCCTCGCAATTATCATATATATGTCCTGGCGCTGTTCTGACATTACTGCATATGTTACAATTAATATCTTCGCAATCATCATATATATGAACAGGTTGTATGTTTGATTTTCCACATTCTATACAAATAGTAGATGAACAATCTTGAGTTTTGTGACCAGGAGCAATTCTTACTTTATTGCAAATATTACAAGATGTGTCGTCGCAATCATTATAACTGTGTAGTAAAGCTGTTCTTTTATGACCACAAATTTCACAAATAGTGCTATCGCAGTATAGATATTGATGTTCTAAAGCCTCGCGAGTATGGTTGCATACGTTACAATTTGTGTCATCACAGCTATCATATATATGATTAGGAGATAAACTTATTTTGTAACAAATATTGCATACAAAATCGTTACAATCATCATAGTAGTGTTTGCATTCATTTTCACAAACAATACAGTATCCATTAGAGCCAAAAATGTGATCTTGTAAGGTTGGTAGGCTTGTTGAGTTGTTTAAAATCCAGTCAAAAGAGTGAATGTCTTTAATATTAAATTTTTCATTTAATTCTCCCCAGGTTTTGTTGCCTAATATATCTCGATTAGTTATTATAATTTCGTCAACTTGAGATTTATTATTATTTAATAAACTAATCAAAGAATTTTCAATAGATAAATTACTTTTTAAAAGAACTTCTGGAAGCCCAGTTGTAGAATCTGTTGTATTATAAGAAGAATCCGAAATATTACCAATTGCGGTTTGGCCCAACGGATAATAATTGTTTCTTACTATTATATTTCCACTATTTAAGCCATAAGAAAAATTAGGATTAATTTTACCAAATGCGTAACCTATTGTTTTTGAATTTGTATCTAAGTCTATGATATTTCCGTAATAGTAGTTGTTTATTGCGTCATCATTTAAGTAACCAGCAATACCACCTATAAAATATCCTGCATCTGGCTTATTTGAAGTTGGAGTACGTGAATTGCCTTTTACTTGTATTGTGCTAGTTGAATAGCTGTTTAATATGCAATCTGGTAGATCACCTTCAACAACTGCAGCTCCTACAATTCCACCAATGCAAGCACTTCCTGGTTGGTTAACTGTTGAATAAATATCAACTTCTGATGCGCTATTAATTATTACACTATGCTTGGATGATCCTATTATTCCTCCTAAATACACATTATAATTTGAACTGGAAGATGTATTGTTGTTTGTTATGCTTCCTATTACTTTGCAATTATAAATAATAGAATTATTTATAATTCCTGCCAAAAGACCTACGTATTGATTGTATTGATGATTTTGGCTAATATTACCCTGTATTGTAAGGTTTTTTATAATACCGTTATTAACATTTCCAAAGAGCCCTGCGGCATTACTATTAATAAATATACTTAGATTTGTAATTGAATACCCATTTCCATTAAATATGCCTGAATATGAATAATTTTGTCCTATAGGATTAAATGAAACTCCATATGCATCAATATTGTTTACTAGTGTGGCATTCAAGTTGTTGTTATTACTGGTTACCATTTTAGAAAATTTCATTAAATTTCCGGCATTTGCTATTTCGTAACAATCGTCATTATCGTTATAATAAGGTGTTTCATAATGAGAGCTATTATAATTACATATGCCGTTTATGTAAGATCCGCCACAAATTGTACAATCATTTGAAGAAGCTTGCGCTTTTGTTACATTTATGCCTAGAAATGTTGAAAAAAGTATAGTTAGAGTAAAACAAAGAAGACTTATAAAATTTAATTTATTTTTTTTCATAATTACTCCCTTCATTTGTAGGTTGTTTCTTTTTAAGAGATTTATAAATATAGATATATAATTATAGTATATATAATAATAACAGTAAAATAAATTTAATAATTATTTAATGTGTTCAGTTTTATATTTTTAAATTATTTGCAAAATTTAAAAAGAAATAATAAGCTTTATATATAAAAGGAAGAAAAATTTTATGAAATATTTAGTTTTTTCAGACATACATGGTTCAAAATATTACGCTAATAAACTTTTAGAAATTGTAAAAATTGAAAATCCAGATAAAGTTATTTTATTAGGAGATTTATATTATCATGGCCCAAGAAATTGTTTGCCAAAAGATTATGATCCTATGGAAGTGTGTAAAATATTAAATGGTTTAAAAGATAAAATCTTGTGTTGTAAAGGTAATTGTGATGCTGAAGTAGATGAAATGATTTCTAACTTTAAGTTTTATAAAAATATAAATAAAAATATTTACGGTAAAAAGGTATTATTTACACACGGGCATAAGATAAATATTGATAATTTACCTAAAAATAAAGATGTTGTTATTTATGGTCATTTTCATACCGGATTTATTAAACAAAAAGGGAAGGTTTTGTGTATAAATGCGGGTTCACTTTCTTTACCTAAAGATAATACAAAAAATAGTTATTTATTAATAGAAAACAATATGATTATTTTAAAAGATTTGCAGAATTATTCAATAGATAAAATTTGTTTGAATTAATACTTCTAGTTATTGTTAAGCCTTAAAATAAGAAATTGACAAGTTTAATGTGTCAATTTTTTTATTAAAACTATTATTATTTAAATAAAAAAGTAAATAATTAACTTTTTGTTAGTAAACTGAATAGTATGTTTTAGAACATATTTTAATTTAATTAGTAAACTTTAATATGTTTTAAATTATAAGGAGAAATGTGGCTTTATGCATATGTATTCATCAAACAATAATTGTTATAAAGAAAATTACGAACAAGAAAAAGAACAAATGACAGTTCAAGGATATTTTAAATGTTGTTATTACCCAAATACTTGGTGTGAAGATAACAAAAAAGAAGAAAAAGATTGCGATAACTATTATGACAAACAACAAGAACATAATAAAGGTTGCAAATGCCAACAAAATACTTGTTTTGAAAAGCAAGAAAATAAATGCCAAAAACAACATGAATGTAATTGTCATGAAAATGGTAATAGACCCTGCTTAAAACAAAACAGAAATTGTTGCTTCTTTTGTAATAGAAGATTTTTTTAAGTTTTAAATTTTTGGTAGTCTTAAAAAGCTACCAAATACATAAATTGTTTGATGAAAATGCAAAAGTCATATTTGCATTTTTTATTTTTAAAAAGATTTAAAATCGTTTATTTTACTGGTTTTTAAGTAAGATTACTAAATAACTTGACTTGATTAATCTTAAATTATTATAATCGAATTATATTTACTAATAAATGGAGATTAATTTATGAAAGATAAAGAAATTAAAAAAATTGTATTAGCTTATTCTGGTGGGCTAGATACATCAATTATTATTCCTTGGTTAAAGGAAAACTATAATAATCCAGAAATTATTGCTGTTTCAGGTGACGTTGGACAAGGGACTGAACTTGACGGACTTGAAGAAAAAGCAATTAAAACAGGAGCAAGTAAATTATATGTTCTTGATTTAAAAGAAGAATTTATAACAGACTATGTTTACCCAACTCTTAAAGCTGGCGCTAAATATGAAGGCGAATATCTTTTAGGTACAGCATTTGCTCGTCCTCTTATTGCTAAAAGATTAACAGAAATTGCTCTTAAAGAAGGAGCAGATGCAATTTGCCATGGTTGCACAGGAAAAGGAAATGACCAAGTTCGTTTTGAACTTGCTATTATGGCGGTAGCTCCTGAAATGAAGATTATAGCACCTTGGAGAGTTTGGGATATTAAATCTCGTGACGAAGAAATTGATTATGCAGAAGCTCATAACATTCCACTAAAGATAAGCAGAGAAACTAATTATTCAAAAGATAAAAATTTATGGCATCTTTCACACGAAGGTCTTGACCTTGAAGACCCTGCAAATGAACCTACTTATGAAAAAGAAGGCTTTTTAGAAATGGGTGTTAGCCCTCTTAAAGCACCAGATAAACCAACTTATATAACAATAAGTTTTGAAAAAGGTGTGCCAGTCGCTTTAAATGGCAAAAAACTTAATGGAACACAAATGGTTGAAGCTCTTAACAAAGTTGGTGGCGAAAATGGTATAGGTCTTGCTGACATTGTAGAAAATCGTTTAGTAGGCATGAAATCTCGTGGCTTATATGAAACACCAGGTGGAACAATTCTTTACAAAGCTCATGAACTTTTAGAAACACTTTGTTTAGATAGAGACACTCAACATTACAAACGTTTAATTTCAGAACAATTTGGTGAACTTGTTTACTTTGGTAAATGGGATACTCCTTTAAGAGAAGCATTGTCTGCTTTTGTAGACAAAACTCAAGAAAATGTTACTGGTGAAGTAAAACTTAAATTATATAAAGGCAACATTATTCCTGCTGGAATTACTTCACCTTATTCTTTATATAGTGAAGAAATAGCAACGTTTAACGCAGATGAAGTTTATAACCAAAAAGATAGCGAAGGTTTTATTTCTTTATTTGGTTTACCTATTAAAGTTAAAGCTATGCTTGATAAATCTAGAAAAAATAAATAGGGAAAAAGAAAAATGAAACAATTATGGGCAGGACGCTCTAAAAAAGAACTAGCAAAGCAAACTAATGATTTTAACTCGTCAATTTCATTTGATAGTAGAATGGTTGAAGAAGATATTACTGGTAGTATTGCTCACGTAACAATGTTAGGTAAACAAAATATAATTTCAATAAAAGATAGTAAACAAATTATTGATTGTTTAACAGATATTTTATATGAAATAAAAAACGGAAAATTAATTATAGACCCACAAAGTGAAGATATTCATACTTTTGTAGAGCAAGTTTTAACTAATAGGCTTGGAGATGTTGGCAAAAAGCTTCACACAGCAAGAAGTAGAAATGACCAAGTTTGTTTAGATACAAGAATGTATTTAAAAAATAAGATTGTAGAAATAAAAAAACAAATTAAGTTTTTGCTTGAAGTTATTATAGATCTATCAAGTAAGCATACTCAAACAATAATGCCGGGATATACCCATTTGCAAAGGGCACAGCCTATTACATTTGCTCATCACTTAATGGCTTATGCTAGTATGTTTATGAGAGATTTTAATAGATTAGAAAATACCTTTAAAAGTACAAATATTTGCCCTCTTGGCAGTTGTGCTTTTGCTGGAACAACCTATCCTATAAATAGACAAATGGTTGCTAAAGATTTGGGTTTTAGTGATGTCAGCTTAAACTCTATTGACGGGGTTTCAGATAGAGATTTTGTTGTAGAACTTGCTAATGATATTGCTCTTATTATGATGCATTTATCTCGTTTTAGTGAAGAGATAATTTTGTGGAGTAGTTGGGAATTTAAATTTATTGAACTTGATGATTCTTATTGTACAGGTTCTTCTATTATGCCGCAAAAGAAAAATGCTGATATTGCCGAACTTGTTCGCGGTAAAACGGGTAGGGTGTATGGCAACCTTATGTCAATTCTAACAACTCTTAAGGGTTTGCCACTTGCCTATAATAAAGATATGCAAGAAGATAAAGAGTGTATATTTGATAGTATAGACACTATTTTACAATGTTTACCTATATTTAGGGATATGTTAAAAACTATTACTGTTTTAAAAGATAATATGCTTCTTGCAGCACAAAAAGGTTTTATAAATGCTACAGATTGTGCAGATTATCTTACTAAAAAAGGTGTTTCTTTTAGAGATGCATATAAACTTTCAGGTCAACTTGTAGCTTATTGTATTGATAATAATAAAACTTTAAACACTTTAACTTTGCAAGAATATAAAAATTTTAATAACTTGTTTGAAGAAGATATTTATAATACTATAGACCTTAAGACGTGTGTTGAGGGTAGAATTTCATATGGTGGCCCTTCAAAACAAGCGGTTGAAATTCAAATAAAAGCAGTTAAAGATTTCTTAAAAAAGCATAAATAAATAATAAAAAAGAACCTTGGAAACGAGGTTCTTTTTATTTTTTTAATAAATTTTATAAAAGATTGCATGTAAAACTAACTAATATTGCATATTAATAATTTTTATCAGTTGATATATTTTTTAAATAGGTAATGTTAAAAATTATTTACAGCTAACGCAATTCCTAATGCTCCTGGGCCTATATGGCATGAAACACTTAAAGAAAGTGGGTCTACATATTTAAAGGTTAAGTTAGGGAATGTTTCCAAAACTTCTTCTTTAAATTTCAATGCCTCTTCTTCACTGTTAGTATGTGCTAAAGAAATCGTCATTTTACCATTTTTATATTCTTTAGCAAATTCGTTTTCAAGTTCCTGTTTAATTTGTTGCAAAACTTTTTTCTTAGCTTGTGATGGTGTTAAAGCCATAGCAAATCTTTCAAACTTTCCGCCACGGCTAGATAATATAGGTTTAATTTTTAACATTGAACCAAGCGCGGCTGCGGCAGGTGAAATTCTTCCACCTTTCTTTAAATATTTTAAGGTTGAAAGTATTATGTAAACAGAAGATAGGTGACTAGTGCTTTCTAAATATTCTTTAATTTCTTTTGCACTCTTTTCAAGTTTTGCTAAAGCCAAAGCTTCAAAAACACTTTCTTTTTGGCAAATAGAAATACGCTTGTTATCTACTACCTGAACTTTTCCGTTATATTGTTGTGATAAAAAGTTCGCTGTTTGGTAAGTTCCACTTAAACCACTAGACATAGGAATGAAAACTATTTCGTCATATTCTTTTAAAGTTTCTTCCCATAGATCTTGCAAATATCCTGGTGAAGGTTGTGAAGTATTTACATTAGGGTCAAGTTTTAAAAGATCATAAAACTTTTCTTGAGATAGAGTAATTTCTTCAAAATATTCTTCATCATTAATAGTAAAAGGCATAGGGACAACTTTTAAGCCAAGTTGTTCTGCTTCAGATTGTAATATACCTGAGTTTGAATCTGTAATGATTATTACCTTACTCATGCAAAAAAATCTCCTTATCATGTTTTCTACAAAATTATACAAAAATTATACCAAAGATATAAATAAAAATCAATTTAAAAACATTAAATAAAATTGACAAATATTAGATAGTATATTTTTATGAAAAAGATTGTGCTAATATTAATTTCATAATATTTTTAAATTTTTTAGACCAGTAGGTTTTCTTTTATTTTTAGTATTTTTAACTAATATAAAGCCGAACAAGTAGTTTGAAAATAAGTAAATTTTAATAAAAAAGACAAAGCTTTATTCTTTGTCTTTTTAATTTAAATATATAACTACTTGGTTTTCTTTTAAAGATTTTTTAACGTCTATTATTCTTTGGTTAGATGAACCTCTAAATTTTAATGATATATTTTTTAAACATTCTACAAAAGGGCCGTCTACTAAAACATCTATATAAGATAATAATTCGACTGTGTGTTCGCAAAAAGCTCTACCATTTTGTACTAAGTCTTTATCATAAATATAACCAGTATAACACCAAATGTTTTTACTATCGCCAAATTCTTTTTTTAGTCTTTTTATAAAAGGTAACAGTGCTTGTTGATTTTGGGGTTCCATAGGTTCTCCGCCTAAAAGTGTTATACCTTTAATATAATTTGGTTTAAGTAAATTTATTAAATAATCTTCAATTTCTTTAGTAAAAGGTTTGCCGTAGTTAAAATCCCAAGCTTCTTTATTAAAGCAATTTTTACAATGGTGTGTGCAACCTGATACAAACAAACTAACCCTTACACCTTCACCGTTAGCGATGTCGGTATTTTTAATATTTGCGTAGTTCATTAAATTTACTCCTACAAGTGAAGAACTCTTTCTTTTATTTCTTGAGTTCTGCCTTGGTTCCAGTATTGTGTGCCTATATAACCACAAGTTCTTCTTGCAACATTCATTGTTGTTTGGTCTGTATTGTCGCAGTTTGGACATTTCCAAATAAGTTTACCATCTTCGTCTTCATGAATTTGAATTTCGCCGTCATATCCACAGCACATACAGTAGTCGCTTTTTGTGTTTAGTTCTGCGTACATGATGTTATCGTAAATGTATTTAATAACATCTAGGAGAGCTTCTAAGTTGTTTTGCATGTTAGGAACTTCAACATATGAAATAGCTCCGCCTGGGCTAAGTTTTTGAAATTCACTTTCAAGAGCAAGTTTATCAAAAGCATTGATAGGTTCTGTAACGTGAACATGGTAACTATTTGTAATATAACTTTTGTCTGTTACGCCTTTAACAATACCAAATCTTTTTTGCAAGCATTTTGAGAATTTATAAGTTGTACTTTCAAGTGGAGTACCATATAAAGAATAATCTATATTTTCTTCTTTCTTCCATTTGTTAGTATATTCGTTAAGTTTTTTCATAATAGTTAAGCCAAGTTCTTTTCCTTCCGGCTCTGTAAGCTTTTTACCTATTAAGTAATAAACGGTTTCCCAAAGACCTGCGTAGCCTAATGAAATAGTAGAATAACCGCCATGTAATAACTTATCTATTTTTTCGCCTGGTTTTAATCTTGCTAAAGCTCCATATTGCCAAAGAATAGGGGCAGCATCTGATAAAGTGCCTGTTAATCTTTCATGCCTACATTGTAAGCCTTTGTGACAAAGTTCAAGCCTTTCGTCAAAGATTTGCCAGAATTTATTCATATCTTTATTAGAAGATAAGGCAATATCAACTAAGTTCACTGTTACAACGCCTTGGTTAAATCTGCCATAATATTTAGGTTTTCCATTTTCGTCTAGGAAAGGTGTTAAGAAGCTTCTGCAACCCATACATGTATAACATTGTCCGTCGCCGTTTGCATCTACTTTAAGTTCTTTCATTTTCTTTTCAGAGATATAGTCAGGAACAAGACGCTTAGATGAACATTTTGCAGCAAGTTGTGTTAAATAATAATAAGGGCTGTCTTCATGAATGTTATCTTCTTCCAAAACATAAATAAGTTTTGGGAAAGCTGGTGTTATATAAATGCCTTTTTGGTTTTTAACGCCTTTATATCTTTGTTTTAATGTTTCTTCAATCATTATAGCTAAGTCTTTTTTCTCTTGTTCGTTTTTAGCTTCGCCAAGATACATAAATACTGTAATGAATGGAGCTTGACCATTTGTTGTCATAAGTGTAACAACTTGATATTGAATTGTTTGAATACCTTTAACAATTTCGCTTCTTACACGTTCTTCAACAATTTGTTTAATTTTGTTTTCAGAAATTTTTATATTAAGATTTTTAAATCTTTCCCTTTCTTCTTTTAAGAATTTTTGTCTTGAAACATCAACAAAAGGTGCTAAGTGGGAAAGAGTAATACTTTGACCACCATATTGATTACTTGCAACTTGTGCAATAATTTGTGTGGCTATATTGCAAGCAGTTGAAAAAGAATGTGGTTTTTCAATCATTGTTTCACTAATAACTGTTCCATTTTGAAGCATGTCTTCAAGATTAACCAAATCGCAGTTGTGCATTCTTTGTGCAAAATAGTCTGTGTCGTGGAAGTGAATTAAACCTTCATCGTGAGCTTTCATAACTTCTTCAGGAACTAAAAATCTTTTGCAAAGGTCTTTGCTTACTTCGCCAGCCATATAATCTCTTTGAACGCTATTGATTGTTGGGTTCTTGTTGGAATTTTCTTGTTTGACCTCTTCATTATTGCATTCAATTAAACTTAAAATTTGTTTATCTGTAGTATTGCTCTTTCTAACCATTGCACGAGTGTAACGATAAGTTATGTAATTTCTTGCAACATTGTGTGCGCCTGATTCCATAAGTTGATTTTCTACTAAATCTTGAATTTCTTCAACGTTAAGAGCACGCCTTGTTTTTTTACAAATTTTTTCAACATTAGCTGAAATTTCTTGTATTTTGTCTTCAGGTAATCTGAATTTTTCTTCTACGCTTAAATTAGCTTTTGAAATAGCATTTGTTATTTTTTTAATATCAAATATTTGTTCTTCACCGCTTCGTTTAATAATTTTCATGATTAATGTTTTCTCCTATTGTTTGATTACCTGATTTTTGCTGGTTTTTAGCAAATTGATATTTTTTTGACTATCAATCGATATTTACCATACCACAATATATTGTGTTAAGTCAAAAGAAATATTACTAATTATTGTGTTTTTGGTCACTTTATACAAAGATTATTAAAATTTTTATAAAAGTATGCAAAAACGTTTTGAATTTTTTAAAAAATGGTTATTATAAAGTATATTTATAACTAAATTTTAAATTTTTCATAAGGCAATTTCTTTTTAGAAGTTGCTTTTTTATAAAACCAACATGAACGATAATATACCTGCTAAGATAAATAATCAACCGAAAACTTTAATTTTTTTAAAAAAATTTTTTTAATGGTATAAAATAAGATTGACAGTTGAAAATTCATTCAATTATACTATTTTTATAGTTGAATGCATATTCAATTATATAGGAGATTTTATGGGTAAAAATGAATTAGTTTGTGATTGTGATATTATTCACGGTGATTTAGTTGAAAAAGCTAAACAAACTATACTTAGCGAAGATATGTTGATTAAAATTTCTCATTTTTATAAGGCGTTATCGGATAGCACAAGAATTAAAATTGTTAATTTACTAGAAAAGAATGAACTGTGTGTGTGCGATATAGCTGTTATATTAAATATGACCAAGTCGGCAGTTTCTCACCAACTTAAATATTTAAGACAGCTTAATCTAATTAAAAGTTGTAAGCGTGGCAAGGAAGTATGGTATAGTTTAGCAGATGAACATGTTAAACAAGTTTTTGATATTAGTCTAGAACATATTTTGGAGAAATAAATATGATTGAAAAAGTAAAATTTACAGGATTAGATTGCCCTAATTGTGCAAAAGCGTTAGAAAACAAATTAAATAAATTAAAAAGTGTACAAAGTGCAAAAATAGAATTTTTTGAAAGTCAACTTGTTTATGAAAGTGAAAAACCTGCTAAGGCTTTTAAAGATATTAAAACACTTACGAAACAAATGTTCCCAGACGTTATTTTATTAAAAGATGATAGTAAAGAAAATAAAAAGTGGTTTTATTTTGATTTATCATTTTTTGTTTTGGGTGTGTTGTTAGCTTGTTTAGTGCTATTTGTTAATTTGGCTCCAGTACCATTTTGGATAATTTTTGCTTTAAGTGCTTTATTAGTTGGTTATAAAACTTATATAAAGGCTTTTAAACTGATAATTAAAGGTGTAATTAATGAAAATTTACTAGTAACTCTTTCTATTATAGGTGCAACTGCCGTTGGTGAGTACTTAGAAGGTTTAATGGTAATTACTTTATACACAATAGGTAAGTTTTTAGAAAGTTTAGCTGTTAACAAGTCAAGAAAATCTATAAAAGAACTTACAAACTTAAAACCAGAATATGCCGTTGTTTTACGTGATGGTAATGAGGTTAAAATACTTCCAAAAGATGTAAAAATAAATGATGTTATGTTAGTTAAACCGGGTGAGAGAGTTGCATTAGATGGTATTGTAGTAGAAGGTAAAGCGAATGTTAACACTCAAAGTTTAACAGGTGAAAGTTTACCAACATTAGTTGATAAAAATGGCGAAATTTTGTCTGGCTCTATTGTACTAGATGGCGTGCTTAAAATTAAGGTAACAAGTGTATATGAAGATAGTACAGTTAATAAAATTTTAAATCTTATTGAAAATGCTTCAGAAAAGAAATCTAAAACAGAAACTGTTATATCTAAAATTGCTAAATGGTACACAATAGCGGTTATGATTGCTTCTGTTATAGTTACAGGTATAGTTTGGCTAGTATTAAGAAACTGGAATGATGCAGTTTATAGAGGTTTGATTTTCTTATTAATTTCTTGCCCTTGTGCGTTTGCAATTTCTGTTCCATTAACTTATTTTTCAGGATTAGGAAATGCTTCAAGACATGGAATTTTAGTAAAAGGCTCTAATTACTTAGATGCTTGTGCAAAATTAAATGTTGTTGCTTTTGATAAAACAGGAACGCTTACTACAGGCGAGTTTGAAATTGAAAAAATTGAAATTATTAATAAAACAAATCCGATTGAAATAATTTTATTCTTTGTTTTAGTCATTTTTTCACCTCATTATACTTTTCTTCTCGCCGATTTATGTTTCAGAGCAAAGCAATGAAATCTCAAAATCAAGAAATTATAGTTTAATACTAAATTATTAAAATCTAAAGTATAGAAACGGATTAAATGAACCATCTATTATATAACTTACACTTATAACAAAAATAAATAACAAATATACTGGTTCTAATAAATTTAATATTCTACTAAACACTAACTCCTTCTTCTGTGAATTTTCTTTTGTATAAAAAATATATTTCCTACAAAGCATTGAAAAAACTGGTGTTGCTGAAATAAACGCTACTATAAAAATTCCTAGATAACTTGATAAATAATATAAACTTTCACTAGAAACGAGTACATAATTTCCAAACCCAAACAACCCACATAAAATATTTTTTATTTTCTGAATACCTTCTGTATTAAATATTATAATACTTATCATAACTATTGTTAGTACATATATTCTTGATAAAATTCTATGTAGAATTCTTACTGT
>CALATF010000002.1 GCA_937891595.1 uncultured Clostridia bacterium
GAGGAAGGCAAAATAGCTCTTATTACTTATATTCGTACAGATTCTACTCGTGTTTCACCAGAAGCTCAAGCTAAAGCAAAAGATTATATTGCAAAAACTTATGGTGAAGAATATTTACCAAAAACTTATAATATATTTAAATCTAAGAAAAATGCTCAAGACGCTCACGAAGCTATTCGTCCTATTAGCTTAGAAAGAACGCCGGACTCAGTAAAAAAGTTTATGACTTCAGACAATTATAAGCTATATAAACTTATTTATGAAAGATTTGTGGCAAGTCAAATGACGCAAGCTACGTATGATTCTATGGTAGTAAATATAGATGCGGGTGATTATGGCTTTAAGGTTAGTGGTAAAACACCATTATTTGCAGGTTTCACCAGAGCATACAAAGTTTATGAAGAAGTTGATGAAAGTGAAAATCCTACAGATGTTAAACTACCTATACTTAATGAAAATGATGTTTTGTTGTTAGAAGAACTATTAAAGGAACAAAAATTTACCAAGCCACCTGCTAGATACACGGAAGCTAGCTTAATTAAAATGATGGAAGAAAAAGGCATAGGCAGACCAGCAACTTATGCACCAACTATGGCTGTTCTTTTAAATAGAAATTATACTTTAAAAGATGGTAAATATTTAGTTCCTACCGATTTAGGAGTAACTGTAACAGAATTTTTAGAAGAATATTTTGCTGACATCATGAACATTTCATTTACCGCTGAAATGGAAAGTAATTTAGATAAAATTGAAGAAGGCTCCCTAAAATGGCAAGACGTTATAAAAAATTTCTTTACAAATTTTGAAAAAGAAGTTATTTATGCTGTAAGAGGTTCTAAAAAGGTTAGTGTTCCACTTGAAGTAAGTGAAGTAGTTTGCGAAAAATGCGGAGCAAACATGGTTGTAAGAGAAGGCAAAACAGGAAAGTTTCTAGCTTGCCCAAATTTTCCAAATTGTAAAAACATAAAAAGTATAGAAGAACCAAAAGTTTCTGTTTGTTCTTGTCCTGAGTGTGGTAAAGAAGTTTATGAACGTAAAACTAGATATGGTAAAATCTTCTATGGTTGCAGTGGCTATCCAAATTGTAAGTTTGCAAGTTGGGACAAGCCTACAAATTTAAGGTGCCCAAAATGCAAACAATATTTAACAGTAAAAGAATCTAAAACAGCTAATTTCTTTAAATGTTCTAATAAAGAATGTGATTTTTCTAAACAAGAAGAAAAACAAAAATCGCAATAGTATTAAAAAGGTGGTAAAAATTATTAATAAAGTTTCAATTATAGGAGCAGGGCTTGCTGGATGTGAAGCTAGTTATCAACTTGCTAAACGTGGCATTCAAGTAGATTTATATGATATTAAACCTAATAATTTTACCCCAGCTCATTCAAACCCAAACTTAGCTGAAATTGTTTGTAGTAATAGCTTAAAATCTCAAGATTTATCAACGGCCTCCGGTTTACTAAAAAAAGAATTAGAAAATTTTGATTGTTTAATTTTAAAAACAGCAATTAAAAATAGTGTTCCAGCAGGGAATGCTTTGGCAGTAGATAGGGAAAAATTTTCACAAGATATAACTAATACTATAAAGTCATTTAAAAATATAAATTTTATTTCTAAAGAAGTTACTAAGTTGCCTAATGGAATTGTAATTATAGCTACCGGACCTTTGACAACTAATAAGTTATCTGAAAATTTAACAGAATTGCTAAATACAAATAATTTGCATTTTTATGATGCATCAAGTCCTATAATAGATGTTGAAAGTATAGATATGAATATAGCTTATGTAAAGGACAGATATGACAAGGGTTCAGGAGACTATATTAATTGCCCTATGACAAAGGACGAATATCTTACTTTCTATAATGAACTAATTAACGCAAAAACCGTAGAGTTAAAAGAATTTGAAAAAAAAGAGATATTTGAAGGCTGTATGCCTGTTGAGATAATGGCTAAAAGAGGTGTAGATAGCCTGCGATATGGCCCTTTAAAACCAGTTGGTCTCGACCATCCGGACAGTAAACAAAAATATTATGCGGTAGTTCAACTTAGAAAAGAAGATAACACAAACTCACTTTATAATATGGTAGGTTTTCAAACTAACTTAACCTTTCAAGAACAAAAAAGAGTGTTTAGTTTAATACCTTCATTAAACAATGCTAAGTTTGTGAAATATGGTGTTATGCATAGAAATACCTATATTAATGCACCACAACTTTTAAAAAATACTTATCAATTAAAAAACAATGAAAATGTGTTCATTGCTGGGCAACTAAGTGGTGTTGAAGGATATATGGAAAGTACTATGAGTGGGCTAATGTGCGGAATTAATGCATATTTATTGATTAACAATAAACCATTATTAAATTTATCGTCAAATACCATGATGGGTGCAATTACTAATTATATTACAACGTGTGAATTAAAGCGATTTCAACCTATGAACGCAAACTTTGGTATAGTTTCACCTCTTGACATTAAAGAAAGAGACGATAAAATAAAAAAGAAAAAAATTGTTGATAGAGCTTTAGAAGAAATAAGCCTAGCTATTAAAAATATATAATAAAAGGACTAAAATTTATGGAAGGAATGAGAAGTACTACAATAGTTGCTGTTAAAAGAAATGGAAAAACAGCTATTGCAGGTGATGGGCAAGTTACTGTTGGTGAAAAGTTTATAGTTAAAAACAACGCAGTAAAAGTAAGAAGAATTTATAACGATAAAGTTATTATAGGTTTTGCAGGTTCAGCTGCAGACGCTTTTAGTTTATCTAATAAATTTGAAGAACTTTTGCAAAAATTTAGTGGCAATTTAATGAGAAGTGCTGTTGAATTAGCAATAGGTTTTAGAGAAGATAAATATGCAAGAAAATTAGACGCCTTAATGCTTGTTGCAGATAAAGATAATTTGTTATATGTTTCAGGTAACGGAGATGTTTTTGAACCAGAGTATGGTGTTGCTGCAATAGGTAGCGGTGAATTTTATGCTTTAGCAGCATCTAGAGCTTTAATTGAAAACACTGATTTATCCGCAAAAGAGATTGCTCTTAAAGCTTTAAAAATAACAAGTGACATTTGTGTTTTTACTAATGGACATGTTACTGTTGAGGAGGTTTAGTTAATATGAATTTAACACCTAAGCAAATTGTTGAAGAATTAGATAAGTATATTATAGGTCAAGATAAAGCGAAAAGAGCAGTTGCTGTAGCTTTAAGAAATAGGTATAGACGTAGCCGTTTACCTAAAAATATGCAAGATGAAATTACCCCAAAAAATATAATTATGAAAGGTCCAACTGGTGTAGGTAAAACAGAAATAGCTAGAAGATTAGCTAAACTTGTTAAAGCTCCTTTTATAAAAATTGAAGCCACTAAGTATACAGAAGTTGGTTATGTAGGCAGAGATGTTGAAAGCATGGTTAGAGACCTTGTTGAAGCTTCTGTTAGATTAGTTAAAGACGAAAAATATAACGAAGTTATTGAAAAAGTTAAACCAAACGTGGACAAACGTTTATTTGATTTAATTTATCCTATTAAAAAATCAACCATTGATGGTGTTGATGTTAATAGTGAAGAATATCGTGAATATATTAAACAGAACTTAATAAATGGCAAATATGACGAAGATTATATTGAAATGGAAGTAAAAGAAGCTCCTAAATCTTTAGAAATGATGCCAGGAAGTGCTATGGAAATTAACATAGGCGATATGTTAGGTGGGATTTTCCCAACTAAAAAGAAAAAAAGAAAACTTACAATCAAAGAAGCTAGAGAATTTTTAAATCAAGAAGAATGTGAAAAAATAATAGATATGGATTCTGTTAAAGCGGAAGGCATTAGAAGAGCAGAGGAAGAAGGTATTATTTTTATTGATGAAATAGACAAAATTGCTGGTTCTTCTGGTAGGTCGCATGGCCCAGAAGTAAGTAGAGAAGGTGTTCAAAGGGATATTTTACCTATTGTTGAAGGTTGTACAATAAACACTAAATATGGAATTATTAAGACAGATTATATCTTATTTATAGCAGCAGGTGCTTTCCATGTCTCAAAAGTTGAAGATTTAATACCAGAACTTCAAGGAAGATTTCCTATACGTGTAGAACTTGAAAACCTTACTGCAAAAGAGTTTTATAAAATTTTAACCGAACCTAAAAATGCTGTTACATTACAATATCAAGAACTTTTAAAAGTAGACAACATTAATTTAATTTTTAAACCTGAAGCATTGAAAGAAATTGCAAGATATACAGAACAAGAAAATGAAACAAGTGAAAATTTAGGTGCAAGAAGACTTCATACAATTCTTGAATTGTTATTAGAAGATATTAGCTTTAATGCTGGTGGAGATCATCCTATGGTAGATGTTGTTATAGATAAAGAATATGTTACAAAGGCTTTTGAAAACTTTAATAAAAACCACGATTTAAGAAAATATGTTTTGTAATTTAATTTATTCATAAAATTTTATTTTACAAAATTTTATATTTTTATTTTACTTTAAAAATTTGTAATGCTAGAATTAAAATAAGAAAAGATGCTAAATATACTTTTAAGGAGAATTTTTATGGAACCTATTAGCGTAAATAAAGAAAATTTTGAAAATGATGTATTAAAAAATGAAAAAGTTGTTCTTGTAGACTTTTTTGCTACATGGTGTGGCCCTTGCAAAATGTTATCGCCAGTTTTAGATCAAGTAAGCGAGGAAAGTGACAAAGCAGTTATTGCAAAGCTTGATATTGATGAAAGCTTGGATATTGCAAAAGAATATAACGTTATGAGCGTTCCAACTATGATAATCTTTAAAGAAGGTAAAGAAGTTGATAGGCTTGTTGGTTTAAGGCAAAAAAGTCAAATATTAGAAGCTATTAACAATATTTAATATAAAAATAGGGCTAGTACATATAAAAATGTGCTGGCTTTATTTTTATTTATCATATTTTTATAATTAGTAGCTATTTTAAAGTCTTAAAAAATACTATTGACAACAAAAAATATTTTTGTTAAACTTTCAAAGTCAGACGAGTTTGGTAGGAGTTTTGATTTATGAAATTTTCTTCAAAAGCTAGATACGGTATGCGGGCTGTTTGTGAACTGGGCAAAAATTATCAAAATGAAATGCCTGTTTCAAATAGCAAACTAGCAACTCTTTCAAGAGTATCCGAGCCTTATTTAGAAAAAATAATGTCAGTTTTAAAAAAGAAAAACATTGTTGTTTCAAAACAAGGTTTAAATGGGGGATATGTTTTAAGTAGAAGTCCTGATCTTCTTACAATAGGCGAAATATTAACGGCACTTGAAGGTAACTTGTATACTAGTGATTGTGTTGAAAAACAATGTAATGTGAAAGATTGCCCAAATAGAAGTGTTTTTAGTTTTATTTATCAAAGTATTAATCAAACATTAAATCAAATAACATTACAAGATGTTTTGAATAACAAAAAATTTTAGGAGTAGTGAAATATGCAAAAAATTTATTTAGATAATGCAGCGACAACTTGTGTTTCAAATGAAGTTCTTACAGAAATGTTGCCGGTATTCAGTCAAACTTTTGGTAACCCTAACAGTTTACATTCTTTTGGTAGAGATTCATTGAATTTAATAGATAAAGCAAGAGACCGTGTTGCTAACAGTATAAATGCTGAACGAGGTGAAATTTATTTCACTTCAGGTGGTACAGAGGCAAATAACTGGGCTTTAATGGGGTTGGCCCTAGCTAATAAAGCAAAGGGTAATCATATTATTACTTCTCAAATAGAGCATCATAGCGTTTTAGAAAGTTGTAAAAGGCTTGAAAAGCTTGGTTTTGAAGTAACATATTTACCTGTTGATGAAACTGGTCTTGTAGATATTGCTGAACTTATTCATTGTATCAATCAAAATACAATCTTAGTAAGTATAATGACAGCTAATAATGAAATAGGAACTATTCAAAACTTAAAAACGATATCAAAAATTGTTCATGAAAAAGATGTTTTATTTCATACTGATGCAGTTCAAGCGGTAGGAAGCCTTAAAATAGATGTAAAAGATTTAGGAGTTGATGCTTTAAGTATAAGTGGACATAAGCTTCATGCCCCTAAAGGTGTAGGTGCTCTTTACCTAAAGAAAGGTGTAAGAATAGATAACTTTATGGTAGGTGGAGGCCAGGAAAAGGGTAAGAGAGGTGGTACCTTAAACACAGCTTCAATCGTTGGTTTTGGTAAAGCTATTGAAACAACGGTAAGAGATTATACTGTAAATAATAAAAAGCTTAAATTATTAAGAGATTATTTTGTTTCAAGAGTTCAAGAAGAAATTCCCTATGTAAAAGTAAACGGGCATGCTCATCAAAAATTACCTGGCTTAGCAAGTATATCTTTTAATTTTATAGAAGGCGAATCTTTAATGCTTCTTTTAGACATGGCAGGAATTGCAGTTTCTACGGGTTCTGCTTGTTCATCAAAAAAAGCAGGAAACAGAACTCTTCAAGCGATGGGAAAAAGTGACACTGAAATTATTGGAAGTGTTCGAATTAGCTTCTCTCCATATGAAGAATATGATGTGGAATTTGCCAAAGAATAAAAATGTTATATAAA
>CALATF010000003.1 GCA_937891595.1 uncultured Clostridia bacterium
CAGTTGCAATTTTTTCTGCTATTTCAAACCTAGAAATATATTGTTGATAATCTTCATTCTGTCTAAAAGCCCTAACAAGTTCATCTTCAAACAATTTTTGCGAACAAAAGTCGTTGTAATAACCATTTCTTTTATATTTTAAGCAACCACTAGCTTCATTATCTAACAAAATCATATTTCTAGCCAAACCAGTTTCATCACTTTCTACAAGAAAATTCTTAGGGTTTCTATCATAATTAAAAGTAGCTAAATCTATTCCTCTTGTTAGAAACAACTGTCTAAAAAAATCTTCGTCAGCATATTTTAAAAAATTTTGTATAGAATTAAGTTCACTTTGACTATACTCGTCTGCAAATTTTACTACCCTTTCATTTAAATAAAAAATACCAAAATCAGCAGAATTATTAATTACCTTTTTAAAAAAATTATCTCCGCTACAAATATTTTCACCTTGAATACTTTTGCTAATTACGCATCTCTTCCTATTAAACAAAGGGTAATATTCAACACTTTTTAAACCCAACTTTTGATAAACCCTGTTTAATAAGACCTCTGCACATACCATATTTTCAGATTCGCCATTACCTGCCCCAAATATTTCTTTTACATAATAAGTACCTGCCTCTGGAAAATCATATTTATTAACATTAAACTTAATGCGTGAGAACTTATAATCTTGATCTTTAAACTCAAAATAGCCATCTTCTGTATGATTAAGATATTTTTTTAATTCTTCACTTATCACTTTTAACACCTTTTAATAAATTTAATTGTATTTATTTAACTAACTCTTCGGCAACTATATCTGTATTACTTTTCATTCTATCTAAGAAATTTGGTTCTATTACAAACCCCATTTCATCTTTTACTTCTCTTGCTGTTTCATCAAATGGTGCAGACGCAATAGTTTCAGCTATTTCAAACCTAGTTATATATTTTTGATAATCTTCGTTTTCTTTATATGCATCAATTACATCCATACCAGGCAACCTTTTTGAACTAAAAGTACTGTAATAATTATTTGTATAATAACTTGGAGCACCACTCATTTCATAATCTAAGCCAATTATACCTACTCCAATATCCTTTTCATCTCTTTCAATAAATAAGTTGCCAGGATTTCTATCGTTATTCAAAGTAGCTAAGTCAAAAGCTCTAAGCAAATGTAATTGTTTAAAAGTATCTGAATTTGCATATTTGTGAAAGTTATTTATGGTATTTAATTCACCCCTGTTTTGTTCATCTGCAAATACTAAAACCTCACTATTCAAAAAACAATTTCCATTCCCAGCAGATTTAGCCATAACCTCATTAAAAAATTCAATCCCATCACTAATATTTCTACCTGATATATCTTTTGTAATTACACTTATTATACCTTTATTATTAACAAAAGGAAGATATTCCACACTTTTTATTCCAAGTTTAGGTAACAATCTACTAAGCAACAACTCAGCACTAACCATAGGATAGCTTTCATCGCCTTGAAGCATCTCTTTTACATAACAATTACATGAATTTGGAAAATAATATTTTCTTACACATGACTTTATTCGCATGCCGTGCAAATTATCACTTTTAAATTCAAAATAACCATCTGTTCTATGATTTAAGTATTCTTTTAAATCTTCACTTATCATAAATCAACTTTCCTTTGTTAAATTTTACTTTTATTAAGGTTTTAATAATTCTTCGGCAGTATAATCAAAAGATTTTGCCATAACATCTAAGTAACCCTGATCAATTTTATAACCTATAGTTCCTTTAATATCTCTAGCTTCTTCCATCATATTTACACTACCAACCGTTTCGGCTAGTTCTTGAGGTGTAATGATATCTTGTACAACTTCATTATTTTTAAAATTGCTAATAATATTGCTATAATTATTGCGACCTAATATTTTATTAAATTCATTAAAATACAAACAATTTACTAACTCTTCACATAAGGTACTTTCAACATTAGCGCCACTCATTGCATGGTCAATTAATATAATGTCAGTAATTACACCATTTTCCATTTGAAAATAATAATTACACCAATTTCTATCTGTGTTATAACTTGCCATGTCCAGTCCTCGAACTATTTGCAAAGTTCTCATAGCTTCAGGCGTTATAAATTTATTATAATCAATTTCAACCTGTTCCTTTATACTAGGTAAATAAAATGGGTGTTGTCCTATTGTAGTTCCACTATAATTACTATCTTTTCTAATATTTTCCCAAAATTGTTCATAATAATCTTTTGCTAAAATTGTATTTTCATTAGTAATATCATTAGAAACGGCATAAACATATTTATTTTTATGCCCTGCAGGTAAGTATATAGCAGATTGAATTCCTAACTTACAAAAAACTTGACTTAAAACCGTTTCAGCATCAATTTCAGCTTTTGAAGCACATTTGGTATAATAAATTCCTTCTGGAGTTTGCAAATAAGTTTGATGGCTTTTAACATCACCTTGCTTACCAATTAAAATACGAAAGTCTTTATGCTTTTTTGTACTAGTTAAATCCTTACCTCTTTTTCTATCCCTATAATATTTAATTAAACCGTTATCTTCCATTTTGTATTCCTTTTATAACTATAATTGAATTAAACTTTCAGCCATATCATCATAAGATTTTGCAATCGTGCTTACAAATTTTGAGGAAAATTTATAACCTATATCTTCAGTTATATCTCTTGCTGACTGCACAACATCTATTCCCCCTATATTTTCAGCACATTCTTGCAAAGAAACGAAATCTTGTACATTTTCATTTTCTTTAATGCACTCAACAAATTGTTGTCTAGTAAGTTTATCTAAAGAAAATTCATTATAATAAGCTAAATTATTTTTTTCATATTTTTGCCCACTCATTCCATAATCAAAAAGTATTAAGCCCACAACCTTATTGTCTATAATTTCAAACTGATAATTATTTGGATGCCTATCTGGATTAAAACTAGCAACATCAAATACACGCATTTGTATTAAAGAACTCATAGCTTCACTAGTAATAAAATCTTGATAATTTGTGTGTTCTTCTTGTTTTGTTTGTGGCATATAAAAAATATTGTTTATTATTTGGTTTTTAATATTATCATCTTCAATTCCCTCGTATGCTTTTTTACTATTTAAAAAAGTAAAAATTCTGGCATTTTGTATGTTTTTGTTTTGAACAACATCATTTGACAATACATAACCATAAAAACCATTTTTACCAACCGGAGTATATAGTGCAGTATCAAAGCCAGCTTTATGATAAATTTGGCTTAGCAAAATTTCTGCCCCAGTTTCCTTTGCTGATGCTTTTTTTAAATAGTAGTTTCCACTGGTTGGAATATTCATAACATTGAACTTCATAAGATCTTTAGCAAGCTTATAAAACTCAGGGTTTTTATTAGCATCTAATAAATGTTTTGCCCAACCTTTTGAGTTATAATATTTAACTAAACCATTATCTTCCATTTGTTAATCCTTTTTTTATTAAGCTTTTATTAAACTTTCTGCAAAGTCATCAAAAGACCTGTCTAGGTCACTTACAAATTTCGAATCTAATTTATATCCTAAATCGCCTTTTATATCTCTTGAAATTTCAGGTACATTTACATTTGAAATAACATTTACAATTTCATTAGGCGTAATAAAAGTATGCAAACTTTCATTAACTTTTATGTTATTTAACATTCCATCTCTCATTAAAGGATTTCTTGAAAATTCATTTTGATATGCATTAAGTAAATACCCATGCATACAACCTGCCATTGCATGATCTATGCTTATAGTTCCATTAATTAACCCTTCTTCATTTAAAATGTAAAATTGAAGAGGGAATATTCGGATTTCTTTTTGTACCTTTGCAACATAGAGGGTTATCACATTGTAGCATAACAATGAAGAACTCAGAAATACGAACGGTTGC
>CALATF010000004.1 GCA_937891595.1 uncultured Clostridia bacterium
GTTACATCAATTGTAGTCGTACCTCTATCATTAGCAGTAATTACCCCATTTTCATCAACCGTTGCTACGTTATCATTATTTGAATAATACGAAACGTGTGAAGCATCTAAAATATAATCAAGCGGTACGAATGATTCAAATTCTATTGAATAAGTGTATCCAACATCTTCAAAAACATGTGAACTCTCTACAAAATAGAAATTAGAAACACTACCAAAAGTAGATGTTATTGAATAAGCCTTTATAACGTCGTCCGCTTTAATAGTAAGCATTATACTGCCTGCTTTAGTAAACGTTAATACACCCCCTTGAGAAACACTTGCTACAGAGTTATCATCTACTGAAAAGATTGCTGATTGTAAAGTACAATCACTTGGTGCAAAATTAGAAGTTGTAAAGTTTATAACTTTTTTTGCAGTCGTATTTTTACCATTTGATAAAGATATATCACTGGTAGAAACATCAAAACTTTCTACTTTACGATAAACACTTACACTAACGCTAACTTCTTTATCCCCGCTTACTGCTTTAAAGTTTGTACCGCCCCCTTTAATTGCAGTAAAAGTAAAACTATCAGCATTGTAAGATAATATGCTATTATCAACATTTTCAAAGATTATTGCACCCATGTTAAAAATGCTAAAATCTAAATAGAATACATCTTGATAATTTACTTGTATTTCTTGAGCTTCTTGATTTACTTTTATACCATTTTCGTTAGGAAAATAACTAACATTTATTGTTTTTGATATACCATTATCTGTTGAAATAGTTATTTGCGCACTACCTGCATATAAAAATGTTACCTGATTACCATTTAAAGAAATAATAGGTGAAGTTGTGCTAATAACTACTTGACTTGTATTATCACTAGGTAATACTTCGTATGAAATTGTTTGTTTTGTAGTTGTAAAATCAACATCACTAGCAGTAATACTTTGAGCATCTCTAGTAGTATAAGTATTGATTGTTATTGTTTGGCTTTCACTTATTGCTTTAATTATACTACTACCGCCTTTAATAGCGTTGTAAACAAAATTTGAAGTACTATAATTGAACGCAGTGCTATCATATTCAAAATTTACAGATCCAAAGTTAAAAGCACTAAAATCTAAATAAAAATTATCTAAATATTTTAAATTTATTGTTTGGTTATCTTCTGTTATTTTAATAACTTTGTTTACAGGAATATATGAAAGGTTTATTGTTTTAGTTAATCCATTATCTGTTGAAATAGTTACTTGTGCACTACCTGCATAAACGAAGGTTGCCAAATCGCCATTAATATTAACGATAGGTGAATGCGTTGTTATTTCAACTTTGTTTGTATGGTCAGCAGGCAAAATGCTATATACAATATTTTGAGTAGTACCTACAAAAGCCATATCACTAGCAGTAATACTTTCAGCAAGCCTTGTAGTAAAAATATTTACTACAACAGTTTGCTCACCGCTTGTAGCTTTAATTGTTGTTGCTCCACCTTTAATAGCTGTAAAAACAAAAGTTTCTGGATTATATTCTAATGCTTTATTATCATATTCAAAACTTACTTCACCAAAACTAAAATTACTAAAGTCTAAGTAGAACGAATCTAAATAATTTAAATTAACCTGTTGATTATCTTCAGTTATTTTTTTAACATTTTGATTAGGAATATAGTTAACTTTAATAGTTTTAGTTATTCCATTATCTGCTTTAATATCAATGTATGCTGAACCTGCATATACAAAAGTTACATTATTCCCTCTAATATTAATTATAGGACTTTGACTAGTTAATATAATTTCATTAGTGTAATCACTAGGGCTTACAGTGTAAGTAATATCTTGAGAAAGCCAAGTAAAATTTACATCATGTGCAGTAATACTTTGAGCTTGTCTTGTTGTGAAAACATCAATAGTTAAACTAATTTGTTCACTAGTAGCTTTAATTGTTGTCGCGCCACCTTTAATAGCCGTAAAAACAAAAGTTTCTTTATCATAACTTAAAGCAGAAGTGTCATATTCAAAATCAATAGCACCTAAACTTAAAGTACTAAAATCAAAATATAAAGCTTCTTGATATTCTAAATTTACTTTTTGGTTATCTTCTACAATATTTACAACATTTTCTACAGGAATATATGAAACAGTAACAACTTTAGATAAGCCATTACTTGTTTTAATTTCGACCTCGGCTGAACCCGCATGTAAAAAGGTTATTGAATTCCCATTTGTAATTTGAATAATAGGTGATGTAGAACAAATCTCAACATTACTTGTATGGTCACTTGGTAATACGTTATAAACTAAATTTTGTGTTGTGTATACAAAATTTGTGTCTACTGCATTAATTAATTCTGCTTCTCTAACAATAAAAAAATTCAAAGTTATATATTTACTTCCGCTGGAAACTTGCATAGTAGTATAACCACCTTGAATAGCTTTAAAACTATGCGTTTCTTCATTAAACTCTATATAATCTTCATCGTAATAATCTACTGTTATTTCGCCAAAACCTAAGGCTTCAAAATTTAAATAGAATATATCTAAATAATGAACGGAAATTTCTTGCTCATCTTCATAAACTTGAATTGTTTTTTCAGAAGGAACAAACTGCACTATTATTGTTTCACTTAACCCATTATCAGTTGAAATGGTTATTTCTGCTTTATCCGGGTAAGCAAAACTTATATTATCTTCTGTAATAGTAACTACATTAGAAGTGCTTGATATTGTTACCGTATTAGTATGGTCTTCTGGTAATATTTTATAATTTAGTTTGCCTATATATTTATCAAATGTTTGATTACTAACTTCAATACTTTGTGCTTGTCTAACAACAAATACTTGATAAGTTAAACTATCTTCACCACTTATAGCAGTTATAGATGTTGTTCCGCCTTTTACAGCTGTAAAGCTTTGAGCTTGACTATTATACCTTAAAATACTTGTATCATAATTTGTAAAATTTACACTACCATAATTTAATGCTTCAAAATTAAAATAGAAATTATCTAAATAATTTAAGTTAACTTGTTGGCCCTCTTGTAATACTTCTACACTTTTTTCAGCAGTAATATAACTAACATTAATAATTTTTTCTACACCATTATCTGCTTCTATTTTAACACTTGCAGTACCCGGATAAACAAAAGATATTTGATTATTATTTGAAATTGTGATTAAGTTAGATTGTGTGGTTACTATTATGTTGCTTGTGTGGTCACTTGGTAAAACACTATATTCTATTTTGCCATTATATAAGTTAAAGCTAGTGTCATTAGCAATAATGCTTTCAGCAGGACGAGTAACAAAAATTTCAGCACTATCAGTCACAATTTTGCTACCAGTGTTTGCACTTACTGTAATAGTTGCTTTTCCACCACCTACAATAACTAATTTGTTGTTAACTACATTAATAACGCTATTATTATTTGAGTGATATGTAACATTACTTAAATCTGCATCTAAAGGATAATAATCTAATTGCAAGTTAATAATTTTATCTTGTTCAAAAGGTGTTGTAATGTTTTTGCTTTGTTCGGAAATAAAACAATAATCTACAAACCCACCCGTATATCTTGCTGTAAAATCAACTGTTTTAGTATTGTCATATTGACTGGTAGCTGTAAAAACAGCTTCGCCTATTTGTTTAAAAATAATGTTGCCTTGTGGGTCTATTGTTGCAATATTTGTATTTGAACTTGAATAAGTTAATTTTTGATTAGTTGCATTAACTGGCAACACTGAAACTTGTGGAAATTTAGCATTATTTACGCCTGTTACTAATGAATTATTTTCAATAGTTAACTCTGAAACAGGAACAACAACAAACAACTCAAAACTATCCGTTTTGCCATTAGCAGTAGTTACAGTAATAGTTGTTGTGCCCCCACCTATTGCTAAAACTTTACCATTTGAAGAAACAATAGCAACCTCTTTATTAGAAGAGTCATATGTTAAAGATTTATCCTCAGCCTCTTCCGGTATAATATTTGTTGAAACTGTAAAAAAGTCACCTAATAATACTTGTGCTTTTTTATTTGTTATTTCTATGTAATGGGCTTTATCATCTGTAACAAAAAACTGACATTCTGTTTTAATGCTAGTATTGTCTGCACTTGTTGCAGTAATAGTAACCAAACCAAATTTATAAAAAGTTATTACGCCTACTTGGTTAACAGTAGCAATACTTTCATCAGAAGAAGAATAAATTATTTTGTTATTAGTAGCATTAGCTGGACTTATTCTTGCAGCAAAATTTAACGTAACATTATTTTCATTGTCTTTATCTATTTCAACATAACTAGATGTAAAATTTATTTCAAGAACATCAACATATCTATTAGCATATAAAACAGAAGCTACTGCCACTATTATACCTACCAACATTGTAGGAATTATAATTGTTAATAATAATTTAAGTTTACTAAGTTTTGCAACTTTTGTTAAAGCAGGAGTTTTTGTTTGGTTATACCTTTCTAATAATTCTTTTTCTTTATCGGTTAATTTAGTTGAAATTGTTTTAGTTTTGCTAGTTTTAGTGGAGGAAAAATCGTTAGTACTATTTGTTGTATTTTCGGTACTAACTTCATTATTTTTTATAGAAGATTTTTTTTCTATATCTTGGCTTATATTTTTTACCTTCGACACTTCTTTAGTGCTTTTCTTTTTTATTTTTTCTTTCATTATATTTTTCTCCAAACTAAAACTTGTAAACTTACACAAATTAAGTTATTCACATTTTATTAGTAAATTGTGCATAACTTTAAACAAACTAACTATATAGCTTTGACACTACCCACAACATCAAAGATTGAGGCAAAATTTTTTCTAAAAATACCAAACATTTATAACCAAAACCCACCGTTTTAGTAGCCGGCATTTTTTTCTTTTTAATAAGAGAATAAACAGTTTTAGCAACTGTCATAGGGTCTTTACCTTTTTGCTCATCTTTTTCCATTTTTTCTACAGAGCTTTTAACAATATCTTCATATACAGTGCCCTTATCGCCTGAACTTTTTTGCCTTACTGCTGTAAAACCAGTTTTTGTATCCCCTACTAAAATATTGCATACTTGAATATTGAACTTTTTAACTTCCAGTCTTAAAGTTTTAGCCCAAATATCAAGAGATGCCTTTGTAGCACAATAATAAGACTGAAAAGGAATAGGAAATATACTTGCAACAGAACTTGTATTTATAATTTTACCAAAGTTTTGTTTTCTCATTATAGGCAAAACTTCTTGAGTTACATTTACTGCCCCCAAAAAGTTTACATTAAATATGTTTTTAATTTCATTTATATCTTGATTTTCAATAGAGCCTGAAATACCAAAACCCGCATTATTAATTAAAACGTCTATTGCATCTTCTTTTTCTAAAATTTCATTTACAGCTTTTTTAACCTGTTCCTTGTTTGTAACATCACAAGAAATGTAATTAATATTTTTATCTTCAAGCAATCTTCTTGAAAGACTATATACAACAAAGTTATTTTGATTTAAATAATTTGCAGTAATTTTACCTATGCCACTAGTTGCCCCCGTTATTACAACTACTTGCCTTTTGTTTTGTTTTTTATTCATCACTATCCTCATCTAGATAATCTTCATCACCTTGCTCGTAATCTTCATTATTATCTTCTTCATTTTCGTCTAAAGAGTTTTCATCTTCGTTATAATAATTTCTTTCACCAAAATTGTAATCATATTTGTTCAAGTCTTCTTCTATGCTATCTTCATTATAGTATGCGGTATTTTCTTTACCAGAGCTATTTAAACCATCTAATTGACTTTTTCTATCTTCTCTATCGTAAGCAATAGGAGTTTTTCTTTTTCTATTTACTTTAAATATTTCTAATTCTGTTAAAGGTGCAATTACGGCACCATCTCTTATCCACTTTCCTAAAAAGTAAATTGCGGCACATACTACAAAAATAATAACAATAATTACAATGCCTAATATTACACCAGACATGTCACTTCTTTTTACACTAAACTCAACTTCATTACCTTTAATTCCGTCGAAGTTACAAAAAGCCAAGAATGTATATGTTCCATTTTCAGTGACATTTATTTCGGTAGCATCTACAGAATTGCTACTATTTTTTGTATTATAACTTATCTTTGCTGAAGACAACACATCTTCTTTATTTGGTAAATTTTCAACATCTGACAAACTTAAAACAACTTTAATATCCCCATCTTCAGTTAGCTTTTCTAAAACCTTCCCGTCGTGATAACCAGTAATGATAGGAGCCTTTAATTTTACATCATACTCACTAGAAGATAAAACATTAATTATTTGCTCATCTAGGTAAGAAAAATTTGTTTTATTAACTAAATAACCTTCTGAATAAAATTCCACCTTAATTTTTCCAGCAGGAATTACAACTGTTTCGATGTCTTCTAATGCTTCACTTTTACAAATTTCATTATCACCATTTTGATTATAAAAAGAGCTAGAACTATTATAAGAAACAATCATTCGCAAATCTGGTAAAATATTATTTTGATAAATCGTAATTTTGTCGCCAGCAGAAACGTTATTAAAATTTTGAACACCTTGAATAATAATATCTGCAACAACACCGCTAACCATGTTGGAATTTAAACTTGCCCATTCTTCGTTTGTTAACACAGATAAATTATTAAAACATAAATTTAATTGTTGTAATTTAGTAGCAGGAAAAACAATGTCATCTATTTTTTTTATTTGATTATTAGATAAATCACATGTTGGTTTTTGGCCGTTATATTCTTTTAAATTGCTTATATCTACTTTTGTTAACCTGTTACCAGATAAATTTACATTATTTACTTGCTTTATATCTGGATTTATCTCAAAACTTACTAATTTATTGTTATTAACAGATAAGTTTTGTAAATTTGTTAAACTATCTAAGTCTGTTTTTTCTATTGATGTTAAATTATTATCATCTAAAATTAAAGTCGTAATATTATCTAACTTTAAAAAATTTAAACCTCTGATATCTTTTATAGCCGTTCTATTTTTTAAGCAATCATATACTGCATTTTCACCAGTAGTGAGGTTTAAAATTCCATTTGTTAAATCATTTTTTATTTTTTCAGCATCTGTACCAGGTTTAGGGGTTATAGAAGAAAGCTCGTCACTAAAACAATAAGCATTAAAACCAGGAACATTAACACCTACTAGCTGAGCATACATTTTTTGTATAACACTAAATAATGTGCTATCAAATTGATACTCTGTCTTGTTTTCTTCTTTTATGGTAAAATCAACTGCTTTAACATTAATTGTATTTAAACCTAAAAAAGCACAAAAACAAACTATTAGCATTACAAATAAAGTAATTATTTTACTAGACTTTTTCATTCTATTTTTCCCTTTTAAAATATTATTATATTTTAACAAAAGATTAGTTATATTCAAAACATTTTACATATATTTTTATTATGTGCAAAATACAAAAGATTTTTAAGTTTATAATATTAACTTTATTTTTTTGACTTACCATATATTAATGTGATAAAATAAATACGAAATTAAATAAAAGGAGTAATCTATTATGGAAAAAAACGAGGGGTTAGAAAAGATTTTAGATGTTCTAGGCGAAATTCTTGCTTTTTTAACAATAGCTCTTTATGCAGTTCTTATTGTTAATGCTAACTGGACATTTATTCCTCAAGGAACATTCTACAATGTTCTACTTGTTGCTAAAAATTATGCTTCATTAGCAGTTGTTGCAGTTGTAGGACTAGAGTGTGTAATTAAAAGAAATTTTATTATTAAATTACTTTTCTTTGTTTTACTTGCAGTAGTTATTATCTTTCAATTTTTCCCAGGAACATGGGCAAATATAACTAATATATTTTAATAAAATTTAATAAAAAAAACACCAAGTTTTTTGGTGTTTTTTTTATTTTTTAAGGTTTAATTATCTCTACTTTAACACCTTGTTTTAAAGCATAATCAATAGTGTTTTTTGTTCCGCCACTGCTACCATTAAAAAAAGCAATTACTAAAGAAGAATTATTAACCATAAACTTGTTTCTTTCTTGCATACAACCGCTTATATATTTATCATAAATACATCTAATACCATCCAACTTTTTAATTATTTCCTCATATCTATCTTTTTGTTCTTTTGCCCACCTTTCACTTTGATTTTTACAAGGAATTGCTCCTATAAGTTTAATGTGTTTATATTTTTTCTTAAGCTCTAAAATAATTTCTGCACACATCATGTCAAAGCCAAGTGCCATACCGCATAAAAATATATAATATCCACTTTTAATTGCTCTTACGATTTTTTGTCGTACAATTTTTTTTGTTTTTATAAACCTCACATCGGTTTCATTAAATCCCCATGGTAATTTTTGAGGTCTATTACCCGTAAAACAAACTATTCTTGAAGACATTTCTACGTTAATCTTATTAAGGTTTTCTTTAATATCTTTTAAAGATTTTAATTTCCATCTCATTCATTAAAGCCTCATTTATTATTTTTATATAATATTATACCACAAAATTTTAAAATTGTTATGTTTTTACATAATTATTTAAAAAAATACTTATGTTAAAATATAACTATTAAAATTTAAAGAGAGAAATTAAAAATGAAAGTTTCACAAGCCGTAGCTCAAAGAATAAGAGAAATTCTAGCTGATAAAAAAATGACACAATATAGATTAGAAATAAACTCAGGATTGTCAAAAGGAACATTAACTTCTCTTATGTATGCTAGATATAAAGGCGTAAACCTTACAACATTAATAGTTGTAATTAGAACACTTGGTATAACAGTAGAAGAATTTTTTAAAAGCACATTGTTTAACGAAAACAACTTAGAAATCGAATAAAAAACAACCTTTACTAAGGTTGTTTTTTTATTATCTTTAAAAATATTAAATAATTTCCTCTTCTTTTAAAATTTTATAAAGCTGAGCAACCGGCAAACCCACAATTCCATGATAAGAACCACTAATTTTTTGAACAAACTTACCAGCAATACCTTGAATTGCATAAGCTCCTGCTTTATCGCTTGGTTCGTGCGTTGCAACATAATCATCAATTTCTTGTTTTGTTAATTTATTAAATGTTACACTAGAACTAGAAACAAAAGTTATTTTGGTTATGCTTTCTTCGTCTGTAATCATAACACAAACACCTGTTAAAACTTTATGAGTGTTCCCACTTAATAAATTTAACATTCTTTTTGCATCACTATCATCTTTTGGTTTGCCTAAAATTTCATTTTTATAGCACACAACAGTATCTGCCCCTATTACACATCTTTTGCCATTTAACTTACAAAAAACTTCTTTGCATTTACCTTCGCTTAGTGCTTTAACTAAAGCCTTTGGTGAAGGTTTTTTTATGCTACTTTCATCAAAGTTAGATTCCATTACTTCAAAATTATTTGTAATAGTTTTTAAAAACTCTTGTCTTCTTGGGCTTTTACTTGCTAAATATATTTTCATATCTTTCCCTTTTTTATATCCCTAGTTTACTATGTTTTAACGCTTAAAGCAATTTTTTATTTAGGTTTTTTGCTTTAATCATTTTAATTTTGTAAAATAAATATGATATTATATTACAGTAAAATACATTTTTTACTTTTATTTTAACTTTTTTAAAAGGATAAATTATGGCAAATAACTTGTATAAAAATTTTGGAAAAATTACAAAAAGCACAAAGTCAAACAAACCAAGTTCTACTAAAAACAACACAACTAGCAGTTATGCAGAAAAAACTTATAAAAAGTTGCCTGCTATTTCAAAAATAATTATAGCATTTTTCTTTATAGCTGGCGTAATTGCAAGTTTTTTTGTTTGTAAAATAATTTGCAAAAACGATTGCTTTGAAATTAACGGCAAAAAGAGTATTTCTATTTTGGTAAATGATGAATATATAGACGAGGGTGTAAAAGTAATTACCTTTGGTTTTGACGCAACTTCAAAAGTTACCATTGAAGTTTATGAAAACAACACAAAATTAAATGGTTTAGAAGATATAGACACTTCCAAAGAAACCACCTACCAAATTGTCTATATAGTTTCTTCTATAAGGTTTAAAGACGTTCAATTAATACGTACAGTTACGGTTGTTCCAGTTGAAGAAGTTGCACCTGAAGAAGATGCCGTTACACAGCCTGAAATACCACCTATTGCTTAAATTTTAAAGTAAGGAGAATTAAGAAATGAGAAGAAAAACAAAAATTAAAACATTTATATTTTCTATAATAGCTCTAATTGTTGGAATTGTTGGCGGATTTAGTTCATATGCATTAGCGTTTTCACCACAATCAGACACATTATTTTCAATAGCAAGTGGAGATTTATCTGTTCACTTTTTAGAGCTTGGCAATAAATATGCTGGTGATAGTATTTATATTAAAGCAAACGATAACGACATTCTAATTGATGCAGGTTCAAGACAAAATAGCGCAACAACAATTTCAAATTATGTTAATAATTATTGCGAAGACGGAACGCTTGAATATGTGATAGCAACTCATGCTCACCAAGACCACATAGCCGCTTTCCCTTCAACAAACACAAGAAAAGGCATTTTTGATTTGTACAAAGTTGAAAACATTATAGACTTTGGCACTGCCACAAAATACGAAAGAAATGGTGCAGACGCAACAAATGTTTACAACGATTATATTGAATACAGAGATTTAGAAATTGAAAAGGGTGCAAAACACATTCCAGTTAGCAATTACAACCAAGAAAATTTTATTTCACAATTTGATTTGGGCAGTGGAATAACATTAACAATTCTTAATAATGTTTATTACACTCAAAATACTTCAAACGAAAATAATTATTCTGTTTGTGTTCTTTTAACCCAAGGTAGCACTTCCGTTTTACTTACCGGCGACCTTGAAGAAGAAGGCGAAACTTTATTAGTAGAAAACAATAAAAATATACTACCAAATAAAGTTACATTATTTAAAGCAGCTCATCATGGTAGCTATACTGGTAGTACTGATGACCTTTTAAAAGCAATTAATCCTGAAAATGTTGTGTTCACTTGCGTTGCTGGTGCTACTGAATATACAAAAACAAACAACAATACTTTCCCAGCACAAGTTGCCATTAATAGCATTGCTAATTACACAAAAAATTGTTATGTAACAAGTATGTGTACAAATTCGTTATCAGAAAGAGAAGCAGGAAATTATTCAGACTTTACTTCAATGAACGGCGACATAATTTTTATATCTAATAAAGACGGATATTCAATAAAGGGAACAAATAATTCTACCCTACTTAAAGATACTACTTGGTTTAGCGAAAACAGAACAATGCCGGATAACTGGAAATAAATAAAACAAAAAACTAAGCAAATTTGCTTAGTTTTTTTATTCTATATGTTTTATTAAAATTACCAGTCACCACATTCTGGGTCGCCCGATTCAAAGAAATCTTTAACTTTATCTACAGCTTTTTGAAAGAAGTTTTTTGGTTGAGCACTATTTTGAGGTTGAAATGAAGCTTCATCATCAGCTACTTCATTTAATTCAGGTTCTTCACATTGTTGATTTGCAAAGAATTGCTCGTATTCATTATTAAAAGTGCTTTCCAAACTTTCAAATCTCTTTTGAACCTCGTCACCTAGTTCTGGGTGATAAAAATCATTTGCTGAAATTGCAGGATAATCAAAGCCTGTAAATTTGCCATTAACATCTCTCATACAACCTGAAACATTAATTTTTGGGTGGTTGTTACTTTGGGTAATAAGAAACAAGGAATAAACAAGTTCATCTTGACCTTTTTCATTTTTTACCACACTGTAACCTTCATAGCCAGTGTTACTAATAACACCTCTATCTATTTCATGAGGAGCAACTAAGTATTCAGATTTTCTTACGCTTCCATTTTGGGTATGAAAAATCATTCTTTCTTCACCGTTTGGATAAGACAATTTCTCCATTGTTCCTACAGGATATTTACCA
>CALATF010000005.1 GCA_937891595.1 uncultured Clostridia bacterium
TTTTAAATTAAAATATTAAATAAACTAATAGTTCCTTATTAATCCTATTACTTTTCCTATAATATCAACATCTACGCAATAAATAGGTTTCATAAAATCATTTTCAGGTTGAAGTCTTATTCTATTATCTTCTTTATAAAACCTTTTAACAGTAGCACTTCCATTTAGCATTGCTACTACTATATCTGAGTTGTTTGCGTAATTTTGTTTTTTTACCACTATTTTATCTTTATTATAAATTCCAGCATTAATCATGCTGTCACCTTTTACTGTAAGCATAAAAAGTTCGCCTTTTCTAGAAAAAAGATTTTCTGAAAAAGCGTATTCTTCTTCATAATTTTCAACTGCTAAAATAGGGGAGCCTGCTGCTACTTGACCTATTAAAGGTATTTTTGTTAATTGTAAGGATTCTTTATCATTTAAAACAGGGTGAAGGTTATTTTTTAAAGGGATATCCTTTACTAATTCTATAGCTCTGTTTTTATTATTAGTTCTTTTTATTAAACCCTTTTCTTCTAATTTATCTAAATAATATTTTATAGTAGAAGTAGAAGAAACATTAATTTCTTTCATAATTTCTCTTAGTGAAGGAGGGTAGCCTTTGTTGTTTAAATAGTTTTTGATAATTTCGTAAACTTTATTTAAAGTTGATTCTGTTTTTTTATTTGTTTTCATAATAATTTTCCTTATAAAATAGTAAAAAACTTACTTTTTTCGAACTTTTATATTTATTTATAACATGCATATAAAAAAAAGTCAAACATATGTTCTAAAAATGTTTGACTTTTTTTGTCTATTAATCTCTAAGTTTAACTTTTTCTGCAATATTTCGTCTTACATCTTCTGATATTGCGGCATAATGTTTTTTAGTTGTGTTTACGTCCTTGTGCCCAAGAACGTCAGCTACAATATAGATATCTCTTGTTTCTTTATATAAATTAGTACCATAAGTACTTCTAAGTTTATGTGGAGTAATGTGTTTTAAAGGGACTGAATTTTCGCTATATTTTTTAACTAATTTTTCAACCGCTCTAACAGTCATTCTTTTGTTTTGCATAGAAATAAATAACGCTTTTTCTTCTTCTGGTATTTTTATATTATTCAATCTTTCTTCAAGATAATCTAATAAAGCTTTTTTAACTTCTTTAGAAAAATACAAAACAACCTGATTTCCGCCTTTTCTTGTTATTTTAAAACCATTTACATTAAAATCTATATCATCAACATTTAGACCTACGCATTCGCTAACACGAATGCCTGTACCAAGTAGGAGAGTTAATATTGCTATATCTCTTTTTTTTGTAATGTTATTGTAAGAAATCTGCCTCTTTGAAAAATTAATAGGAGATTCAGTTTGATTTAATAATTTAACAACTTCATCGACCTCTAATCTAACAATCTCTTTAGAGTGTATTTTTGGGGTATCTATTTTAGAAGCAACATTTGATATAATTTTATCTTTTTTATAAAAATACTTTAAAAAACTTCGTAATGTTGCAAGTTTTCTTGCCTTTCCTGATAAATCATTAGTTATGTATTTGTTTTTGGCATCATAATAACCAGATAAATAGGTTAAAAATATTTCTATGTGTGTTGCAGTAATATTAGAAATATCTTCTAAAGTTATTTGTTTAACTGTTTTGGTATTAAATTCTAATATTTCTTTACATAGAAAATCAAAAAATATTTTTAAATCGATAGCATAATTAAGTCTTGTTAGGTAAGTAGTTTTATGTTCTATTCCTCTAAAAAACTCATCACAAAAATCAGGAAGTTTACTTAATAATTCTTTTATTTTTTGTAAACTTTTATAATCTCTATTCTTAAAATAGTTATCAAAATTTTCCATAAAATAATTTTATCAATTAAAAATAAAATTGTAAAACAAAGTTGACTTAAATATATTAAAAAATTATAATAAAATTAGTTTATAATAAGGAGAATTTATTTTATGCTTTCAATAGAACTTATAAGAAATGATGCAGAAAAAGTAAAACAAGATTTGGCTAAAAAAGGTTGTGAAGTAGATTTTACTTCAGTATTAGAACTTGATGGACAAAGAAGAAAACTTATCCAAGAAGTTGAAAATTTAAAATCGCAAAAAAATAAAGTAAGTTCCCAAATTCCAGTATTTAAAAAGGAAGGCAAAGATACAGCTGAAATTTTTGAAGAAATGAAAAAACTTGGAAACAAAATAGAAGAGCTAGATAATCAGGTTAATGATTGTGATAAAAAAATTTGGGAGTTTTTGGCAGTATTACCAAATACTCCAGATGATGATTTGTTAGCTGGTGGAAAAGAAAATAATAAAACCTTAAGACAAGTTAACAAAAAACCAGAATTTGATTTTAAAGCAAAAAATCACGTTGATTTATGTGTTGATTTGGGTTTAATAGATTATGATAGAGGTGTTAAATTAGGTGGTAATGGTTGTTGGCTTTACAGGGGAGTAGGGGCTATGCTTGAATGGGCTCTATTAAATTATTTTGTAGAGGAACATTTAAAAGATGGATATGAATTTATTTTACCACCACATATGTTAAACTATGATTGTGGTTATGGAGCTGGGCAATTCCCTAAATTTAGTGAAGAAGTTTACTGGATTGATGATAAAACAGAAAAATCAAAATTTTTATTACCTACTGCTGAAACTGCATTAGTAAACTTATATAAAGGTGAAATTATACCAGACGAAAAATTACCTATGAAATTTTTTGCCTACACTCCTTGTTATAGAAGGGAAGCGGGAAGTTATAGACAAGAAGAAAGGGGCATGATAAGGGGCCATCAATTTAATAAAGTTGAAATGATTCAAATTACAAAACCAAATCAAAGCACAGACGCTTTTGAAGAACTAGTTGGTAAAGCTGAAAACTTAGTTAAAAAGTTAGGTTTGCATTATCAAGTTTCTAAGCTAGCTGCAGGAGATTGTTCTGCTTCAATGAAAAGAACATATGATATTGAAGTTTGGATCCCAAGTATGGGTATTTATAAAGAAGTTTCTTCAGCTTCAAATGCAGGTGATTATCAAGCTCGCAGAAATAACACTAAATTTAGAAATAATGAAACTAAAAAAACAGAGTTTGTTCATACTTTAAATGCAAGTGGATTAGCAACATCAAGATTAATTCCTGCTATAGTAGAACAATTTCAAAATAAAGATGGTAGCGTAACAATTCCTGAAGTATTAAGAAAATATATGGGCGGAATGGAAATTATTAAAAAAAATAACTAAAATAAAGGATAGACAAGGAATAAATCATGGAAGAAACTTTGATAAAACAATTTTCTGAACATAAAAGTAAAGAGAAAGTTCAAGAGTTCTATGAAAAAGCCTTGTCTATTTTAACGTCTGCCTTAGATGATTTAAGAAAGAAAAATAATAAAAATATGCTAGATTATGAAGATACTAGGATTTTCCCGATGGGAGATTATACTAACGATACATTTATCGATCAGACGGGTGAATTAGAAATAGTAATAGCAACATCAAATCCCTCTATAAAGATAGCTAATGCTACTTATTTGAAATCTTTAAAAGAAGCTAAAAGTAAAAAACAAAAATTAAGTATTTCAAATGAAGGTACTTTTGACAGTATAATTACAGGTTATGTACATTGTTTATCCGAATATTTTGATAATACAACCATTTTATTATTAATGAATCAAGGGATTAAAATATTATGCCTTGAAGAATTTGGATTTAAAATTCTTATTAGATTTGCAACTTACGATGAACAAGATAAAGATGCTGTTTTGAGTTTTTGGGATCCAATAGTGAAAAGAGTTAAAAAGATAAACCTTTTTCTATATAATGAAAAGATGGAAGAAAAAGATAAATTAACAAATGGCAATTATAAAAAAATAGTAAGGATTTTTAAAAACATAAGAAAAAATATTTTATTGAGCAAGTGGGCTCTTAGTAGCGATTTGAATAAATATTTTATAGAACTAATAGTGTTTAATATTCCAAATAGTATTATGCAAGAAGAAAATATTAAAATTGTGTTTGATAAATGTGTAAATTATTTAGATAATTGTAATGTTATTTCTTTTACATCTTTTGATGGAAATAAAATAGATTCATTTGATTTAGCAAAAGTTTCTTATTCTAAGATTAAAAACTTTATTAATTATGTTGTTAAAATTGCTTATTAGGCAAGTGCTATGCAAACTAGTAGTATATTATATTAGTACTATGCAAACAATTCATTAATATTTTTTCTTAAATGATAAATAAATTATTTTATTAAGATAGATAATGATTTTTATAAAATTAATGAAAATTTAAAATATTATTAAACAAATAAAATATTTTTTTAATTTTTAAAATAATAAAATTAAACGTTTAAAAATTAATAAGCTATGCAACATTATGAGTCAGAATTTTTGTAATAATACCGATTTATATATTGTGCATCTTGTTTTTATTTTATTGCATTAAATGATATATATAATAAAATTTTGATTAAATGTGATATAAAATTAAATTTTTAAATATGGTTAATATAAAATACACCTACTATTCGCAAAACTTGTCTTTTGCGAATAGTTTATATTAATAACAAAAATAACAGAAAATAGCCACCAAAAAATATACAAAAACCAAGAAAAATATCCATTTTATAAATATGATCTTTAAATTTTGATTAGTATTGAAATTTTTATGTAGTAACCCACCTCACACGAATCAGATATATTAATTTGTCTAAGGAGAAAAATTTTATTAAAAGAATAAACTTTAGGTAAAATTATATCTTTATAATAAAATTATTTCCTACTGTTTATAAACTCCTTTTAAATAAAATGATAAAAATTTTAATCGTATATATTTAATATGAAAGACATCTTTTTTAATTCGTTCCTTTGTTTTTTACATTCTGGAGCAACTTTTTGTAATAAATTATAAAAATTTTTAGAATGATTAAGTTCTATTAAATGAATTAATTCGTGGTTTATAACAAAATCTATTATTTTAGGTTTTAACATAATTAATTTCCAGTTTAGTTTAATGTTACCTAAATTATCACAACTTCCCCACTTTCTTTTAAAATCTCCTATAATTATGTTATTATATTTTTTTATTTTTATATTATTTAGATTATATAATTCTATAACTCGTTTTATAATGACTTTTTTCGCTATTTCTTTAAAACTTTTCTTCAAGTAGAATTTAATTTTGCTTAATTCAATATATTTTTTAGGAATTAATAAAGAATCGTCTGTAATAAAAAATTTATTCACTTTTTCAGTTGGAACAATATAGTATTCTTTTCCTAAAAGCAATGCTTTTTTAAATTGAATAATATCTTTAAATTCGTTGTTATTATATTGTATATTTTTGATTTTTTTATTAATTAAATTTTCTTTCTTAGACAAAATATCATCTATTTTTTCAATAGGCAAATTTAGAGGACAAAATATAATTAACTTGCCTTCGTTATTAATGGTGATTTTTAATGTTTTTCGTTTTTCCCTAATTATATCAGCATTATTTATTAGCATAAAGACTCCCCTATTTATATTTAAATGATATCACTTATGAAGCATTTTATAAACTATTTACAAGGTATTTTTGTTGACTAAAAATATTCTATTTTGTAAAATTATAAAGACAATAATTTTTTTTTAATACAACATTTTTAAGAATAAAAGTAGGGTTTCTATGTCAGATAATATAGAAAATAAAGCAGCTAGAGGCAGTATATCTCAAATAATTTTAACTGCATTAAGTTCTGGCAATAAATATGGTTATGAGATTTGTAAAGATATTGAGAAAATAACTAAAGGTAAATTGATTTTAAAACAGCCAAGTCTTTATAGTTGTCTTAGGAGAATGGAAGAACAGGGTTTGATTTCGTCTTTTTGGGAAGATAGTTCTTTAGGCGGAAAACGTCACTATTATTCTTTAACAGAAGAAGGCAAAAATGTATATTTAAAAAATAAAGATATATGGTCAGAAAAAGATCTTTTAAATAGTTTGCCAGAAAATATAGAAAATAGCGACAATAGAACAACAAAAAATGAAGAAAAAAATGATTATGAAGATGAAGTAGATTTTAATAAAGACAACGTAGTTGTAGTTAATCAAGAAAATCTTTTTAATTTGGCAAAAAAACAAGAAGACATTAAAAAGATAACCGAAGATCAATTAGATGGTAGTGATAATCAATCATATTTGCAATTTGATTTTTTTGAACAAAATATCAAACATGTTAAGAATTCTGAAAAACCAACTGATAGCATATCTTCTTATGTTAACAAATTTTCTATACTAGATAATCATTCAAAAGAAATACAGCCTAGTGAAAATGAAGATTTTAATGAAGACTTTGAAAAAGAAATGACAATTAATGAAGAAGCTATTAATTGTACAAATATTTTAAGTGATGAAATTGATAAAAATATTGTTATTCCTGAAACAAATATTTTATCTGATGATCTTTCAGAAGATGTTATGATTAAAAAACAAGATATAATTATTTCAAGAAATATCAAAGCTGATAATGAAATAAACGATAATAAAATAACTTGGGAAGTAGATAAAACTGACGTTGTTGATAATTCAGCTTCCTCTCCCCTATTTGATAATCAAGATTATAAATCTGTTATAGGAGAATTATATAATAATTCTCAATTAAAAGACCCATATGAGCAAAATAAATTTCATACATTTAAAGAGATATTTCCTTCCTCACAGTTAAAAAAAGAAATTAAAATAAATAATAACGAAAATAATAACGATAGAACAATTAATGAAATAGTAAAATCAAATAAAGATAGTAATATTAATTGTGATGATATTAAAATGTTAAATAGTTTATATAATCTTCAAGGAATTAATATCAAGGTCCATAAAGATTTAGAAAATAAAAGACAAAATAAAGTATATACAGACAAAAACAAACTAAATATGGTTAGTGCTTGGATTATAACATTAATAGCATTGTTTGAAATAATAGGAGTTTATTATTTGCTAAAAAATAATAATTTACTTCAAAAAGGTCAAACTATTATATATTTTTTAAGTACTATGATGGTTTTATGTTTTTGCGTTATTCAAACGTTAGAAAATATTTTTGATAGATTTAAATTAGTAAAAATAAAAAAGCGTTTTAATAAAATAATTGTATCTAGATTGCTAATTACAATTTTACTTGTAGTTGGTGTGTTCGCTATCAATTTATCATTTGGAATGTCTCATTTGTTTCAAAGGGAATTCTTAAGTTTTTGGCTTATTCCATGCCTAATGATATCAAATGTTTTAGTTTATACCGTAATTTATTATTCTCTTCTAAATTCTAAAAGTTTTAATAATTAAATTTAACTATTTACATATAAAAATTTTATGATATTATTATATAAGGAGTAAAAATTGGGTAACGTAGTTTTGAGGGTAAAAAATCTAACTAAAAAATATGGAAATAGGGTCGCCGTTGACGACCTTTCTTTTGATGTTTTTGAAGGAGAGATTTTCGGATTTTTAGGACCTAACGGAGCCGGCAAAACTACTGCCCTAAAAATGATAACAGGTTTAGCTAAGCCAGATTCCGGTAATATAATTATATGTGGTAAGTCATTAAAAAAACATTTTGAGAAAGCAATTCATAATGTTGGTGGCATTATTGAAAATCCTGAAATGTATAAAAACTTTTCAGGATTAGATAATTTAAAGTATTTTGCAAGCCTATACAAAGGTATAACAAATGAAAGAATTGAAGAAGTTGCAAATATTGTAGGTTTAGCTGATAGAATAAAGGACAAAGTGAAAACTTATTCTTTAGGAATGAAGCAACGTTTAGGAATAGCTCAGGCACTTCTCCATCGTCCAAAGTTACTTATTTTAGATGAACCCACAAATGGCCTTGATCCAACAGGCATTATCGAAATGAGGAGATTTTTGAAAGATACTGCTATAAAAGAAGGGATAGGGATATTAGTATCTAGTCACAATCTTTCTGAAATGGAATTGATGTGTGATACTATAGGAATAATAAGTGCAGGAAGATTAGAAAAAATTAGAGCTATTGATCAACTTAAATCTTATAACGATAATCAACAAGTTAGTTTAAAGGTAAATTTTCCGAATTTTGCAGGAAAACTTATTATGAATAAATATAATTTAGAAAAAATTTCAATTATTAAAGATACTTTAACTGTTGATATAACCCATGATAAAATACCTGAAATTACTGAACTTCTTGTTTCTAATGGCATATTAGTATATTCAGCAAACGCTGTTGTAAAAACTTTAGAGGATGTCTTTTTAGAAACTGTTAATAAAAGATCTCTTCCTCCACCACCAAATGTAAATTAATAAAAAGGAGTTAATTTAATGGGCAAGCTTTTTAGACTTTTTAATGGTGAATTAAAAAAGATATTTTTAGGGCCTGGCATATTTTTTATGACTGCCTTTTTAATTTTAGCTTTAACTATAGCTCCTAAAATATTTAATCCAACTAGTAAAGAAGATATTACATCTTCAATATCTATAGAAACAACAACTGTAATTGATGCTTATACTTCATTTTTAGAATATAAAACAGAGTCTAATACAAAAATAAATAACATAAAATCTGATATTAATTCATTAATAGAAAATCAATCTGATTTTAAGGCAGATTTACAAAAATTAACACAAGAAATTAACGATTATAAAATGCAATTAGATAAATTACTTTTAACTTCAACCGATTATTCTATTTCTAATTTAGCAAATTGTATTAAAGAGTTTATTTTAAAAAATGAAGAATTTTCTGATTTATACAAATCTTATATGAGTTCATTTGCTTTCCCGCTTGTTTTGGTTGATGAACAATTAGATTTAGATATTAAAAACGAAGTCTCAAGAATATCAAAAACTCTTAATATGACTGGTGATAAAACAACAAGGGATTTATACGAAAAAATTAATGAAAATCTTGATGTATATAAACCTACTCAAAACCTTAATAATTTGGTAAATAAAATAAAATCTTTAAATTATTCAAAAGATAATTTAACTAAAATTCTTACAGATTATCCTGGGAAAAAATCGGATTATAAAGAACAATTATTTACAGATATAAATCAATCTGCAAATTTAGCATACTTAGATGAGGAATATAACATTTCAGATTCAAAAATACTAGAAATTAAAAAAAATGCAATATCTTATTTATCTGTAGAAGATTCTATTTATAATATAATGTATAACAAGTTACTATTAGAATTTTCTAACAATACTTCTGATAGTGAATTAGCTACTTATATAGGCTTTAAAGATTTTAATTCTTATAAATATAAAGAGTTGGCTACGAAATATGAATATTTGTTAGATAATAAAATTACAGATGAAAATCTTGCCACTTTATTTTCTTTCAATACCAGTTCATCTTCAAATGTTAATGCTTTTGATTATATGTATTTAACAATGGAAATAGCTAGCGTTTTGATTATAGCATTCACGGTAATAATAGGTGCAGGTATGATTTCTAAAGAATATTCTGAAGGAACTATAAAATTGCTAGCGATAAGGCCTTTTAATCGTAACAAAATCATTTTAGCAAAAATACTTGCAACTATGTTTATGGCATTTATTTTAGTTCTTGTAACGTCAATAATATCTTTTATTACGGGTTATTTTTTATATGGAATATCATTCCCTACTGTCTTATTAGTCTTTAATGGTTCTACTGCTTTTACATTGCCTATTTTTGTAGTATATTTGATATATCTAGCATGCTTATTAATCAAGATATGGGTTTTTGCTCTACTTGCAATTGCTATATCAACTATTTTTAAATCTTACATAGCTGCTGTTTGTGTTTCTACTGGTATTTATATTATAAACTTAATTTTAACTTTTATTTCTAAAGGCGCAAGCTGGTTGAAATACAATATTTTTGCAAATTTAGATTTATTCAAATTCTTTGGAGGAAGTAACATAGCTAATTATGCTACAGATGAGAATCTAACTAGTTTATTTATTTCTCCTGTGTTTCCTGACACTTCTGTATGGCTTTCAATTATTTCAATAGCGTCGTTAGTGTTAGTTTTAAATATTGTAATTTTTACAGTGTTTAAACATAGGGATATTTAAGGTATATAAAAAAAGCTACCTAATCAGGTAACTTTTTTTTATAAATAATCAAAGCGAAGGTATTTTTGGAAAGAAAAAGATCAAATATAAAAAACTTTTATAAATTTATTTTATTTCTTTAAACCCATTACGGCTCCATAGCCAAAGAGGTGTATGAATATCTATAGGAGAAAATTCACTATTTTTTAATAATAATTTCCAGCGTTTTTCAACAATAGATTGAACATCATTTCTATTAAATTCTTTTTCAGTAATAATAGAGAGCTTTTTTGATGCTTGTATTACATGTGTATCAGGAGCGATGGATAAATCTTGAAGATTTATAAATTTTATATTTGTATACAAATGCAATACATATAACCAGTAATTACAAATTTTATTACCACTTAAATAAGGAAAGTCCTTTTTATGCTCTTTTTGAATGTAGTTCCTAATTATATTAACATCGTATTTACATTCTTTAAATAATTTTCTTATATCACCACTAAAGTATTCATTAATTGTTTTACATAATTTAATCCATATTTCAGTTTGTTTATTTTTTTGAAGAGCTATTTTATATTTTGTTAAAGCTTTTTTTACGTTTTCTAAAGGCATAGCTAAAACTTTTTCTATATTAAAAACAAAATTAGTTGTATTATCCTCATATGTTTTTAGTACACTTTCCCATAATTTATAAGAATTTCTTTGATAATTTAATGACATGGGTAAGGTGAAATATATAAAGTTTTCTTTTGAGCTTTTATCTAAATGAGGATTACTATCTTCTGGCATAAATTCTCCACCCAGCTCACCATTTTGCCACATTTTATATAGTTTTTTTACATTATTTAAAATATGTTGTGTTTGCATAGTTTTTCCTTAGTTGAAGTTTTATATCAAATTTATAGCATGTTTTTTAATTTAAAAATTTTTTATTAATTGATAGTTTATTAAATTAACCTCTTTTATAAAAAATTATGTATTTAACTTAGTAATTTCGTTTCTGGCTATTTCATCACATTCATTATTGTATTTATTATCAGAATGACCTTTTACCTTATGAAAAGTAACCTTATGCTTTTCAAGCAATTCAATTAAAATAAGCCATAAGTCTTGATTAAGAACTTGTTTTTTTTGAGAGTTTTTCCAATTATTTAATTGCCAGTTTGTTAACCAGTCTTGTAATATTGCATTACAAACATAAGCGGAATCTGTATATAAATCAACTTCACAATTTTCTTTAAGTGCAGATAAAGATTTTATTACAGCTATTAATTCCATTCTATTGTTAGTTGTTAATTTTTCCCCACCGGAAATAATTTTTCTTTTATCGTTATACATTAATATTCCGGCATATCCACCTGGTCCGGGATTACCTGAGCAGGCACCGTCTGTGTAAATATAAACTGTTTTCATATATATCTAACAAAACTAATTTGCTTGGATTATATTTCATTATCTGTCTACATAATTCTGAACCAATTGATCCTC
>CALATF010000006.1 GCA_937891595.1 uncultured Clostridia bacterium
TGCATTATAATTTATTATTTTTTTATAATCATCCATTTCTAACATTTCTATTTTATTTATTTCATGACTTGTTCTAAATCCATCAAAGAAATGCATAAAAGGAACACTGCTTTTAAGAGTTGCAATGTGTGAAGCTAATGCCATATCCATAGCTTCTTGAACTGTTGTTGAAGCAAGCATAGCAAAACCTGTGCTTCTGCATGCCATAACGTCAGCATGGTCACCAAAAATAGATAAAGCATGGGTAGATAAAGCTCTTGCTGAAACATGAAAAACGCATGGTAATAATTCACCAGCAATTTTATACATGTTTGGTATCATAAGTAATAAGCCTTGGCTGGCTGTAAAAGTGGTAGTTAAAGCACCTGCAGCTAAACTTCCATGAACTGCACCAGCAACACCAGCTTCTGATTGTAGTTGGGTAACTTTTACAGGATTTCCAAATAAATTCTTAACACCTTTTGCTTGCCATTCATCAGCGTTTTCAGCCATCGGGGTGGATGGTGTAATAGGATAAATAGATGCTATTTCTGAAAAAGCATAAGCAATTTGTGCGGCTGCGGTATTTCCATCAACTGTAATTTTCATATTATAATTATCTCCTATGTAGTTAATAAATATCAACGCTTTAAATTATACTAAAACGCTATAAAAAAATCAATGCTAATTAGATAAAAGTTTTATTAGATTTTAAAAAAAGTTATTTAAGATTTAAAGAAAAAACTATTAAAAGTAAAGTTTTTGTGATATAATCTAAATCATGAGAAATATTTGTTTAACTTTAGAATATCTTGGAACTAATTATTGTGGTTTTCAAAAGCAAAAAAATGGATTGTCTATTCAACAAGTGTTAGAGGATGTTATAAGTCAAAGCATAGGTGAACAATGCACAGTTTATCCAAGTGGTAGAACAGATGCTGGCGTACATGCTTTAGGTCAAGTTGTAAACTTTTTTACAAATTGTAAAATACAAGCAGAAAAATTTCCTGTAATTTTAAATTTAAAACTTCCAGAAGACATAAGAGTTATTGATAGTAGAGAAGTAGATTTAACCTTTCACAGCAGAAAAAGTGCAATTTCAAAAACATATATTTACAAAATATATACTGGCAATATTTTAAGCGTTTTTGATGCTAAAAGATGCCTTTCATGTAAATATAATCTAGATCTTGACTTGATGAATAAAGGTGCAAAGCTAATAGAAGGAACTCATGATTTTTCTTCTTTTGTTGCTAGCAACTCTACTGCAAAAACAACAACGAGAACAATTTATAAGGCGTTTTTTACAAAAGAAAATGACTATATAACTTTTGAAATTAATGGTAATGGATTTTTATATAACATGGTTAGAATTATTGTTGGAACATTGTTAGATTTAGGTAGAGGAAAAATAACATTAGAACATTTGGTGCTTTTATTAAAAGGTGGAAATAATAGAACTAAGGCAGGAAAAACTGTTAAACCAGATGGGTTGTATTTAAAAGAAGTACAATATAATAAATAAAAGTACAAAAGAAGACACTCGATTGTCTTTTTTTATTTTAAAGAAGATAAAATTTTTATATGTTTAATCATATACTTCTTAAAAGTATAATTTTGTGATAAATATAGGCTATTCTTAGCGAAATAAAAGCAAAAAAGTACTTGACAAAACTATTAAAAAGAATTATTATACTAACTAGCAAAAATTTAAGTTTGTCGATTAGCCCCGATAAATTGTAAGATGATGCGTTCAACTTTTAAAGTTTTTAGATGGTTAAAAAAACTTATTTAGTTTTAAAAAAGAGTTTGAAGGAGAAAATTATGAAAACTTTTATGGCAAAACCTCAAACTGTGGAATCAAAATGGTACATTGTTGATGCTACAAATATGCCACTTGGAAGACTTGCAAGCCAAGTTGCTACAATTTTAAGAGGCAAAAACAAACCAGAATATACACCACACGTTGATACTGGGGACCATGTTATTGTTATTAATAGCGATAAACTTGTTTTAACAGGTAATAAATTAAGAGATAAAAAACACTATCATCATACAGGCTTTGTTGGTGGCTTAAAAACTGTTGGTTATGATGAACTTATGAGAACAAAATCTGATTTTGTTGTATCAGAAGCTGTTAAAGGTATGCTTCCAAAAAATTCACTTGGAAAGAAAATGATTAAAAAATTAAGAGTTTATAAAGACGCAAATCATAATCATGAAGCACAAAAACCAGAACTTATTACAATAAAAGGAGCTAGGGTATAATTATGGCTGAAGAAGTTAAAAATACAGAAGTTAAAGAAAAAGCTTCTAAAACTGTAAAAAAAGCACCTGCAAAAAAAGTTGAAAAAGAAGTTGCAGAAAAAGTTGCTCCTGTTAAAAGAGTAAGAACAGCAAAGAAAAAAGGTGCTGCAGGTCAATATATTGCTACAGGCAGAAGAAAAGATGCTGTTGCAAGAGTAAGACTTATTGCTAATGGTACAGGCAAAGTTACAATTAATAATCGTGATATTGACGAATACTTAAAACTTGATACTTTAAAATTAGTTGTTCGTCAACCACTTGCTTTGACTGAAACTCAAGAAAAATATGATGTTATTGCTAACGTTTTTGGTGGCGGATATACAGGACAAACTGGTGCTATCAGACAAGCTATTGCAAAAGCTTTAGTTAAAGAAAATGAAAACTTTAAACCAGAACTTAAAAAAGCAGGTTTCTTATCAAGAGATTCAAGAATGAAAGAAAGAAAGAAATATGGCTTAAAGAAAGCAAGAAAAGCTCCACAATTCTCAAAGAGATAATTTGTACTTTTCAAAAAGATGTATTGTTTATTCAGTACATCTTTTTTTATTTCTAAAAGAGGTTGTGATTTAAATTAATATAATTTAAGTTTAATTTAAAAAATTTTTTTAAAAGTATATATTACATAATTTTACTTAAATATAAGTAATTTTAGTTTTTTTACTTGTCATTTTGCACAAAATAATTATTATAATAAGTGTAAATAAGTTATAATCGCGAATTTTAGGAGAATAGTTATGGAAAAGATTTATGATCTTGCAATTTTAGGTGCTGGTCCGGGTGGAATGACAGCTGCAATTTATGCAAAACGTGCCGGACTTGATGTTGTTATTATTGAAAAAGGTGCAGTGGGCGGGGCTGTTGCAACAACCTACGAAGTAGCAAATTACCCTGGAATAATTACAATCTCTGGTTCTGAGCTTGCTAATAAAATGTATGAACATACAAAAAGCTTGAATATTGAATATATTTGGGACGAAGTAAAAAAAGTTATTCCAGATAGCGAAGTTAAAACGGTAGAATGCTACAAGCAAACTATTAAATCAAAAGCACTAATTTTAGGTTTCGGTGCTAGCGTAAGAAAGTTAAATTTAGATAACGAAAGAAGTTTTGTTGGCAAGGGTATTAGTTATTGCGCTACTTGTGACGGCAAATTGTTTGAAGATAAAGTAGTTGCTATTGTTGGTGGTGGCAATACTGCTCTTGAAGATTGTTTTTATTTAAGTAATCTTGCTAAGAAAGTTTATTTAATTCATAGAAGAGACGAGTTTAGAGGGGATGAAATCTTATCTAAACAAGTTAAAGAAAAAGAAAATATTGAACTTGTTTTAAATAGTAGCGTATCAAAGCTTATAGGTGATAATACTTTACAAAAAATTGAAGTTTTAAATAAAGTCACATCTCAAACAAAAGAAATAGAATTAGATGGTTTATTTGTTTGTATCGGTCGTGGCCCAGATACAGAGATGATAGCAGGGGATATTAAATTAACTAATAATGGATATATTGTAACTGATGAATTTATGCAAACAAATTTTGAAGGTGTTTATGCAATAGGCGATATTAGAAACACCCCGTTAAGACAAATTGTTACTGCTTGTGGTGACGGGGCTATTGCAGCAACTAAAGCTTTCGAATATATTAAAATTCATTTTCCAAAAGCAAAATAGGTAATAAATAAATGTTTTACATAACAAAAAACTGGTACGAATTATTAAAAAGCGAATTTGATAAAGAATATTTTAAAAAACTCCAAGGTTTTTTAAAAAATGAATATGCAACAAAAACTATATATCCAGAAGATAAGAATGTTTTTAATGCTTTAAATCAAACTAAATATGATAATGTTAAAGTTGTTATTATAGGACAAGACCCTTATATAAACGAAGGTCAAGCTCATGGATTATGTTTTTCAGTTGAAAAAGTTATTCCTCCTCCAAGTTTAGTTAATATTTTTAAAGAACTTAATTCAGAACTTGGTTGTTATATACCAAATAACGGAAATTTAACAAAGTGGGCAAAACAAGGTGTATTACTTTTAAACAGTGTTTTAACGGTTGAAAAAGGAAAGAGTTTTAGCCATAAAAATCAAGGGTGGGAAGTTTTTACTAGGGAAGTAATTAAAAAAATTGCACAAAAACAAACTCCTGTTGTATTTTTGCTTTGGGGAGCAGGGGCTAGGGGAATTGTAAAAGATATAGATTTATCAAATCATTATGTTTTAACGTGTGCACACCCAAGTCCACTTTCAGCTTATAATGGGTTCTTTGGCTGTAATCATTTTAAAAAATGTAATGAATTTTTAATAAATAACAATTTGCAACCTATAGACTGGCAAATAGAAAATATATAATAAAACCACCTAATATTTTCGGTGGTTTTTTAAATTAAAAAAGGGAACATAAGTTTGTTCCCTTTTTATTATAAACTGTTAAAATATTTTGGTAGTTCTATTTTTTCTTTAACAAATTTCTTTTGTCTTAAAGTAAATTCTTTTGCATTTATTTCAGCATTTATTTTGCCTTTAACAAAATCAATTTCTATTTCGTCACCATCTTTTAGATATCTAATATTCCCGCTATCACTATCTGGTGTAACGCAACTTATAACTATTGCCTTTGTGTCATCAATAACAAAACCATCGGTAATAATTACATGATTGTTTGTTATTCCCATAGATTGTAGAGCAGTTACTGTTTGACTTATTGTACTACATTTTGTTTGGGTATTTTTACCGCACTCTTTAATAACTATTATGGCATTATCAGTTAATGCTTTATTAAGAACTGCGTTACATGCTTCTTGGTCACTTGTAAAAACTTGAGCATTTGCAATAACTTTTGTTTTATCTTCAGGTAAGTTAATTGTTTTTACAAGTGCATATCTGTCTGCAATGTTTCCATGTAATTGTATTAAACTCTCTTTTTTAATTATATTAGTAAAGTTTTCGTAATCCTTTATTTTTTTAGTTTCTTCGGTTAAGGTGGTATCTGAAAAAGTTTTATAATTTCCGTCTATAATTTTATTTTTTATCATAGCCTTAATTAAAGCCCAAGTACCGCCATTTGAAAGATAGGTATCAAAACTATTATTTGTATCAAATAATACTGGAATGTTTTTACTACTTGAATATGTTTTGTTTAAGTCTAAATCTACACCTGCTTCTTTGGATAAATAACAAATGGCATCAATAATAGCAGGACTACCGCCTAAGCAGAAATTTAACATTAATGCGTTGTTTACAGATTTTCTGTTAATCATTCTTTTTAAAGGTAAACGATTTTTTGTTAACTCTACTATTGTTTTAGCGATAGTTTTAGCTTGGCTTTCTTTTTCGTAAGATTGTGCAAAGGTAGTTGCACTATCTTTTAAACTAAGCTCCATAATTTCTAAAATAATATTAAAAATATTTTCTGTATTAAAAGTACTTCCTGTGCCAGCAAATTCGTTAAACTTATTTTGACTTTCTTCTAAATCAAAAATGCTTTTTTCGTTATTTGCTATAAGTCCAGGGAAAGATAATAAATCTTGTAAAGAACTACCTTCGCTAGTTTTTGAAATGCCTTGTGGTAAAACTAAAGTAGGTAAGTTAAGCCTTATAGAACTTGTTAAACAACCTAGAGTATTATTAAAGCCACTTGGAATAAAAACAACCCCGTCAAATGTTTTTTCAAACATTATAAGCTCTAAATAGTTCGAAATTTGGCTTCTATGAGCATTTAATACATAATTGTTGTTTGAGTATACTCTAAACCTTTCATTAATAGAAGGCATAAAAACAACTTCAGCTTCTACACCTTGTTTTAAAATTTCTTTTTCAACAACCTTAGCTAGGTTATAAGAATAAGAGTTGTAATTAAAAACATCGGCAGAGCAAACAATACCTATTTTTAAATTCGATTGACTAATACCATTAAATTTATCTTTAAGTTCCTGAGATAGATAATCTATATTTTTTACTTTTAATTTTGCCATTTTTTGTTCCTTTGTTTAATAAAATTTAATAACATAGTAAGAGGGAAGTTATATTAAAAAAATAATAGGCTTTTAAAGCCCAAATATTTTTATTTCAAAATAAAGAAAACGCAATCAATTTTGTCAAGCCATACCAAATAGTAATATTTACTTTTAACTCCGCCAAAGCTACCTTATGGCACATCATTAGGTCTACTTAATGCTGCTGCCGTCAAGCCCTGACATGGTTCATAGGAAATAATTGCATAAGACCTTGACTTCAACATTAAAAGTAAAGCACTTTTTTAGTAAAAACTTGCCGAGATTGATATTCAGCCCTACTATAGTGGATTGTAGGTATAGGGCACCACTAGCTCCCCGCTTAGCGCTTTCAAAAAGTATTATATACAAATATTATTAAAAAATCAACATTAAAATAAATAAATATTGTAATTGTTTTGATTTTTTAGGAAAATATGATATTATTTTGCTATTAGTTAGGAGATTTATAAATGTCAAAAAATACAAAATCTAACGCAGATAGATTTATTTCAGCTTATAATAGTATCGATTATTCTTTGCGTACTATTTATGGGTTTAAAAGAAGTATTAGTTATGCCGACTTAATTAGAAAAACTGTTCCTATGAATAGTGTTGTAAGAAAGTATGAAGATGAACTTATAGATTATGGCAGGCTAAGAAATTCTATTGTTCATAAAACAAATCCTAATTATGTTATTGCAGAACCTCATGATGAAGTTGTTGACGAATTTGAAAAAATAGCAAAATTAATAGCAACACCCCCTACTGCATATAATAAAATAAGTGAAAAAGAGGTTGTTGTTTGCGATAGTAATGTTTCATTAAAGGAAATATTACAAATTATGTCTAGCACTGGTTTTTATAATATTCCTGTTTATATGGGTGATACTTTGCAAGGCGTTGCAGTTGGTTATAAAATATTACAAAGTTTGGGTAATGTTTTAGTAAATGGCGGTGATGCGACAAACTACTTGAATAATACTAAAGTGTTAGATGTTGTTACTAAAGATGATGAAAGCTATTATAGAGTGGCAGATAAAAATTTAACTATCGAAAAAGCTTTAAATTATTTTTATATGAATAGAAAATTAGCTCTTGTTTTAATTACCGAAAAGGGGACGTATATGGAAAGACCTATAGGTATTATAACTACTGCTGATATCCTTGATATGAACGCAATTTTAGAAAATTATTAATGTTAAAAAATAAATGTTTGGTGAAAGATTATGATTAAAAGCGAAATGATATATACAAAACAAGTCTTTAACGACTTTGCTGTTTATAATATTAAAAAAAATAAAGAAATGAAATTTATTTACATTTGTGCCGCAATTATTTTGGCGTTTACCATTGTTATGTTTACTGTCGGTGATATAATTTCTGGCATTATTTATGGTGTAATAGGTATTATATTTGCTTGTTATGGTTGGTTTATGAAAATAATAATTAACCACAATAATAAAAAAAATATAGGAACAACAGATGTATATGAATTTTATGATGATAAACTTGTTGTAAGCAGTCATGATAAAAAAGGGGCAGAAATTGCCACAGCTTCATTAGTATATAGCAGGTTGTATAAAGTTGTAGAATATAAAAATTATGCTTACATTTATGTTAATAAGGCTGTAGCTTACATTATAGAAAAGAATGCTTTTGAAAATGAACAAGAATTTAAAAGTGTTTTAGAAAAAATTTCAACAGAAATTTTAAATCAAAAAATTAAAAATGCTACACCAGTCGTATATGGTGGGTACAATGTTGTCCCACCAAATGAAGAAACAATTAAAGATGTTAGCGACCCAGTGCCACCTCCTGTTCAAGTAGTTGAAGAAGCACCAGATATTAACGAAATTACTGATGATGTAGACATAAATGCACAAACAGCAGAAGCTGTTTCAAAAAATAAACGTACTAAAACTTCTAAACCTAAAGCAACAAAAAGTTCAGTAAAAAAAACAACAACTAAAAAAACAAAAGTCCATAAAATTAGTGAGACTGAAGCTACTTTACAAGGTCAAGAATCTTTAGCTAAACAACAAGGCGTAGAAAAAATTGAAATAGACGATATAGATTCAAAAGAGTAACATTTATTTGTTGCTCTTTTAATTTATAAAGTTATTAATAAATATTGTGTAGTATTATCAAATTATATTGACTTTTGTATTTATTTATTTTATTATTAAAAAGTAAAATCAAAAAAGCAATAATGTAGGACAAGTTATTAAATCTTTTTAATTCTCAGAGAGTTGTGCCTAGGCTGAGAGCACAATAATTAAACTTTAATAATATCACCTATTAGCTGAATTTTTGAAAAAAGCATTAAAAATGCTTTAAGTAAAAAATTTCGGAAAGCCCAACCGTTATCAAGGGCAGGGTATGATTGTACCTGTTATAAGTGGTCCTTGTGTTTTTGCGTCTTATAACACTAGGATTTTTTTTATTTTAAGTAAAGTCTTAAAATATAAAGCTTTTTTGAATTTTAAAAAATAAAAAAAGGAAATGTATAAATGAAAAAAGAAGATGTAAAACCAAATTTTATTAACATGGAAAAAAACATGTTAAAGTTTTGGAAGGAAAACGATTGTTTTAAAAAACTTGTAGAAAAAAATAAAAACAACCCAAGATTTAAATTCTTAGATGGCCCTATAACTGCAAATAATAGAAGTGGTGTTCATCATATTTGGGGAAGAACTTTAAAAGATATTACAATTAAATACAATGCTTTAAAGGGTAAAGATTGCCACTATCAAAATGGTTTTGACGCACAAGGTATGTGGGTTGAAGTAAACGTAGAAAAAGAATTAGGTTTAAACGGAAAACCAGAAATTTTAAACTATGGTATTGATAAATTTACTAATAAGTGTATTGAAAGGGTAAATTATTTTGCTAATGAAATAACAAACCAAAGTATTCGTATGGGTCAATGGATGGACTGGGAAAATAGTTATTTCACTAATAGTGATAATAACATTTTATCTATTTGGCATTTCTTAAAAGAATGTGATAAAAAAGGTTATATTGTAAGAAAAAACAGGCCTATGGCATGGTGCCCACGTTGCGGAACAAGTTTGTCTGAACATGAAATGGCAGGTAGCTATCACGATGTAACGCACACAGCAATTTTTGCTAAATTTCCAGTTATAAATCAAGATTTTAAAATTCTTGCTTGGACAACAACTCCTTGGACACTTAGTGCTAACACAGCTTTAGCTGTAAATCCAGAAATTGATTATGTTAAAGTATTATTAAAATCATCAAATGAAAAATTAGTTCTTGGCAAAGATGCTCTTAAAGTTGTTAAAGAAGAATATGAAATTTTAGAAGAATTTAAAGGTGCAGAACTTGTAGGTCTAAATTATGAAACTTGCTTCCCAGAACTTTCGGAACAACAATTTGAACATAAGGTTGTTAACTGGGATATGGTTGATGCTACAGAAGGTAGTGGTGTAGTTCACATTGCTCCTGGCTGTGGTGCAGAAGACTTTGAACTTGGTAAACAACACAATCTTCCTGAATATTGTCCTATAGATGAACAAGGTGTTATGCTTGATAATACTGGTTTCTTAAAAGGCAAAAAGACAACAGAAGTTGTTGATATGGTTGTTGATAGATTAAAACAAGATAATAAATTATATTATGCTCATAAATATACGCATAGCTATCCTTATTGCTGGAGATGTAAAACAGACCTTGTATATAAATTAATTTCTACTTGGTATATTAGTGTAGATGAATTAAGACCACAATTATTAAAAGCTATTGAAGATGTTACTTTCCAACCTGAGTATGGCAGAAAAAGAATGGCAGACTGGCTAAATAATATGGGAGACTGGAATATTTCAAGAAGTCGTTTTTATGGTTTACCATTACCATTTTATGTTTGTCCAGACTGCGGTGAAGTAACTGTTGTTGGTAGCATGGAAGAACTTAGAAAACTTGCTGTAAATCCAGAAGAAATTGATAAAATTCCTCATATGCATAGACCATGGGTAGATAATGTTAAAATTAAATGTCCAAAATGTTCAAGTACTGTAGAACGTGTTAAAGAAGTAGGTGACTGCTGGTTAGATGCTGGTATAACACCATTTAGTACTAAAAAATATTTTGAGGATAAAGAATATTTTGAAAACAACTTCCCAAGTGATTATGTTTGCGAAATGGTTGAACAACTTAAACTTTGGTTCTATTCTTGTTTAGTAATGAGTGTTGTTTTAACAGGTAAAGCTCCTTATAAAAAAATTGTTACTTATCAATATGTTAAAGATGAAAACGGCAATGAATTCCATAAGAGTGGTGGTAATAGCTTAGAATGTGATATTGTTGCAGACCAAGTTGGTGCAGACACAATAAGATATTTATATGCAGGTGCAAATATTACAAACGACATGCGTTTTGGTTTTACTTTAACAGATGAAGCAAGAAGAAAATTAATGAATTTCTGGAACGCATATATTTTCTACAACACCTA
>CALATF010000007.1 GCA_937891595.1 uncultured Clostridia bacterium
GAGTTTGCATCTTAGCGATTATAAAGCTATTGAACGTACCTTTCAACTTATTACTCAAGTTTCAGGTAGAGCGGGTAGAAGTGATAGTGAAGGAAAGGTTATTTTGCAAACTTATTGTCCAAAACATTTTGTTTATAGGTGTGCAAGCAACTATGATTATGGCGCCTTTTTTAAAAAGGAATTAAATCTTAGGGAAACAACAAATTTTCCGCCTTTTGTAAGTATTTTAAGAATTTTGGTTTTTGGAGAACAAGAAGATAAAGTATTAAATAATTTAGAACAAATTTTTAAACAAATTAAAGGTTTAAAACAGGAATATTCTAGCGACTTTGTATTTTTATCTGCTATGAAATGCCCCAAAAGGCGATTGCAAAAGAATTATAGATATCAAATATTAATGCGCTTGTTTAAGAAAAATGAGCCTGAAATTGTTAGTAAGATTTATGATATATGTGATAAACTAAGGGTGAATAAAGTTTCAGTTTTTGTGGAATATGACCCACAAAATTTAAGTTAAATAAAAAGGAAGATAAAATGGCTATTAGAAAAATAATTACTGAAGAAAATGAAATATTAAGAAAAACATCTAAATTAGTAACAAGATTTGACGAAAATTTATGGGACTTGTTAGATGATATGAAAGAAACATTAATTAAATCTACAGGGGTAGGACTTGCAGCACCACAGGTAGCTGTTTTAAAAAGGGTTTTCGTTTTAATGGTTAATAATTCTTACATAGAAGTTATAAACCCAAAAATTGTTAAAACAAGTGGTACTCAAAAAGGGCCTGAAGGCTGTTTAAGTATTCCTAATAAACAATATAATGTAACAAGGCCAAATAAGGTTACCATTGATTTTTTTGATAGATATGGCAATCCTATGAGCTTAACTGCTGTTGACTTTATGGCAAGGGCAATATGCCATGAAAACGACCACCTTGACGGCATTCTTTATATAGACCATGTTAATAAGAAAAATTAATTTTTAGGAGAAAACATAATTGAAAATAGCATTTCTTGGAACACCAGAGTTTTCTAAAATAGTACTTGAGGCTTTATATAATAGTAAACATGAAATAGTTTGTATTGTAACTAATTTAGATAAAGAAAGTGGTAGAGGACATAAAGTTATATATTCGCCAGTAAAAACTTTTGGTTTAGAAAAAAACATACCTGTTTTACAATATAAAAAAGTTAGTCTTGAAGGGTATGACCAAATAAAAAGTTATAACCCAGATGTTTTAATTACGGCTTCATTTGGGCAATTATTAAAACAAAATATATTAGACCTTGCTAAATATGGCGTGATAAATGTTCATACATCGCTTTTGCCAAAATATCGTGGTAGTTGCCCTATTAACTGGACTATTATGAAAGGCGAAAAAACAACAGGCGTTACAATTATGAAAACAAATATAGGTTTGGATACTGGTGATATAATTTTATCAAAAGAACTAGATATATTTCCAGATGAAACAGCAGGGGAACTTACTTTACGTCTTGCAGAGCTTGGTAGCAGAACATTGCTTGAAGCATTAGATTTAATTGAAAATGGTACAGCAACATTTACAAAACAAAACGAAGAAATTTCTAGTTATTATCCTATGCTAAGTAAAGACATGGCTAAAATAGATTTTAATAACTCTGCTAAGCAAATTCAAAATCTTTGTAACGGGCTAAATCCTTGGCCTATATGCTATGTTATTTTAGACGAAGATAAAAACGAAAGATTAAAGGTATATAAAGCAAAACCTTATGAAAATATTACAAATATAAATCTAAATAATTTTAATAATGGCCAAGTAGTGTTATCAAGTGCTAAAACTGGCTTAGTAGTTAAATGTGCTGATGGGCTTGTTTTACTTGATGTAATTCAAGCACCAAATAGTAAGGCGATGTCATCAAAATGTTATTTGAATGGCAAAACTATACAAGTAGGTAAACAATTTTAATTTATACTTAAAGGTAAAAAATGAAAGAAAGTATTTTAAGCAAAACATTTGAAGAATTAAAAGATATTTTAACAAGTTTAAATCAACCAAAATATAGGGCAGAACAAATTTATTATGAACTTCATAATGGTAAAAAACTTAGTGAAATTTCGAATATACCAAAAGATTTAAAAGAAGCATTATTAAATGAATACGAAGATAATGTTTTAGAAATTATTAAAGTTCAGAAATCAAGTGATGGAACGCATAAGTTCTTGTATAAGCTTGCGGACGGTAACCTTATTGAAGGTGTTTTAATGAATTATAAGTTTGGTTATACGCTATGTGTTTCAAGCCAAGTTGGTTGCCGTATGGGATGCAAGTTTTGTGCTTCTGGCTTGGACGGCTTGGTAAGAAATTTACAAGCAGGTGAAATTATAGGTCAAGTAATTGTTGCTAATAAATATCTTGAAGGTAGCATCAAGGAACGTAAAGTTACAAACATTGTTCTTATGGGAAGTGGTGAACCTTTAGATAATTATGATAATGTTTTAAAGTTTTTTAATATTGCAACAAATAAATTTGGGTTGTATTATTCTGAAAGAAACATATCTATTAGTACGTGTGGTTTAGTTCCTAATATAATAAAACTTGCAGATAGCGGGTATAAAATTAATTTGTGTTTATCGTTACATGCGAGTAATGACCAAGTAAGGCATGAAGTAATGCCTGTTTCAAAGGGGTTTACAATTAAACAGTTAATGGATGCTTGCAAGTATTATTTTGAAAAAACTAATAGAAGAATATTATTTGAGTATATTTTAATTGCTGGCATTAATAGTAGCAAAGAACATGCTTTGGAACTAGCAAAACTTATAAAAGGTATGAATTGTATTGTTAACCTTATTAATTTAAATGAAGTTAAAGAAAATAATTTAAAAAGATGTGACGAAAAAACACAAAAAATATTTGCTGAAACTTTAAAAGAAAAGGGCATAAATGTAACAACAAGACGTAGCCTTGGTAATGATATAGATGGCGCATGTGGTCAACTTAGAAGAAGATATATTAAAGAAAATTAGTTAATTAAAGGATTTTTTTATGGATATAAAAATAAGTGCTTCAACAAATCCACCAAAAATAAGCGAATTAAATGATTATATTATGAAATTAAATGAAACAGATGTTGATTATATTCACTGTGATGTTATGGACGGTCACTTTGTTAAAGCTAAAACTTTTGGGGCTAAAAAGGTTGCACAAATTAAGGCTATTACCTCTAAGCCTTTGGATGTACATCTTATGGTTAAAAGGCCTCAAAACAAAATTAAAAAATATGCTAAAGCGGGTGCTGAAATAATAACCATTCATTATGAATCTCTAAAAAACAAAAAAAAGATTATAAATATTTTACAAAACATCAAAAAAGAAGGTGCGTTTGCAGGACTAAGTTTTAACCCAACAACCTCTGTTTTAGAGATTTTGCCTTATATTTATTTTTGCGATATGTTGCTTGTAATGAGTGTTATTCCTGGGAAAAGTGGGCAAGAATTCATGCCAGAAACATATGTAAGGCTTGAAACAATTAATAAGTTCCTAAAAAAGCAAAAAATGGATGTTGTCGTTGAGGTTGACGGTGGGGTAAATGACAAGAATATAGCAAACTTAATAGAAAAGAAAGTAGATAGTGTTGTTATGGGAAACTTTCTATATAAAGCAAAAAATTTAAAAAATACTGTAAAAAAATTAAAAGAAATTAAATAGTTTGTCACTTTTTAAAAGCATTTTCATATAATACTAAAAATTATTATTTAGGGAGAGTTATATATGAAAATTGTTTGTTTTAAAGCTCCAAAATATTTATCCTTTTTATTTAAAATTGTTTTAAAAAAGCATTATATCAAGTTAAACTAAGTTGTATTTAAAGTAAAATTGTAATTATTAAAAAGAGTTATTTTAACTCTTTTTTTGTTTTTATTAGTTAATTTATGAAAAAAAGTTTTAAATATTTGCTTGATTAATAAATATAAATGTTGTAATATAATATCCGTAGTGTGAGAAAAGTCTATCTTTATTACACATTAAAAGGAAAATTATGTCAGTTAAAACTTCAAATGCATTTGGTGATATTACTATAGATAACAATGCAATAGCTGTTGTTGCAGGTTATAATGCTTTAGAGTGTTATGGTGTTGTAGACCTTGTAGCAAGAAATGCTAAGGAAAGTTTTAATGAATTATTTAAAAGCAAATCCCTTACACGTGGCGTAAGTATAACTAGTGTGGGCAATCGTATTACTGTTGATTTAAATGTTATATTAAAATATGGTGTTTCTATAAATGCTGTAGCTCAAAGTATTAAAAGCACTATAAAGTATAGTGTTGAAAAATTTACAGGTATGATTGTTGATGCTGTTAATATTAAAGTTATCGGCGTAAGGGTTTAATTATATATAAGCTTAAAAATTTGGCTTGCCCTGAAAAACAAGGGTGTTTTATTATTGTATATTATCTAGTTAATTAAATAACTAATTGAAACTTATGCGGAGGAAAATAAAATTGCAGAAAACAATTAATGGAGCAATGTTTAGAAAAATGATTTTAGCAGCTTCTAACTTGCTTGACGAAAATAGAAAATATGTAGATTCACTTAACGTGTTCCCAGTTCCAGATGGTGATACTGGTACAAATATGAACTTAACTTTTAAGTCTGCTACAAGGGAAGTTAACGAATGTGTTAATAATAATTTTGATTCTCTTGGTGAAGCAGTAGCTAAAGGTGCACTAAGAGGGGCTAGGGGTAACTCGGGCGTTATTCTTTCTCAAATATTAAAGGGTATGTCTACAATTCTTGTTCAGTATACAGAACTTAAAACAAAAGACTTTGCTAAAGCTATGAAAGAGGGCGCCGACATTGCTTATAAAGCGGTTACAAAACCTAAAGAAGGTACTATATTAACTGTTATAAGAGTAATGGCTGAAGAAGCTTTAAACATAAGCAAAAAGACATCTGACTTCGAAGTTTTCTTTAAAGAAGTTTTGGATAAGGGCGAAGAAATTTTAATGCAAACACCTGAAATGTTGCCTGTTCTTAAAAAAGCTGGTGTTGTTGATGCTGGTGGTAGAGGATTGTTGATTATCTTCTCAGGTTTCTATAAAGCTTTAATGAATGATGATTCTATTAGTTTTGATTATCTTGATGCTGCTACGGCTTATGAAAAAGATAAAGAATTCCATGCAAATTTAGTAGACCTTGCTGAAATTCAATTCGGTTATTGTACTGAATATATGGTTATTAATATGCACAAAAAGACAACTCAAAGTGATATTGATAAGCTTAGAGAAAGACTTTGTGAAATAGGTGATTCTGTTATTTGCATAGGCGACCTTAGTCTTGTTAAAGTTCACGTTCATACTAACGAACCAAATAAAGCTTTAGGTTATGCTCTTGAACTTGGTGAAATTACTAATGTCAAAATAGAAAACATGTTAGAACAAAATAGGGAACTTCTTAAAGCTCAATCTAAACAAGAACCTAAAAAACCTATGGGAATTGTTTCTGTTGCTGCTGGCGAAGGTTTCAGCTTGTTATTTAAAGATTTAACTGTTGATTATATCATTGAGGGTGGGCAAACAATGAACCCTAGCGCTAATGATATAGCCGAAGCAGTTAATAAGGTTAATGCAGATACTGTTTTTGTTTTACCTAATAATAAAAATATTATTTTAGCTGCAGAACAAGCACAAGCGCTAACTAAGAAAACTGTAGTTGTTATTCCTACACGTAGTGTGCCAGAAGGTATTTCAGCTTGTTTAGCTTTTAATCCGGAAGAAAGTGTTAATGAAAATGCTGATGCTATGAAAGCTTCAATGCAAAGTGTTAAAACGGGTAGCGTAACTTATGCTGTAAGAGATACTCATATTGATGATTTTGATTTAAGCGTTGGAGAAATTATAGGTCTTGATAATAGTACAATACTTGCTAAAGGTAAGGAAATTCCTAGCACTGTTACTGACCTTGTTGCAAAACTTATAGATGAAAACACAGTTAATGTTACAATGTTCTATGGAAAAGAAGTGACTGAAGAAGATGCAATTAAACTTCAAGAAAGCTTACAAAAAGAATACCCAGATTGTGAATTCAATGCAGTATTTGGTGGACAACCAGTATATTACTATATTTTATCTATTGAATAAAAATTAAAAACCTAGAATAAATCTAGGTTTTTTTATTTATAAAATGTAGTTATTTGTACATTTTCTTTTTATTTTTAAAAAAATTAAAAATAAAAAAGGAAATTGACTTTATGTATAGTATATATAGATTAGTAATCGTTTTATAAATTAGTATTAAACATTTGGAGTGATGAGGCATTTTGCTAAACAAAGGATATCCTAGTAATTTTATAGATGAGTTAAAGCAAAGAAATGATATTGTATCGGTTATTTCTAAATTTTTAACTCTTGAACGAAAAGGCAAGAACCACTGGGCTTGCTGTCCTTTTCATTATGAAAAAACCCCTTCTTTTGCTGTAAATGAAGTAGAACAATATTATCATTGTTGATGATATGGTGTTAAAGCGTATCGGAGCTCTTTTGGAAGAAAAAGAGGAGCTGAACCGCGTAAGCAGATTGGCTTACCTGAAAGCAGAATCCCTGAAGGAGAAATCGCAATGGAATTTAGGCTTGATAGAGGAAATTATTAAAAGAGAGCTGGAACGTGATGCCGAATTTCCTTTTTTCAGGGTCTTTGCAAGTGATATTCCCGGTCTCATACCTTTTACTGATCGTGTATATGTGGAGTATCGCGGAGAAACAGAAAGCAGAGTGATTATGCACTATGCCATCGAACATGAGAACGGAATTGATACGGAATATCGTAAAGAAGAGCTGCAGAATATGTTTGCAGGCAGAAATATCAGCACCACCCATATCGCTATGGGAACCACCCGTGTGCAGAACACCATTGCCACTTTAGGTCAGGCAGTGGGCACGGCAGCAGCTATGTGTGTAAAGCTGCAGAAGGATCCCGGGAAGATATGCAAAGATCATATAAAGGAACTGCAGCAACAGCTTCTAAAAGATGACCAGTACATCCCCGGTCTTCAAAATGAAGATCCCGGCGATGCCTGTCTGCGGGCAAGGGCAGCTGCCTCAAGTGTCAGCACCACAGAGGTTTTTCAGAAAAAGCACGGTGTGCCGGGTCCCTTGCTGCCACTGGAGGTGCCCCGTGGCACCATCTCTGCCTTCAATGCAATGAAGGGGGATGTGGACGGGATCTATGTAAAGCTCCATTCCTCCCGGGAAGAAGCTGTCTCGATCCAACTACAGGTGCAGACCCTGGGCGATTTGGACACGGTTACGAATTTTGATGAGATCTATACAGCAGCGGCGCAGATACCGCCGCAAACAGAAACCTGGGTATATTTCCCGGTGAAGATCCCGGTGGAACCGAAGAAATTTGCGGACGGTGCGTACCTGCAGCTTTGGCTGGAGCCCGCAGACGGCATCAGCTGGCGTTCTGTGGATAAGCTTTCCAATTATCGAAGAGCCGGCGTGCGCAGGGAAAATGGCAGCTGGGAATGGACAAAGGGGATCAGCCTTTGCTTTAGCTTGGGTGTACCGAA
>CALATF010000008.1 GCA_937891595.1 uncultured Clostridia bacterium
ATGATTTACCTACAAATTTACCTATTAAACCACCTGGTGTATCTGAGCCTGTTATTTCGCCTCCGTTAAAGCCAATTGAAATTGTGAAATCTCCATACTCTACTAAACCAAAAACACCACCAACATTTACTTTTCCACAAACATTAATATCTGTTGGGCATGAAACATCATTTGCTATAGTTCCACCTTTATAATAACCTACAACACCGCCTACATTTGTAGCATATGGGTTGTATAAAGTTTTGTTTGGATTTACATCAGAGATTGAGCCACCTGTCATTTGGCCTACAATGCCACCTACATGATCACCAATATTTAAATTTTCTATTTGTCCAGATCCACCACCTGTTATAGATCCACTTTGTAAATAGCCAACAATACCACCGCAAATATAACCTTTTATTTTACCAAGATTAATGTTGCTTTCATTTATTGCGCAAACAGATCCACCGTCTATAGTTCCACCATTATTATAACCAACTAATCCACCTGCATATTTTGGGAAATAGTTACCATCTAAACTACCATCTTTTGAATATCTGCAATTACCTTCAGCCGTAGCATTGCTTCCGCTTATAACACCGCCTGTCATTTCACCAACTAAGCCACCTACTTTAGCAGTATTTCCTGATGCATACCAAGTTCCTATTAATTTTGCTTTGCCATATGAAAGGTCACCGCTTGTCATTTTACCTACTAAACCGCCAACATTTGGGTTTGTTCCTGAACTTTTAATTGATGCACCTGTAATATTATTAGTAAGAGGTCTATCATTATTTTTTTTCATTGAAAGTAAGCCTATTACCCCGCCTATGTTTGTGGCTGTACTATTTATAGCTGATGTTGTTCCACCAGAAATAGAACCGCCTGTCATATATCCAACAAAACCACCTACATATGTTTTACCATTGACGTTTGTTGTTGTATTGGCTAAGCCACATACACCACCAGAAATAGTGCCATCAGTCATATAGCCTACAATACCGCCAGTATTTGTGGTTCCTACTACATTAGAGCCACCTTTACTAATACCACCAGAAATAGTACCGGCTGACATTTTTCCAACAATACCACCTACGTTTGTTGTGCCATTAACAGAGCCAACTTCACCACCTTTTATATCACCTTTTGTAATTTCGCCAGCTATTCCGCCAACGTTTGTTATACCATAAACACTATTGTTTATTTTGCCACCCGTTACAGTACCACTAATTATTTTACCAACTATACCTCCAGCTGTATTAGCATATTTTTTACTATTATCTGCTTTTGTAACTGAAGATGCAATTCCATCAATTATTTCACATTGATCAGAAGAGTATTCATTTTTTTCCATTAACCCTACCAAACCACCAGCAATACAGCTGTTGTCATCTGAAGTTGCAGTTGAATTAACATTTCTAGCTTTTGCCTTAGTAACATAACCACATTTTAAATGGCCAACCAAGCCCCCTATTGTTCCATAACCATTTACAGTAGCACCCCATAGATATCTATTTTCTGAATGACTTAATACTAAAGTTTCGTCAATATCACTATCACCAACGCTACCACCTTCCATTAATCCTACAACGCCACCTGCTATAGCTCCTTTGCCATTAACCGTAACATTATAAGCTGAAAGGTTATTGTTTATTGTTATTTTATATTTTGAGTCTGCTTGTTCTTCTGAATAATAATCTATATATAATTGTGAACCTTTATTCCAGCCAACAATACCACCAACGGCTTTAGTATCGGTATCACTTATAGCAGAAATAGTTACTGTATTACTTGAAGAACCCACAGAGCCGTAAATACTTCCACCTTCTGAACACCCAACAAGACCACCTACATAAACTCCTTTAAAGGAAGCACTAGTCAAACTAGCATATGTGTCACCTGATAATAAATAACCTACAATACCGCCTACAAAACCTTTTTCTTTATCTGTAGTAGAAGTTTGTATATATTTACTACCCATAATTACTTGGTTAGTATTATTAATACAAGCTTCTGCTCCATTTGTACCTAACTGACCAACAATACCTCCTGCATACATAGTTTTTGTACTATTACCAACAGAACCTTCATTTTTACTGTTAGTTAAAATACTTTGCGCCATTAATCCAACAATACCACCAGAAACTTCACCATTAATTGTTCCATTTGCGGTATTTGTAACAAGTATTTTGTTTGGAGTATTTGTTTTTTCTTCCTCTGTTAAACTAGCTATATAATAACCATAAAATTCGCCAAGTATTCCGCCGGCATATTTAGAATTAATAGCACCTGCATTTTTAATATCTCTTAAACTTGTTGATTTACCACTTGCAACATGACCTATAATTCCACCAGCACTTATTGAAGAATAAATAGAACCGCTATTAGTATTTACACTACTATTACCTACTAAAGTAATAGCATTATTTGAATATCCAACTATACCCCCAGCGTATTTTGAAATATACTTTTCATCACTATCACGTCCAATAGTAGAAGTATTAAGAATTTTAGTTGATGTAGAAATGTTTACTGCAGAATTTACAAAACCTATAATACCGCCTGCAACATTAGAAGAATCATTATTAAATTCTATTTTTGCTTCACTAACTTCTACAGGATTTAAGAAGGTTATGGTTGATATGCTATTATATCCTGTAAATACATTACCGTTGTTTTGAGTTTCAACAAGATCTATTACATTAACATTAACACCTATAATACCACCGGCGATAGAAACTTTATTTCCACCTACAACACCATTATTAGTTAAAGTAGCATAAACCTTATTTGCATCAACCATTTTGAATGTTGTTCCGCCACCAAAAGCACCTAATACACCGCCTGCGATAGAATTTCCGCCAGATGAAGTTACAGTCGAATAATTATATATATTACCTTGTAAAGTACCAGATTGCATATAAGCTATAACGCCACCAGCAATAGACGAACCACTTGTTGTTTTAACAGTTTCAGCACTGCTAGAACAGCCCGTCATATAACCTGATTTTAAGAATCCTACAACACCGCCTGCGAGCGTTGAGCCATTAACATCTCCAATGTTCGTACAAGCACTAATTGTTGATTCTTGTGAATATCCAACAATACCTCCTGAATATTTTCCTTTAGCTATATTTCCTTCATTAGAACAACTTGTTAATTTAAGGTTTTCAATATTATCAGAGTTTGCAATACCTACAATACCACCTGCACAAGACTGTGTACTAATAATTGAGCCATTAGCACCATTATTAACACTATCAATTATTATACTTCCACCAGAACTTAAAGCCTCGCCAACAATACCACCAACAATAGCATCAACTTTATCGTCACCTACCTTCCCGTTATTATAATCATCTGCAATATTTATTTCTTTTGAACTTACTGCACATGCATAACCAACAATGCCACCTGCAATTGAACTAGAATTGATATTTCCATAGTTTTCGTTACTTTCAACAGAACCATAATAAATAGCACCAACAATACCACCTGAATATTTATTAGAATTTATACTCGGAATTACTCCATTTGCACCATTATAGTTATTTGAAACATTACCACCATTCATTAAACCTGCAATACCGCCTGCAAATCCTACATATTTTACGCCTTCAGTCTCGCCTTTAGTCTCGCCTATTGTTATGTCTGCTAAGTTTTTACAATCGTCTATTATTTCCCCACCATTTACTGTACCTGAAATACCACCTAAAGCAATATTTATTTCTACAGATGTACCGCCAGCATTAGTTGAATAGTCTATCATTGCACTAATAGAAATAATATTATTATTTGTTGAATTAATAATGTTACCACTATTAATTATACCAACTATACCGCCTACGTTAACATCCCTATCAGAGGTTATAAAAGTAGAAGTAAATCCTGCATTTACTTTTTTATTATCAATAACAATATTTGAAGTAGAGCTAGAACAAGAATTAATTTCTGCATAACTATTATCTACTAATCCAGCTATTGAACCGGCAGAATAATATGAAGATATTGTGTTAGATGAATTAATATTTTTAACTAATCCATGTGCTACAGCACCTACAACACCACCAACATAACTATTATTTGTTACAACACCATTAGTTGTATAAGCATATACATTAATTTTACTTAACGTCCAAGTTCCTTTATCAGTTCCACTTGTTATTTCTGCTATGTTTTCTGTATTATTATTGCCTAAATATCCAACTAAACCACCTATATAGCTATTTTCCACACCATTACCATCAGCAGCAACATAAAAGTTATTAAATTTCCAAAGATTTTTATCATTTTCAAGACCAATAATTTGACCTTTTTCCATTATGCCAACAATTCCACCTGCAAAGCTTGCAGATTCACCATCTATGACTGCATTTTTAGTAATTACTTCATTATTAACAATAACTACCATAGAAGTAATTTTTATTTTTCGCAAATATTTTTGTGTGTCAATTCCCGTTTGAGTTAAATTTTGATATTTAACATCATCAAGTTTACCACTAATGAAGCTAGTATAATCACCATTAATAACATAGCCTTCATTTATTTCAATATTTTTTATTATACCATTATCTTGGTAACCAGCAATCATACCTGTTTTTGAATAGCAATTATAAAACTTTATATTCTGAACAGTAGTATCAACAGAAACACCTTTTTTGTCTATTGCATTTACATTAACTAATGCTCTTAATAATCCAAATGAAGAATACATATTAGAAACAATTTTACCGTTTCCTTCTATGTGACCTACAAAGAAAGTACCATCTCTATCCCAGTTCTCTGACCAGTAAGTAACCTCGCTATATTTTTTAAAGTCTAAGTTTCTTACAAAAATATAATATTTATAATATTGTTTAATATCATTTAAACCTTTAATATTGCTACTTCTTACTAAAATATCAAGCATTCCTGCGTGTTTAATTTTATAAGGAGCATCTATTAAGTTATTGGTCATTTCTGGTTTAGTTGCTTTTTCATTGTCTTGCAAAGCCAAACCATTACCAGTATATATCATTTGAAGGTAATTAAAGATATTATCATAAATAACTTTATCACCAGATTTAATGTTAACTAAAATGTTTTTGAAATTTAAAGTAGTATAACCAAAGTTAAACCATGAGGTTTCTAATTTAATATCACCACTGCTTTCTTTTTGAGCCTTACCAGAAGAAGCATATAAATTTTTAATTTCAGTATTATCTCCAGGGCTTAACCAGTTCCCTTTAAGGTTAATTAAAGAACCTATACCCTCTCTATAATTTAAAGCTGTTGTATCGCCTGCAAAAGAAGCTGTCCAAACTTTAAAACCATTTATAGAAAGTAATTCTGAAGCAAGAGCTTGGTCACGTAAATAATCACCCTCATTACCACCAGTATAAGATACATGGTCGTAATAAGTTTCAAATAAGTTTTTCTTATTACTTGTTTTTGCTACTGGATAACATTTTGTGTTTTCACTAATAGTTAAATCTATGTCAGCCATAGTATAGCTATTTGAAATAGTACCATTTTCACTATTTACAGATATACCAGCGTATGTAGCATCTGAATTTATTGAAGTTATAGTACCTGTGTAATAACAACTATAAATGTTACCTATTTTAGAAGAACTTCCATTAACAGCTGTAATACCTGAAGCTGAAGCCGAACTAAATAAGTTTACTAAACTAAAGCTACTATTAATTACACCATAATTACGATGAACTATACCAGAAATAGCATTTCCTATAACACTTTTAATACTACCTATATTTCCTGCACTACCACAAGAGAATATAAATCCATTATTAGTTTTTGCTATAGCACCGCTTTCTATTTCAAAGCTAGTTGCATTTACAACAGTCAACACACCAACTACAGCACTATTTTCTGTAATTGTGTTAAAAATAGAAATTCCTGAAGTAGTAATTGCATTACCTTGTCCATTAAATACCCAGTTTGTTGCTTCTGTAGATATGATTTCAGTTTTTATATCTAAATTTTCACTTAAAATATAATACTTATTAGATTCTAACTTATTTGATTCTAACTCATTTGAATATTGAATAGGCTTTAATTTAGAGCCAGATATATATTCCCCTTCAGAATCTAAATCATCTTCACTTGGTAATGCAAAGTAAATTGAATAGAAGTTAGATTTAAAGTTTTCGCCATCAAACTTAAATTCTTCATCATAGTTTTCTGTAATGTAATTAAACATTGTTGCGAAGTTAACAACATCTCCAATATCAAGAGGTTTATCCTTAGTTCCAACATTTAACAAGTCACCTTGATTAATGTTTTTAAAGCTATATTTAATATTAGAATATTCGTTTCCTTCAATATCAGAAACATTATCATAACCATTATTTGCTAATAATGAAATAGGTTCGTTATAATAAGTTTTATAAGAATGAACATCTGTCTTTACAACTTTAGTTACAGTTTCTCTTGCGCCACCTTCTTTAGTTTGATAAACATTACGTGTTCTATCAGTACCTATAACAGGTCCTATGTGTAAATTCATTTTTTGAGCAATAGCATAATCTCTTATAGTACTTAAAACTATTACACCAAATGAGCTATCTTCCTGTGTATATTTTCTTGAAATATATCCAACAAGACCACCTATTCTATGTTCACCGCTATAGAATAAAGGAGCAGTTCCAGCATTAATTCCTTTACCACGATTTAATGTGATATTTCCTAGTACAATTACATTATTAGCAATTAAATCTTTTGTTCTGCCAACAGCACCACCAACATACATTACGTTGTGTTGGTCTGCAATAATATTTACAAAAGACATAATATTATTTAAAGTTATATCTCTATCTTCGCCATCAAAACTAGCAATAATACCGCCTACGGATAAAGATATTTGTTTATCTTTATTAATTTCAAAATCATTTGTATTTTTTATAGTAATACTTTCAGCATCGCAAATAGCACTTTCAATTATAGTTTGTTGGGCGCTTTGACCTATAACTCCGCCTATGTGTAAAGCACAGTAATCTGTTACATTGACTAAAATATTAGCGCTAGCAAATAAGTTAGTTACTTGAGATGCTTTTTGTAAAGCAATTAATCCGCCAACAACCATTGTTGTATTAATATCGTTGACATTAATAGTTATATTAGCATTTGTGTTAGTATTAGATTTTGAATTTCTGAAATACATTTGGTTAGCAGAATAACTATTTTGCCCGATAGCACCACCTATGCATGATGAACCTTTAATGTAAGTTGTAATATAGCTATCTA
>CALATF010000009.1 GCA_937891595.1 uncultured Clostridia bacterium
GAAAAAGGGAAGCAAAGTTTTAAACATAAGTTCTGTGTGTGCGTTGTTTCCGTTACCTTTTAGAGGCTTATATTGTTCAAGTAAATCGGCACTTAATATGTTATCTTATTCGCAAAGAATGGAGTGTAAGCCTTTTGGTGTTAGTGTGTGTGCTGTTTGCCCGGGTGACGTTAAAACTAATTTTACAAAGAACAGAGTTAAGGTTTTTGAAACTAACCAAAGGTATGGCGACAGAATTAAAAATGCGGCTGAAAAAATTGATAAGAATGAAGATAAACGCATGAAACCTGAAAAGGTAGCAAAAGCAATTTATAAAATTTCAAAAAAACGCAAACCAAAACCATATGCAATTATAGGGACTAAATATAAGGTTTTAAACTTTGTAAACAGATTTTTACCACTTAACTGGTTGCTTAACTGCACATCTAAATTTTATGGTGGTTTTAAAAAATAAAAAGAAAAACAAAGGGGAGGAATGTGGTAAATGGCAGATAATTTGTTTTTTACCGAAGCTAAAGAAGCTGTATTAAGATTTATTGCAAAAGAATATCCTACTATGCCAGAAGACTTAATATCAGTACTTATTAATAACTTTTATAAATTTTGTAGTTACGAGGAAGAAAGCCAAAAAATTAAACCAAGAATAATTTTTACTAATAATATAGAACTTGTTAATCGTACTATTCCAAATTGTTTTAAGTTACAATTATTTAGTGATAGTGATGAAAAAATGTTTAATTCTCGTTTAAAATCATTATTATTATTTTGTTTAAACGACTGGGCTACTTACATAGAATGTAAAGACGGTAAAATTAACTACGGCATTTGTAAAGTTTTTAATAGTATTAAAGAAAAGAGTTTACATCAACTTGTTTTTGAATCGGAAAACTTAATGACTAATGAAAAATTTAATTTAATTTACTTAGATACTCTTAGCGCATATGCAATAAATTTGCACGGTGTTAAAGGTAGCGATATTATCGTTAACTTTTCTATTAATGATTCTAATTTTTTAAATAGAAGTAATGTTATTAAAAGATTTGTTAACGCTAGTTTTTCTAAATTAAAAACTACTAAAAATAAATTAACTGAAATTAAAATTTTGTACGAAAATATTCTTAAAAAAGCTATTAATGACATTCATGGTGCTATTTGCGTTGTTATAGATAAAGATTATAAAGATAAAGGTTATTTTAACGACGGTATTTGGTTAGAAGAACCTATAGAATTTTCAAAAACTTTTTTACAAACAAAAAGTTATTCTGAATCTAAGCTTAACAATATAGCCGAGCTTTTTATTTCTATGTTAAACTATGATGGAATAACTATTGTTGATAATGCAGGAAGAATAAGAGCTTATAATGTGTTTATTAAAGCTGATAAATACTCTAAGAAAAATATTGTAGGTGGCGCAAGAAAAAGGGCTGCCTATGGTATAATTAATTCAGGCATAAGAAAAATAGTAGGGGTGTTTTTTCACTCTCAAGATGGAGAGGTTTTTTATGAAGAGGTGAAAAAATGAAAATAATTTGGAATGAAGCACGTAAAAAGTGCAATATTACAGATAGTACTTTTGAAGAAATCGTGGAAAATTCAGACACTACGCTGACTCAGGACGATAAAGACTTTATTTTAACTTCATATAACGCTGGTATGTATAATTATGTTGTGGAATATGTCTTTAATAAAACAATAAAAGTTTTGCAGGACGCAGTATTTGCTGTTGGTGAAGATATTGTTTTAAACATAACTCACTGGATTGATAAAACATTTATATCTAAGTTTTTTGACATTTTTATTTTAAGGCTTGCTACTGATTTTAATTTAATTTCAAAACAAGAAAAAATTAAAATTATGCAAATGATTGAAATCTTACAAAGGCGTAAAGAAAATTTAGGAAGTCAAGAAGTAGATAAAGAAAAGGCAAAATATTTAATAGTAAATTGTTTTGATGCCGTTTTAACAAAAGATTTTGAACCTTTTACTGTAAGTATTCAAGAAACAATCGAAGCTTTATATACAGTTGATATTCTGCCATATTCGGATATATACAACGATATTATCGAGTCTACTAATAAACATAAGAATTTGCTTATTCGTATTATGTTTGCAATGCTTAGAAATAATAATTGTAAAGATGCAAAAAAATTTAAGGTTTTATGCCAAAATGTTAAAAATGTTTTTCCTTTCCTTTGGGATAATGCTAGTTTAAACGACAAAAAATTTATTTCTTACTATTTAAAGACTTCAGCCCCAGATGCACCTATTAATAAGGTTTTTAATGAAATTTCTTCACAAATCAAATTACAAGATTTCAATACAGATATGCCAACTGTTTCTAAAATTTTAAAGAATTGTCAAGATGTTCTTTCAAGCCATTATAGTGTAAACAATCATCAGGGCGAAATTGCACCTTTAATACAATTATCAGAAATTAATCACTATCCTAACTTGTTTTTGCGTAGTATAATCACGCCAGCTGTTATTACTTATTTAGGTAATAATAATGGTCCTATACATGAATCAAGATTGATTGCTGAAGAAATTTTGGAAAATGTTCCAAGTGAAAAGTGGACCTATTATTTTAAAAATTATTTTAGCAAAGATGATTTTGTTTTAATTAACTTAATCTCTGTTGAAGGTTGTTTAAAAGACTGGTGCTTACTTGTAAAAAAATCAGGTGTAGATGACTCTGAGATTGCAAACGAAAATATAGTAGAATTATTAAAAGCATCTAAAAAACAAGATTTTGAAAAAGTTGTTGAATATGCAAATAAAATTTATTACTCATAAATTAAAAGGATTGAATTTTTAATATGTCAGAACATTTAAGAATAAACGTTGATATAGATGACATTAACCAAAAAAATAGCGAAAATATATATAAATTTATTGCTAGAGGTGAAGACGCTTATATAGGCCAAATAAGAGAAATTGCAAACCAAATTAGTATTTATGGTAAAAAAATAGTGCTTATTACAGGCCCTTCTTCAGCAGGAAAAACAACATCTAGTTTTAAATTAAAAGAAGAACTTAAAAATTTAGGAATAAAATCGTATGTTCTTAATATGGACGATTTTTTTAGAGATTTAGATACTGTGCCTTTAAGGGAAGACGGTGAGCATGATATGGAAGGTATTGTTGCTCTTGATGTTGAATGTGTTAAAAGTTGTTTAAATGACATATTAACTACTGGTGTAACAAAAACACCTACATTTGATTTTAAAACTCATAAAAGAACAAATGTTTGGAACGAATGTAAAGTTAAACCAAACGAAGTTATTATTATGGAAGGCATTCATGCGCTAAACCCTTTAATTTCAGAAGGTTTGGACCAAGAAAAAATTTATAGAGTGTATGTGCATTGTAATACAGATTTTACCTTTCAAAACAAAGTTATTATTAAAGCTCGTGAACTTAGGTTTTTAAGACGTATTGTAAGGGATGAAAGGGAAAGACATACTCCTTTTGAAGAAACTATTGAACTTTGGGAACATGTTTGTGCTGGGGAAGAAAAAAATATTAGACCTTTTAAAAACACGGCTAATTATTTTTTAAATACAACTCATTTTTATGAACCGCTTTTATATAAAAATCTATTACTTAAAGAATTTGAAAAGCGTAAGGAAATAGATATTATAAAAGATTTTTTAGAAAAATTTAAAGTATGTTCTACTGTAGATGAAGAGTTTATTCCTAAAGGCAGTTTGATAAGAGAATTTATCGGAGAGTAATTAAAATGGAAACTTGCTTAACAGAAGAAGAATATAATAAAAAAATATCTGTAATAGAAAATAAGTTAAAAGAATATCTTGTTTCTAATTTTGATATAAGTAACTCCTTTATTGCCTTAAAGTTTAAGCATACTTTTGAAACAAAAAAGGTTAATGATTTGATTATTAAATCTTTAAATTTATCTATTAGAGATGCTTATATTAGTTCTATAATTGCTCTTTTTCATGATTATGGCAGGTTTTCCCAAATTAAAAATTTTAATTCGCTTAATGATTTAACAACAATGGATCATGCTGATGCGTCAGTTGAAGCTTTGTTTAATAATAATGAATTAGATAATTTTGTTTCAGATTTAACGGATAAAGAAAAGGAAATAGTTAAATTAGCTATAAAATATCATAACAAATATTGTATTGAACCAACTTTTTCAGAAGAACAAAAATTGTTTTGTAATATAATTAGGGATGCTGACAAAATTGATATTTATCGTGTTTTATCTGAAGATCCAAAATTAAGTGGGTTAAAAAAAGGAAAACTGGAACAAGAAGAACTAGATAATTTTTATAGCCACAAACTATATAAACGCAAAGAGGAAATGAATTTTTACTCTCACGTTTTATTACATATAAGTTTTGTATTTGATTTAAATTTTAAAGTTAGTTACAAAATTTTAGAAGAAACTAGCAATTTAAAAAAATATGTTTACACAGTTTTACTATTTGCTAATTTTAAAATAGATAAAAAATTGTTAGATTGTTTTGAGTACATCGAAAAATTTTTAAAAGAAAATGCAAATAAATAAAGGATGTATAAATAAATATGTTGGAACTTAGAAAAATAACTAAAACATATAAAAGTAAAAAAGGTACGAACTGTACCGCTTTGAAAGGTGTTAACATTAAATTTCCTGATAACGGTATGGTTTTTATATTAGGTAAATCTGGTAGCGGTAAATCTACTTTACTTAACATTATAGGTGGTTTAGACGCTCCTGATGATGGCGAAATTATAATTCAAGGCTCAACTACGAAAACATTTAAAGCAAAAGATTATGATTCGTACAGAAACACTTATTTAGGTTTTATATTTCAAGAATTTAATGTTCTTGATAATTTTTCTATTTATGATAATGTCGCGCTTGCTCTAAAACTTCAAAATAAAAAAGTGGATAAACAAAAAGTAAAAGAAATTTTAAAACAAGTTGGGCTTGAAGGTTTTGAACACAGAAAGCCAAATGAAATAAGTGGTGGGCAAAGACAAAGGGTTGCAGTAGCTAGAGCGTTGGTAAAGGATCCTAAAATTATTTTTGGTGATGAACCAACAGGAAATTTAGATAGTAATACAAGTAAACAAGTTTTTAATTTATTACAAGAACTATCAAAAACAAGACTAGTAGTTATTGTAAGCCATGACAAGGATTCGGCAGAGAAGTATGCAGATAGAATTATTGAACTTGCAGATGGCAATGTAATTAGTGACGTTACAAGAGTAAAAGGTAATTTTAAAACTGATGATTTGGTAATTAATGATGAGGAAGTTTTAGTTCCTTTTAACCGTCCTTTAACTAAAGAAGAAATTAATAAAATAAATAAAGCACAAGAAGGTAAAGAAAAACCTTTAAAATTTAAACAAACAAAGAAGGTTAGTTTCAAACAAACAAAGGAAAAAGATTCAAAGTTTAAAGATGGTTTTAAACTAATTAAATCTAGGTTACCAAGTAAATATGCAACTCAAATAGGTGCTTCTAACTTTAAAAGTAAGCCTTTCAGATTGTTTTTTACAATTTTCTTAACTATGGTTTCGTTAGCACTATTTGGGCTTAGCCAAAACTTTGCCACATACGATTTGCCTAATGCTAGTTCAAGAAGTTTTTATAACGGAAACATAACTCAAATTGTTTTAAAACAGGGCGAGTATGTAGAGGAATATAACTCGCTAAATTATTCAGTTGAAAATACAATATTGCCTAATAACCTTAATAAACTTAATAATAAATTTCCAGATTTGACTTATAACATGGGTTATGGTATGTCGTTACAATTTAGTAAATCGATGACGGAAATTAATATTTTAGAAGTAATTATGAGTATGCTTGGACAGTCTATTTCTAAACCATACATTACCTATTCAAATGGGCTTGTTTTATTAGGTGAAGATTATAATAAGAGACTAGATGATATTCTTTCATGTGATGCTAAACTATTAGGAAGAATGCCTTTTGAAGAAGGCGACCATGCAGTCGTAATTACTGACTATTTTGCAGATAGTTTAATTAAAAATAATATTATAAAAATACCACAAGATAGTAACGGTGACGAAATAATAAATCACGCCGACTTGATAGTCGAAGGACAAGAAAATTATAAAATCAAAGATACTTTTAATTTTGAACTTGAAATATGCGGTGTAATTGAAACAAATTATGCAACAAAATTTAAGGATGTTATAGATACATATACAATTAATCCAACAGATTTTTCTAAGCATAAAGATTTTGGCAATTATAGTAATGAAGTTATAAACAACTATTCTGTATTTTATACTGCAAATGCAGATATGTTAAACTATGTTAAAGAAAACTATACTGCAGCAAAAGCTTCAAGATTTAGATTAAAAAGTTCATCAACAGAAGAATACTTTAAAAAAGATAGCCTTGAAACATATGAAACAGGGTATATGTTTAGAACAAGTGGTATAGATGTTTATCTTAATTCTTTAATGTTAAGCCAAGATGAAATAGATGAGTTATACAATACTGTTTTTAGTGCAGGTAAAGATACATTTTCAACATTAAGTAACACGAATAAAACAAATGGCATTGTAATACCGCTTAAAGAATATAATAGAATTTTCAACAAAGAATTTAATTCTATAGATGAATTTAAAGAGTACTTTTATGAAGAAGGAACAACCCAAATTAAAGAAGACGTTTTAAAAAGTGCCGATATAGGTTTCTTTAAAATGCTTTCAACAAAAAGCACAGTTGGTGAAATTAAAGACCTTGTTGTAGTTGGTGTTTTCGATATTAACCCTACGGTTTTAGAATCTTTTCCACGACTTGCTTTAACATATGAAAACATTAGTGGTGTTGTTGGTGAAGAACTTTCTCAGATTATTAACGAAGATAATTTTGGATTAAAATCTTTATATGTTCAACTTCCAAAAGACGTAAAACAATCTGAAGATTTATTACGTTTTGCTGATAGTGGTTATATGTACCATGTTTCAGAAATATCTACTACACTATATATGGTTAATGAAATATTTAATATTTTTTCAATAGTATTTCAATGGGTGGCATTAATTTTAGGTATTTTCTCAGCTATTTTATTGTTTAACTTTGTTTCCCTTAGTGTAGTAAATAAACAAAAAGATATAGGTATTTTACGTGCTCTTGGCGCAAAAGGTAGTGACGTAAGTAAAATTTTCTTAATAGAAACTTTAATAGTTGGTGCTATAACAACTGTGTTATCATGGGGGTTAATCTTTTTAGGAACAGAACTTGTTAACATTTTATTATACAATGGATTTAAAGGTTATTTGCAGTCAACAGCTATAGAAAAAGTTGCTTTGCTTTCAGTTGGTATTTGGCCTATTGTTGCTGTTTTACTAGCATGTTTTGTTGTTTCATTTATAGCTACAATAATACCTACTATTAAAATTAGTAGAATGAAGCCAGTAGACGCTATTAAAAAATCTAATTAAAAATAAAAGAGTGTGAATTCTAATGAAAATAAAATCTTACGTAAGCGGAAAATTAAAAAATAATACTTATATGGTAATAAACGATGATAACGAGTGCATTATTGTTGATGCTTCTGCAGAATTACAAGATATCATTCCAAGAATAGAAGACAATAAAGTTTTGGCGGTGTTTTTAACTCATGGCCATTATGATCACTTTGTTAACTTAGAAAAGATTTTAAAACATTACAATGTAAAATGCTATATTACAGGACCTGAACTTGAAAAATTATATAACCCAAAATATAATTATTCTCCTGTTTTTGGATTATTTAAAACATGTAAAGAACCAAGGGAATCTTTTGTTATTTTAGGTGAAAAAGAAGAATTTAAGTTAGGAAAGTTTAATATTAAATCTTTTATTACAAAAGGTCATACAGACGGTAGTGTTTGTATAGATATTGACGGCACTCTTTTTACCGGTGATACTAAATTTAATTCAACATATGGAAGAACAGATTTGTTAACGGGAAGCGTGGATGATATGCAAAATAGTTTAAGTTTAATAGAAAAAAATTATAAAGGCCATGATTTTTATCCAGGCCATGGTAGACCAGGTGTTGTTTAAAAAAGAGCTTGTAAAAATTTGATTTACTTTTTTTAATGTGATAGTATTAAATTATAATTAAAAGGGGCAGAATTATGGGATTATTTAATTCTTTAATGAAAGGCATGGGTTTTAGTGATAATTCAAAAAATAAAAGTACTTCTGTTGTTCAAGAAGAAAAAACAGAAGATTTTACTGATGAAAAGTATGATAATTTCGATAATGGTTTAGCAAATTCTTTTGTTGTTAATGAATTTAAAAATGTAAACGATATAACTGCTCAGTTTTCAGATTTGCCAGGCAATATTTCAGGAAAAAATTTAATTATTTATGCTCCAAAAGATAATAAAGGTATTAAAATTTTAGTAGAATGTCTAAGAAGAAAAGAAGCTTGTATAGTCAACTTAGGTCAAATTAAACCAGAAGACGCAGATAAAATTTTGCAATTTTTAAGTGGTGCGGTATATGCTTTAAAAGGGAGTATTAAAAGATTACAAGGCGATTTATTCTTAATGACTCCTGAGGGTATTAACATTATGACACAAGCAAAATAAGGATATGTTAATAATTAAAAACAAAAATAAATACAAATTTTATTTTTGTTTTTTTTATTTTTAATATATACTAAAAAGCATGAAAGACTATTTAAAATTTACTTTAGTTAAAGTATTAATTATTTTTGCTGTTATAGGTTTAGACCTATTATCTAAATATATTTTTTTTAACACATCGTTTTTTACAATTATTCCTTATATTATAGGAGTTAGACCATTAGAATATTTAAATACAGGTGGCGCATGGAGTATACTTAGTGATAAACTATGGCTACTTATAACAATAACTGTAATATTTATAGTAGCAGTAAGTATATATGATTTTAAAACTAAAAATAAAAACATTGTTTATAACTTAGCTTTTTCGTTTATACTTGGTGGTGCAGTTGGAAATTTAATAGATAGAATTTTTTTGGGCGGTGTTAGAGATTTTATTTATTTTATTTTCGCTCCTAACTTTCCAACTTTTAATTTAGCAGATAGCTTTTTATTAATAGGTTGTATTCTATTTGCTATTTATGCATTTTTTATTTATAAACCTAAAGAAAAGGAAAATAATGATGCAAGATAATATTATTTTTAAAGTTGATAATGAAAATAAAAATAAGCGATTAGATGTGTTTTTATCTGAACTATTAAAAGACGTTACAAGAAGTTATATAAAAACCTTGCTTGAGAAAAATAAAATTTTTGTTAATGGAAATGTTGTAAAAAGTGGCTATAAATTAAAAGAGAATGACGAAGTTGCAGTAGAATTACCACCTCCTCAACCAACAGAAATTATTCCACAAGACATTGAATTAGATATTGTTTATGAAGATGAATATTTGGCTGTAATAAACAAGCCACAAAACATGATTGTTCACCCAGCAGGGGCAGTAAGAACAAATACATTAGTTAACGCACTTTTATTTAAAATGCAAAATTTAAGTGGAATTAATGGAGAAATTAGGCCGGGTATTGTTCATAGGTTAGATAAAGATACTTCTGGTCTTATAGTTATAGCTAAAGATGATAAAACACATATAAGTTTACAAAAGCAAATTCAAGATAAAACTTGTCACCGAATTTATAGGGCGGTAACATATGGTAAATTTAATAATCAAAGTGGAATTGTTCAAACTTGTTTAGCTCGTGGAAAGCATGAGCATGAAAAAATTTTTGTAGTGCCTAATGGTCAAGGAAGAATTGCAATAACCCATTATAAAGTTCTAAAGTATAATTCTGGTTTTTCATATGTAGAATATGAACTAAAAACGGGTAGAACGCACCAAATAAGAGTACATTCTGCTTATTTAAATCACCCTATAGTTGGAGATAAATTATATGGGAAGAAAAATGAAAAATTTAATTTAGCAGGGCAGTTATTACATGCACATAAATTAATTTTTATTCATCCTGTTACAAATCAAGAAATGCAATTTGTTGCACCTCTTCCACAATATTTTCAAGATTTTTTAAATGAAAAATTTTAATTGAGTCTTATTTATTAATCTTTATTTTTGTATTTTTAATTTACAAAATTAATAAAAAAGGTTATTCTTATACCATAAGGGAGAATATTTTATGAATTCAAGAAAGTTTGCTAATCTTTTCGCATTTATAGCAGTTGGGTTTATAGCAACAGCTTTGGTTGTTAAATATGTAGTGGCAAATGTTTTAGGCACAACTACGGATGTGGCTTACTGGTGTGATAAAATAGCTTATTACTTATCTTGTTTAGTTACAATCATTTGTGCTTTTTCTTATGCTACAACAAGGCGTAACAATGCTTATATGGTTGTTCTAATTATATTCATTGTTGTAATCGTATTATTTACTTTCTTTATAATGTAACATGAAAAATTTTATAAAAAAATATCTTTGGTTAATTTTATTAATAGCAATATCTTTTTTGCTTATTACTATTTCGGTTTTATGGATGGGTTTTTTTGTTATAGGTGCTTTTGTTATAAGCATTAGTTTTTTTGTGCTTGCATGGCGTGCTAAACAAAGGTACGAAAGCTTACGAGATTTTACCGAAGAAGATTTATATATAGATGCTAGAAAGTTTGACTATGACGAAGATGTGTACTATATAGGAACTAATTCTAAAACAACAAAAGGTATAAAAAAGAATTTCTTTTCCAAATTTAATGCAAAAATGCCTATGGTTATATGTGTTATTATGGGTTTAGCTTTCTTGTCTTTTGCAGTTATGTCTTTTATAGCTATGGTTTTTAACTAATTTATTTGAAATTTAACAAATATACTTTATGAAAACAACATAAAAATTAAAAAAAACAGAAATTGTTTGATTTTTATGATTGTTTTTTTTTATGCTATTTGATATAATACCAAGTATAATTTAAATTTGGGAGAAATATATGAAATACACAAAAAAAATACTAGAAGATAAAAGAGTTCAAATTAATTTATCACTTGATTCAAAAGAATGGGAAGATGCAGTTCAAGCTGCATATGAAAAGAATAAAGGTAAATATAGCGTTCAAGGTTTTAGAAAAGGGCATACTCCAAGAAAGGTTTTAGAAAAAACTTATGGAGCAAGTTTATTCTTTGATGATGCTATTGATGGTTGTTTCTATAGATACTATTTTGAAGTTCTTTCAAAAGAAAAAGATATAGAACCTGTTTCAGCGCCAGAAATTGATATTAAAAGCATTAACGAAAAAGGTTTAGAGTTAGTACTTACAATTACAGTTAAACCTGAAGTAGAATTAGGAGATTATAAAGGTTTAACAGTTGAAAAGAAAAAAGTAACTGTTACTAAGGCAGAAGTTGATAAAGAACTTCAAGGTTTATTAGAATCTCGTGTTAAATATGTAGAAGTAGATAGAGAAATTAAAAACGGCGATATTGCTACTATAGATTTTTCTGGCAGTGTAGATGGTGTTAAATTTGAAGGTGGCACAGCAACAGATTTTGATTTGGAAATCGGTTCAAAAAGTTTTATTGATACTTTTGAAGATCAACTTATTGGACTTAAAAAAGGCGATAAGAAAGATGTTAAAGTTACTTTCCCTAAAGAATATCATGAAGAAAGTCTTAAAGGTAAACCTTCAGTATTCGAAGTAGAAATTAAAGCTGTTAAAGAAAAACAATATCCAGAACTTAACGATGCTTTCGCTAGCGAAGTTAGTGAATTTGAAACATTAAAAGAATTAACTGATGATAAAAAGAAAAAATTAACTGAAGCAAAACAAAAAGAAGAAGATTCTAAAGCAGAAAATAAACTTATCGATATGATTGTTGATAATGCTAAAGTTGATGTTCCTCAAGCTATGATAGACCAACAAGTAGAAGACTATATTAAAGACTTTGAATATCGTTTGTCTTATCAAGGTTTAAGCTTAGAAGGTTATTTAAAATATGCAAATACTACAATAGCTGACCTTAAAAAAGCTAGAGTAGAAGATGCTAAGAGAACTGTAAAAACAAGACTTGTTCTTGAACAAATCATGTTAAACGAAAAAATTGATGTTACAGATAAAGATTTAGAAGATAGATTTAATTTATCAAACCCAGATAAACCAAAAACTATTGAAGAAATAAAAAATACTATGAACCCACAACAATTTAATTATTTTGAAAATAGTGTTCTTTTAAATAAACTAATGCATTTCTTAAAAGATAATAATAATTTAAATTAATATTTTTAACTGACAAATAACTTTAAAAAAATAAAAAAGATGTTAATATTCTTATATTTAAGTGTATAATATTCTTTATTAAGGAGACTATTAAATTATGCTAATTCCTATGGTAGTTGACCAGACAAGTACTGGCGAAAGAAGTTATGATATTTACTCAAGATTACTCGAAGATAGAATTATTTTCCTTACAGGAGAAATTACAGATGCTACTGCTAATATAGTTGTGGCACAACTTATTTACCTAGAAGGCAAGAACCCAGATAAAGATATTTGCTTATACATTAACAGCCCAGGAGGTAGTGTTAGCGCAGGTCTTGCTATTTATGACACTATTAAATATATTAAATGTGACGTTGTTACAATTTGTATAGGTCTAGCGGCTTCAATGGGTGCATTCTTATTGTCTAGTGGTACAAAAGGTAAAAGATATGCTTTGCCAAATAGCGAAATTATGATTCACCAACCTTTAGGTGGCGCACAAGGGCAGGCTAGCGACATTGAAATTCAAGCAAGACATATTCAATCTATTAAAGAAAAAATCAATTTGATTTTAAGTGAAGCAACTGGCCAAGAACTTAAAAAGGTTCAAAAAGATACTGATAGAGATTATTATATGACCGCTCAACAAGCTAAAGACTATGGTTTAATTGATGATATTTTCTATACAAGAAAAAAAGGTAAATAATCTACACACTTTATTAAGATAAAACAGGTAAGATATTTATATTTTACCTGTTATTTAAAATAATTCCATTATATGTAGCAAAAAAAGGAGAGACAATTATAAATGGATAAAGACTTAAAATGTTCTTTTTGTGGTAAATCTCAAGCAGAAGTTAAAAGACTAATTGCTAGCCCAAGTGGAGATAGCTTTATTTGTGATGAGTGTATAGATGTATGTAAAGAAATTATTAAAGATGAGAAAATTATTGTACCTCAATCTAAAATAGATTTACCTTTACCTTATGAAATAAAAGAAAAATTAGATGATTTTATTGTTGGTCAAGACGAAGCTAAAATGGTTTTGTCTGTAGCTGTTTATAATCATTATAAAAGAATAAATTATAATACCGAAATAAAAGAAAAGAAAAGCGATAAACAACCTATAGAATTAGAAAAAAGTAACGTTTTATTAATAGGGCCAACAGGTTGTGGTAAAACCTTACTTGCAAAAACATTAGCAAAAATTTTAAAAGTACCTTTTGCTAGTTGTGACGCTACAACTTTAACAGAAGCTGGCTATGTGGGTGACGATGTAGAAAATAT
>CALATF010000010.1 GCA_937891595.1 uncultured Clostridia bacterium
ACTAGCGGTAGGTTTAGTTTTAACGTTAAAGGTGGTAGATGCGAAGCTTGTGAAGGTGACGGAGAGAAAAAAGTTGAAATGTTCTTTCTTCCAGATGTTTATGTTACATGTTCAGAGTGCAAAGGGAAACGATATAACAAAGAAACATTACAAGTAAAATATAAAGGGAAAAATATAAGTGATGTTTTAAATATGACAGTTGAAGAAGCTTTAAGCTTTTTTGAAAGTATTCCATCTATTAAAAATAAAGTTCAAAGTCTTTATGATGTAGGACTTGGATATATTAAACTAGGGCAAAGCGCAACTACATTAAGTGGTGGAGAAGCTCAACGTGTAAAACTTGCAAGTGAGTTGTGTAAAAGAAGTACTGGCAAAACATTGTATATTCTTGATGAACCAACTACTGGTCTTCATTCTTATGATATAAAAAAATTAATTTACATTTTAAAAAGTCTGGTAGAAAAAGGCAATTCGGTTGTTGTTATAGAACATAATTTAGATATGATTAAAGTTGCCGATTATATAATAGACCTGGGGCCAGAAGGAGGTAACAGGGGAGGACAAATAATAGCAACAGGTACCCCAGAGCAAGTTGCAAAAATTAAAGAAAGTAAAACAGGTTTATTTTTAAATAAGATATTAAACTAAAAGTTTTATTTTTTAAAAATTTACATTTTAAATGTAACATTAAAAGTAATTGCAAATTTTTAAAATTAATTGTATAATATTGACGTGAAGAATTTTTATGAAGTTTTAAGAGTTAGAACAAATGCCACTTCAGACCAAATTAAAAGGGCTTTCATAGAATTAGTTTCAAAATATCACCCAGATGTTTACAAGGGTGATAAGCTTTATGCCGAGCGTTATACGGCTATAGTAACCGAAGCTTATTCAGTGTTAAAAGACCCTGATAAACGATATGAATATGATTTAAAACATAATATTAATTCTAGACCTTCTAAAAGAGATTTAAGAAGAGAAGATGAATATATAAGACAAGAAAAAAATGAAGAAAGACGCATGTCTAGAAAAAACTATGAACAACAAATGTCTATGCGTTATTTTAAAAATACAGAAAGGAAAAAAACAAATAGGAAAGGTCTTCTTTTAAGAATTTTAACTTCTAAATTATTTTATTGTTTGCTATTTGTCTTTGGCTTGGAATTCTTAATTGTTCTATTCATTTATTCTAGATAGTTTTTGAAAAGTTATTAAATAAAAAAGTGCTTGAATTTTTCAAGCATTTTTTTATATTATCAAAATTATAATATATTAAAATTTATTTAAATAAAATTGATATAATAAATAAAATTACTTATAAAATATTAGAAACATACTTCTTTGTAATTAAAATTATTAAAAATTGTATCAAAGTAAATTGTTTATATTAAAGCCTATTATATTTTTAAAGATTTGTTCATATTCTTTAATAACTGTAATATTTTCTATGGCAAGAGATATTTCATTATACTCAATGGCAATATCAATTTTGACAATGCTTTCATCAATATTTTTTATTTTTTCATAATTAGTAAAATAACATAAAACCTTTTTTGATTTATCCCAGTATGCTTTTAAATCATTATATGAATTATTAACTTTTTCATTATCTATATTTTCTTTATTTAGGTTAATGGAAGCTTCAATATTTTCTGCTTTTTGTGTTAATGTGTTTATGAAGTTTTTTGCGTATAATTCTTCAAATACAGCTATACCTATAAGAAAAGCACATATTACAATAATAGCTATAAATCTTTTCATTAGTTATTATTCTCCATATTTATATTTATTGTTTTACAATCTTTATTTTTTTCCTGTAAAAATACTTTTCCATTACCGTTAGCAGCTAATATTAAAATATCATTTATTTTTTTTATTTTTTCTTTTTTTAAAAGGTTTTTAATAAATTCAAAGTCTAGACCTAAATATTCTATATTTTCATCTAATATTTTTCCGTCATTAATTAACACAACGTCTAAGCAACTTTCGTCTGCCTTAATATTCATATCTTGATTGCATACAGGTTGATTATTTGATTTTAGTAAAACGCTTATATTTCCATTTGTTTCAACAATAGCATAGGCTACATTCTCAATATTAAAGCATTGACTTATGCGTAAGCCCTCTGTTAAATCGTTTAGAGTCATGTTTAATTTTTTTAACGCAACATAATCTATGCCTTTAGGTGTAATAACTATTACTGGTTTACCATTTAAAAGTTTTCTAAAGATAATACTTTTTCTATTTAAAAATGTAAAAAAGTGGTGTGTTACTACAAGCGTTAATAAAGGAACAACTCCAAATACTATGGGTATAGTAGAGTCCGATATAGGGACGCATGCTAAATCTGCTATAATTAAAGTTACAACTAACTCAAAGGGTTGCATATCTCCGATTTGTCTTTTTCCCATAATTCTAATTGCAAATAAAACTACACAGTATACTATGGCAGATCTTAATATTAAAGTAATCATACTATTAGTTTTTATAAATTGTAAGGTAATTATTCATGGTTTATTTAGTTTTAAGTTTTTTAACATTATTAGAAAAACTTTTTTTACTTATAATTGCTTTAAGGTTTATAAAAGAAAAGTTATATACGTTAAAAATTAACGCAAATACAAAATAAAAAATTAAGCTAATTACACATGAAAACCCTAGACTAAAGAATAAAGACATGAATTTATTAAAAATTCCAAAACACCATTTAGCCATTAAAACTGTAGGAACAGAACAAATTATAAGTTTTACAATGTAACTAAAATTAAAAAAGTTGTCGTTTAAGTTTTTATTTAACATTAAAATATTTAAAATAGATGCAATAGTTAAACATAATCCCATTCCCCAAACTAAAGATAAAATACCTAAAAATTTGGTTAAAAATACAATACAAAAAATTAATACAAGGCTTCCTATACCATAATTAATAAAACCTTTAATTTCCAAGTTAAGGGCGTTTAAACAACTTACAGTTAAACCGCTTAAACATATAGGGATTACTAGCCAGCTAGCATATGTTAAAAAATAACCTGATTCTGCATTGCTATAAACAAAAATACCTATTTGATTTCCTAATGAAAAAAACAAGCAAACAAAAACAAAAGCAATAAAAAGTGAAAACTTAACTGAAAAATTTATTTTTGATTTTATTTCACAAATGTTTTTTGTAGATAGTGCAGAAGATAAATCTGGAATCAAAGTCATAGATAGCGAGCCTATAATAGTAGAAGGAATGTATAGTAAAGGAAAAGTCATTCCCATAGCAACACCGAAAACACTAAGTGCTTGCTCGTTTGTGTATCCTATAGAAGCTAACCTAAGAGGAATGATAATTGATATTATAGGAGTTAATAAACTAGAAATTACTCTAACTAGGGTAATAGGTATACTTGCTTTTAATAAGGGTTTAACTTGCCCTTTTGGTTTTGTGAATTTTCCGCCTATTTTAAAATAGAAAAATAATACAAGTAGGGAAGATATTAAACATGAAATAACTAAAGAGTAGCTGGCAATTACAGCCCCGTCAAATGTTGAATAGAATAATGCAAATAGAACAACACACACAATAACTCTTATTAACTGTTCTAAAAATTCAGTTAAGCTTACTATAAAGTATTTTTTATGTCCCCAAATATTGCCTCGCAATATACTATACACGCTAGAAAAAACTAATGCCGGTAATAATGTTATAAGAATATTAATACATCTCTTATCAGTAAAGAGTAAACTAAATAAACTTTTAAAGATTAACACTATTGAGCATAATACTATGGCAGTTATAATGCCAACAATTAAAGCGGTAGTAACTAATGAAAATTCGTTTTTCTTTTCGTTATTAGCTTCAAATTTAGATGTCATTTTGCTAGCTACAAGCGGTAACCCGCTAGATATAAATGTTTCGAGAACCATAAATATAGAAAAAGATATTTGGTATATGCCTAAGCCTTCTGCACCTATTAATCGTGATAAAAAAATTCTAAAAATAAAACCTAATGCTCTTGTAAGAACAGAAAAGGAAGTTAATATAGCAATAGCTTTAAATAATTTTTTCAATTTTATAATTCCTTTTTTTAAATATAAAGAAAAAATGTAACAAATTTTTTCTAATTTATATATATTTATTATAATCTTGTCGAAGTAATGATAAAAAAAAGGACAAATTTATGCAAAATAGTATAATTACATTTTTAGAAGGTTATTTAGAAAAAAATGTTATAGTTTGTAAAGAAAACATTACTTTTAATGATTTTTCAAAAAAAATCAATATTCCCATTGACAAAATTTTATGCGAAAATAAAAATATTAAAAAAGGCGATATAGTAATTATTCCAAATAAATCATATATAAGTTATGTTGTAAAACCAGCAGATACAATAAAGTTAATTGCTCAAAAATTTAATGTTAGTGAAGATTACATTGTAGAATTAAATAACATAAAGCAAATATTTGTTGGACAACAGTTGATCATATAGTTGCCAAAATTTATCAAAACATTTATACTTATTAGGTATTAAACTAAGGGGATAATATGATTGAGATAAAAGAAGTTAAAACAAAAAAAGATATTAAGGCTTTTGTTAAATTTCCACACGATTTATATAAAGGAAATAAAAATTATGTTCCTTTTTTAAATATAGATGAAATTAATAAATTTGATGAAAAGAAAAATGAATCTTATGAAGATTGTATAGTTAAATGTTTTTTAGCATACAGAGATAATAAAATAGTTGGTAGAATAGCTGGCATTATACAAAAATTATATAACCAAAAAGTAAATGAAAAGAGGGTTAGATTTTCTAGGTTTGATTGTATTAATGATGAAGAAGTTTCAAATGCTCTTTTTTCAACTGTAGAAAAATGGGCTAAAGATCAAGGAATGGAAATTATTCACGGTCCTATGGGATATAACGATTTGGATAGGGAAGGTTTGTTAATTGAAGGTTTTGACCAAATGTCAACTTTCGAAGAACAATATAATCATCCATATTACGCAGAACTTATTGAAAAATACGGTTTTAAGAAAGAAGTTGACTGGTTAGAATATAGAATATTTAAGCCAAAAGAAGGAAATGAAAGAGTTAGCAGAATAGCTGAAGCAGTTGCTAAAAGATATAAACTTAGGTTATTAAAACCAAAAAGTATTAAGTCTTTTGTAAAAGAATACAGAGATCAATTCTTTGATACTTTAGATGCTGCATATTCGCATCTATATGGAGTAGTCCCTTTTACCGACAAACTTAAAGATTCTTTAATAGATCAATTTGGGTTAATTTTAAATAAAGATTATCTTTTAGGTATAGTTAATGAGGATAATAAATTAGTAGGCTTTGGTTTAGTTTTTCCATCATTATCTGAATCTGTAAACAAAAGTAAAGGAAAGTTGTTTCCTTTTGGCATTTTTAGAATGTTAAAACAAATTAAAAAACCAAAAAGTATAGATTTGGGGTTGATTGCTATTAGGCCTGAATATCAAAATAAAGGCGTAAATGCTATGATTTTATCTGTTTTAATACAAGGCATGATAGAAAGAAATTTAGAATATGCTGAAACAAATTTAATGCTAGAAGATAACAATAAAATTCAATCTCAATGGGAAATATTTGATTACATACAACATAAAAGACGTAGAAGCTATGTTAAAGAAATAAAGTAAAATAAAAAAATAACAGGATGGTGAAGCCTGTTGTTTTTTTGTTTAGCTTAAGGAAAACATGCTATGTTTACTATGTTAGATTTTTATTTGGGTTAGATGTAAATCTCTTGTATGTAAAGCGCGTTATGCATAATATAGAAAAAAGATATAAAATTTTAAAGACAAACTTACATATTGTGTGTTATCCTTAAATTGAAGGAAAATTTTTTATGTTTAATTACAGAATTGCAACTGAAGAAGATTTATATAAGATTTGGGATAAAGATATTTCTAGAAATAAAGGCAAAGATTGTTGGGTTCGATGGAAAGAACAATATATTGAATATAATAATACTGGCAAAGCAACAACTTTTGTTGTTTTAGATAACAATGAACCAGTTGGTCAAATAACATTGTTGTTTTCTCCCGATTGTTCTGCAGTTAAAAACAAACCTTTGCTTTGTGATGGTAAAAATGTAGCAAATATGAATGCTTTTAGAATTGAGAAAAAATATGAAAGGCAAGGGCATATTTCGAAACTAGTAAAAATGGCTGAACATTATGCTAAAGAAAGAGGTTTTTCATACTTGACTATAGGTAGTGAGGCAAAGGAAAGTCGTAATTTGTCTATTTATCTGCATTTTGGTTACACTGAATTTATTATAAGTTATATAGAAGATGACAAACTTATATTATATTATGGCAAAAAAATTTAATTTACTATTTTATCAAAACAAAAAAAACTAAACCTAAAACGATTTAGTTTTTTTGTTTTATAACTATTTATTAGTTTTAAAAGCTATGACTAATTAATGTTTTTTATTTATTATTTGTTTTATTATCATCATCATTCTTAACTTCTTCTTGTTTTAGTTTATTAAATTCTTCTACAACTTGTTTTTTACGTTTTTTAATTTCCCTTATTTCTTCAGCTTTAATGTTTTCTGGTTCTTTAGAGTAGGAAATAGCAGAATTTAAATAATCTATTTCTTTATTTATTTTATTTATTTCTTTAATATGAGTAGAATATAATTTTTCTTTTTTAGTTAAATTAGATTCTTTGCCAGATTCTTCTTCGTATTTAGCTTGAAGTTTATCACGACTTTCAATAAGTTCAGCTAATTTTTTATTTATTTCTTCTAATTTCTTTTCTCTATTTAACTTTAATTCTCTTTTAATTTCGTTTTCATCTACTGAAATAGGAGATTTAACATATTCTGTTTCTTTTACTTTAGCAACTTTCTTTTTAGGTATTCTTCTAATTAAATAACCAGCAATAGCAAAACCTAGAGCAATTACTAAAATGATAGAAGACAATAACGCCCAAATGTTAATTTCGGAAGGGACTTCTTCGTTGTTTGATGTGTTTGAGTTTTCGTTATTTGCTTGTTTATCAGCAGTTACAACTTTTGTTATTAATGTTGTATCACTTGCTTTTTGACTTGCATATTCTGTTTTTGTTATGTCACTTACTTTTACATCGTCAAAATAAACTTTACCTTCAGTGGAATAATTTTCAGCATTGTTACCAAGTCCTAATAAAACTTTAACTGTTTGTTCCTTTTCGGATAAAACATAAATAGAGTATTTAACCCATCCATTATTATCTTCAGTGTTAGTAACAATACTATCAATTCTTGTTTTTTCGTTTCTTGTAATTTCGTTATCTTGATTTACAGATACAACTTCAAAGATTGCACCACTTTTTGTTAAGTTTTCAATGTCACTAAAATCTGTTTTAATCCAAACTGAAAATTCATAATAGGCGTTAGCTTTAAGTTTGTAAGTGTAGTTAGATGTTAATAATTGATGAGTAGAAACATTGTTAGTTATAACTAATATATTTTTATCATTAGCTTCTTGTCTAGTTTTAATGTTAGATAGGGAAGTATCTAAAATTCCATTATAAATAGCACTTTGGTTATTCGTATCTTGATTATAAATAGAGTAGGTTGTATTAGTGTATAAATCATTTACTTTATTTGATGAACTATTGTAAAAACTATCTACAAGCAAATCACAATAAATGCTATTTGAAGTTGATAAGATATCACTTGTAGTTAAATCTACGTCACTTGTATGTTGAACATAATCAAAGAATGAATAATTGTTTTCGTTGTTACCATGGGTGCCAAGTTCTAAATTAACTTCTTGACTTGAAATGCCATTTTTAATGAATACTGTGTAGTTTGTCCATTCACTTGCTGTAATATTATCTTTTACTGCAATAGTATTTCCATTTTTATCTATAATTCTTATAAATGCTTTTGCATTTTTAAGTGTTTTAACAGCTACTTCTATTTTGTATACACTAGCTTCACTAGAAGAACTTGAGTCTAATGTAAAACTATCAGAAGTAAAGAAAACATCTTTGTTTGTGTTATTTCTTACCATTAAAACATTTTCATATGTTGTGTTTACATTAATTAATTCATCTATTTCTTCATTTTCTTTTAATAATGGATGAGCAGTATTTGGCCCTGGATTATCTTTATTTGTTAAACCATATGTTAAGCAATCAACATCAAAATATTCTTTTCTTACACGAATTACACCACTTAAACCATTTGAATTTTCTGAAGCTTTCCAGTTCTTTGGTAAAGCAGGGTAGGAAATATTAGAAGTTTCATTTGCAACAAAATCAAATGATCCATTGATAATTGTTTCAGTATTTTTAACATTTTTACTTAAATCAAGCTCGTTAGTAGAAGATTTTTTATTATATTCACTTTCATTAATTTTTTCAAGAGTAATATTATCTATAATAGCCCAACCTGAAATGTCTTTATCACTTCCTAAAGCAAAGGACAAACTAACATCAACATCTTTTTTAGCGTTACCTCTTATATAGAAATCTATTAGTTTGAAACCATTGTAACTTTCATTAGAACCAGAAGAAGAAGTAATGCTTGTTTGAGTTGTTGTTATTTCATCATTATCGGTTAAGGTTATATCTAATCCACCGTTTGAAAGATTTCCTGTTTTTACTAACATGCTTAATTTATAAAAGCCATGTTGTTTAATATTTAATTTGTTAGTTTCAGCAGAATTGACTTTTGTTTTTGTTTCCTTAGTATTTGCTATAAATAGGGAATTTTCATTTTCATGAACAAAAGTATTTGCTACATTTGTGTTTATTGTTTCATCAAAATTTGTTTTAATATATTGATGAATACTGTTAGTAGATTTGATACCTGCTATAGATTTGCTATTGTCGTTATTTACATCTAAAACCCAACTTTCATCTAAATCTTCAAAGTTAGAGTTGTTAAAAGCAGGAACAAAGTCGTTGTTTAAATTAATTATTCTTTGGTTATCTTCTGAAGCAGTAAAGTAGTCGGAATTTGAAATTTCATATAATTGTACATAATCAAAGAAAACAGCACCTTCAGAATCAACTGTTGTTTTATTTCCTAATCTTAATTCAATGTTGAATTTAGAAGCATTAAAAGTGTCTGTTGCTATAAAAAAGTTATAAGTTTTCCAAGCACCTGAAGTATGAATACTATAAAAGTTTTCTTTACTAGATAAGGAAGTATAAATTGAAGCAGTTGCATCATATAAAATTGAACCGTCGCCAGATTTTATACCAGTTTTACAACGGATAGATAATAAGTAATATTTAGAAGCTTCAAGTTCAATTTCATCACTAACATAAGCAAACTTAGTTGCTTCGCTTTTAGCTTGAATCATAAGTATGTTTTTGTCAGAAGAATTTATATTTTCATCATAACCAGGGTTTTCTAATAAACCATATTTGTTGTTTTTTGTTGAAGCAAAAGTTGTAGTGTCAACATTAATAACCCCACTGTTTACACTATTAGAATCTGCTCCTGTTTCAGTTTTCCAACCAGAAGATAATTTGTTAGGTTGACCATTTATGTCAGAAGAAGAACTAGTAGCAAAATCACCATTAGTTATGTTGTTTGTATTTTTAGAAAAATAGTGTGTAACTGTTTCTTTTGCATAAAGGTTTGTAATTAATGCAAAACTATTAGTAAAGAAAGTACAAACTGCAAAAATTAATACAAATAATATTTTTTTTGTTAAAGTAAATGTTTTCATAGCATACCTTTTAAATGATTTTTTATAATTGTGATTGCATTCCTAAATTAATAGTTGCAATACACCACAATAACCTTTGTATTATATAACAACTAACAATAAATTGCAATTACTTTTATTCTTAAAAAGCATTATTTTTAATAAAAATAATAAAAAAAAACATAATAAATTTATGAGTAATCATTATAAAATTTTTTTGTTTTTATTATCATCTGTTTTTGTTGGACTAATTAATGGTTTGTTTGGCGGAGGAGGTGGCATGCTTTGTGTTCCTATTTTTAAATATTTCTTAAATTTAGAGGATAAAAAAGCACATGCTACAGCCGTTTTAGTAATGGCTATTATAAGTATTCCCACTTTAATTGTTTACATTACAACAATTCAAGTTAACTTTTTACAAACTCTATTTTTAACTATAGGTGTGTTAATTGGAGGCCTAGTAGGAGCCAAATTATTAAAAACTTTAAATAATCAAACAATTAATATAATTTTTATTGTTATTATGATTTCCGCAGGTTTAAAAATGTTGTTTTAATGCTTTTATAAAAATAAAAGAGGATAAGTATGAATATATTCTTATTAATATTACTAGGGATTGTTGGAGGTGTCGCGGGTGGAATGGGTTTAGGTGGTGGCACTATTTTAATTCCATTATTAACTATTTTTCTAAATGTGGCACAAAAACAAGCCCAATTTTTAAATGTATTTTCGTTTGTAATTATGGCAATTTTTATTATAATTTTTCACATTAAAAACAAGCTAGTAACTGTTTTTCCTGCTTTAATATTTTCTTCTTTTGGAGTTGTTTTTTCTTTTGCAACTTCGTTATTTGTAAAAAACATTTCTAATAATGTTTTAAAAGTTTGGTTTGGTATTTTTTTACTAGTTTTAGCTGGGGTGCAAATTATAGCATTGATAACAAAGAAAAAACAAAAAAAATAAATTTAAAACTTTACAAATGTATGGTTGCTGTGCTAGACTAACTTCAGTTAGTTAGGAGGAAAGTATTTATGGTAGATAAAGATAAATGTATCGGTTGTGGCGCTTGCGAAGGTATTTGCCCAGTAGGAGCTATTAAAATTGTAGATGGCAAATCTGAAATTGATGATAGCGTTTGCATTAAATGCGGTAGCTGTGAAGGTATTTGCCCAGTAGAAGCAATTACTATCAAAAAGTAATACTTTAAAAGTTGTATTTTAAAATAATGCCGGGATAATATCCGGCATTATTTTTATTTGTAAAAAGATGTAAGTTAAAAATACATTGACTTGTTTTAAAATTTAATATATAATTCAAGCAGAATTAAAGGAGCACTAGTAAATTGGAAAAAATAGCAATAGTAGATTTAGGAAGCAGTAAAATAGATTTAATTCTTGCAAACATTTTGCCTTCAGGTAATTTTTCAGTTTTTGAAGAAATGAGCGAAACAGTAAAAATAGTTAACGATTTTGACGGGGAAGGCTTGCTTAGAATAGCAAGAAGTAACGAAGCTTTAACTATTTTAAAAATGTATAAAATGGTTTGCGAAGTAAACAAAATTACAAATATCATAGCAGTTGGTTCACATAACTTAAAAACTTTAAAGAATTATAAAAGTTTTATGGATGAAATTTATAATACTTGTGGTTTTAAGTTTAAGCTACTTACTCAAGAAGAAGAACTTTCTGCACTATATAATGGCGTTGTAAATTCTTTAGATATACCTAAGGGTGTTATTTTTAATATAAGTGGTGGTTCAACAAGAATTGTTCAATACAATAGAAGAAACATTGTTAATCAAGTTGTAATTCCTTATGGAACTTATACTATTGCTAAAGCAATGGAAGAAATTAAAGAACCTGAAAAAGCTTGTGAAAAAATGACTCAAGATTTTGCTAAACAATTAGAAAAAATTGAATGGTTAAAAAATGTTGAACCAGAATATTCTTTTATAGGCGTAGGAAATGCTTTTGAAAGTTGTGGAATGCTTAGCAGAAAAATAAGGAAATATCCTGTTGATGCTTCTCATAATTATAATATGACTTACAAAGATTTAACTAATGTGTTTGATTTAGTTAAAACTTTGGATATTGACAAAACAAAAAAGATCAAAGGTTTATCTGCCGCTAGGTCAGATGTTTTTGCAGCTGGAATTTCAATGATTAAGGCTGTTTTTGAAAATAATAACTTTGAAAATGTTTCTATTTCTACAAAAGGTATGAAAGAAGGAATTATTTATAGCTCCGCAGTCCCAGCAACTAATGAAAAACCTATTTCTGACTTATTAGGTTTTAGCTTAGATAATATCAAAAGTTTTTATGATAGCGATTATAACAACTCTAAGCAAGTAGGAGAGCTCGCATTAATATTATTTAGACAACTTAAAGTACTACATAAGTTGCCAAGAGGTTATATTAAAGTTTTAAGAATTGCTGCAGCCTTACATGATAGTGGTCAAAGAATTAAATTTTATGACCATGAAAAAAATAGTTTTCATGTAATACTTAATTCAGAAGTACTTGGTGTTACTCATAGGGAAATTGTTCTTGCTGCTTTTTCTAGTGCTAGCCAAAATTTAAGCGATTTCAGTTTAACTGAATGGATTAAATATAAAGATATTTTAACAGAAGAAGACTTAGAAGCTGTAAGAAAGTTAGCTTTAATTGTAAGGTTAGCTGAAGCTCTTGATAAAACTCATAGAGGTGTAGTTCAAGACATAAGTTGTGATATTTTGGGTGATTCTGTTATTATGAAAACAATCGTTACTATTGATGCTTCGATAGAAATAAGAGAAGCTTTGAAGTCTTCTCAAGATTTCAAAAAAGTTTATAAGAAAACTTTAGAAGTTTTATAATTTAAAATAAAAATAAAAAGTATCTGTGAAAGTTGGTAATTTTACTTTTGTCAGATATTTTTTTTTGTTATACTTATCTCATAATAGATAAAGGAAATAAAGTATTATGGCTATTTATGAGTTGTGCATTGATATAGGCAGTAATTATACAACTATTTATAAAAGAGGTAGCGGTATAGTTTTAAGAGAACCTAGTTTGCTTTTACTTGAAACTGTTGGTAAAAATATGAAGGTTAACAAAATAGGCATAGAAGCTCACAGAGTTAGTGGTAAAATATCATCAAGCGAAGTTTTTGTTAAGCCTGTAATAGAGGGTGTTATTAAAAATGTTGAATTAACAAAAAAGATGGTTTCTTATTTCATAGGTAAAGTTGTTAGTTTTAAACTTATTAAACCAACCATAAAAATCATTGTGAGTTTGCCTACCAGCTTAAATCAACAACAATATGAAGATTATAATAAAATTGTTGAAGCATATCTTAAAGATTATACTGAATTAGAGGAATAGTTATTCGGTGAAGATTCTGTACTTTCAAAAATGAAAGATGCAGCAGGTCATGATCTTTTTACTTAGTT
>CALATF010000011.1 GCA_937891595.1 uncultured Clostridia bacterium
AATATGTTCTACACCCTCTGTCTCTAAGAAACGATGAAACTCCCGATTGTTCTCAATCAGAAAATCTTCCGTACCACAGCATACCAAGAGTCGCGGCATTTCTTTCCCTTCTGCCTTAATCTTCTTTACGAGCTTTATGACGGCGTAAGCGGTAAGCTTTTGTATGCAGACAACTATGAAAAAGGTATCAGACTTGCCCGCTGTTATGATGAGCATTTGTTTGTAATAAGCGACGGTACAGTTTACATTGTTCGCCTTTCTGATGGCGAAATAAGAACCGCATCGGTTCCTTCGGATGTTTTGGAGCTGTTGTTGGTGGAAAAAGAAAAGGTTTTGGTCTTGACCGAGGGCACCGGCGAGGTGTTGGACTTTGGCGACTTGTTTACAGAGGATAAGGAGGAATCCGCGGAATGACGGCTATGATAGATATAATTATTGTTGGTATAATCGCCCTTACAATTGTTATGGCAGTACAGAGAGGTTTTGTGCGCACAGTTTTGGGTACATTGGGCTTTACCTTGGCGTTGGTGGTGGCAATAGCCTTTCGCTCTCCCGTTTCCACGGCGTTTCAGGATAGCGCCGTGGGCGATAAAATGGAAGGCTTGGTGCACAGCGCAATAGATAACACGGTTACCGAGGCTAACTATGAGCAAATATTCAATACAGAGGCAAGCAACGAGGCGGAAGCGTCGTTAAAGCAGGTGTTCTTTGTGTTTGGTGCGGAAGACAAATTTGAAGATATAAAAGAAAAACCTGATGTTAGTGAAGAAGTTACTGAAGAACAATAGTATAAACCTTAAAAATAAATTAAAAGGATTTAGTATGGAAGATTTAGATATAAAGAATTTAGAAGAAGAATTCAATAAATTAAATTTAGAAATAGAAAATGATAATAAAGAAATTAATAATCTTTTAGAAGAAGATAAAAAGACTTTTGACGATAGAATTATTAAACCTTTCATTAATTACTGCAATAAAATAGACTCTATTGTTGAAAAAAATGATAAAAAATTAAATAAAAAATCTTAAAAAAAAGGAGCAAAAATGCTCCTTTTTTTATATAATTTTTTGAAATATTTTAAAATTAATAAAAAAGGATGCTTTATTAAAGTACCCTTTTTATTTTATTCTTCATCTTTTTTTGTATTTTTAACTTCTGCGTCTATTAATAAAACAATATCATTTTTGTGAATTTCATATGATTCAAGGTATGTCCTAGGTTTTTCTAGAACTTCACCAAACATTTTAATAGAAAGCCTGCAAAAATCTTTTAAATACTTTTTAGCAGTCCAAAAAGCTTCTTCTATAGTTCTACCCATACAATAAACTTGAACATCATCAAAAGCTACAATATAGTTATCATTTTCTTCATCTTTATAAAAAGCTGCTGGAAAAATATATTGCTCCATAAATAGACACACTCTCCAATATAAATTTTATAAAAGCATTTTAACATATAAAAAAAAATAAGTAAAACAAAAATCAATAAAAAATCCACCTAATAAGGTGGACATAAATTTTATTATATTAAATTATGTTAGTTAGGCAATAATCCTGTAACAGCAACAGAAGCTACACTACTTACTTCGGCAACAGCTTCCCTTCTAGCAAAAAATGCTTGTAAATTATTAAATGCTGTTTCACTACCAAAGCAACCATTACCAAATAATTTAGGTTCTTCACATTCAAAATTATTATCAGCTTTGGTAATTGCTTGTGATACAACATGTCTTGATCCTAAAAATTGTGAATCAACTCCACCATTCATATAAATTCTTCCATCATCAATATTGATTTCCATATTAAATTCCCCCTGTTTAATCTAGTCTCATCTTTACTGATAGCTAATTATAGCATATTTAATGTAGAAAGTCAATAGTTGTTAGATTCCTTTATTTAAAACAACTTTATTAATTTCTACACAGGTATTTTACCAAATTTACAATAAAAAATCAATAGATATTGTAACCTTTGTACACTTGTTACAAATTTATAAATCATTAGAAAAATATCAAAAATTAGATTGACAAAGTAATTTTTTTTGATTGTTTAATGCAAATCAATTAAATCAAATGTTGATTCGATTATCAAAAATCATTTCTAAATTTATTTAAATTAATTTTAAAAGATTAGGATTTTATCATACATTATCAACAAACTCTTTATGTTATATAAGTTTGTTTTTACAATTAACAATAAAAGTATCTTTTCTTAAAAAACTAGTTTGGCACAAAATTCGAATTTTTAACAACTATATTTTCTCCTTATTTATCTTCAAAATATATTTCATAACAAAGAAATGTTACCTTCTTCTCTATTCTATATAGAATTAATAGTATATAATTTTATATTTAATAAAACACACAATAAAAAAACCTACTAAATTAATAGTAGGTTTTTTATTATTCAGCAGTTATTTCATCTTCAACTTCTGTTTCTAAACTTTCTTCAACTTGAGTTTCAGCTTGTTCTTTTGCTGCTAACCATTCTTTTGATATAACTGGATAAACATCTCTATATTGTTTCATACCAGTACCAGCAGGAATAAGTTTACCAATCATAACGTTTTCTTTAAGTCCTAACAAGTGGTCTACTTTACCTTTAATTGCAGCTTCAGTTAATACACTGCTTGTTTCTTGGAAGGATGCAGCAGATAAGAAAGATTCTGTTGCAAGAGAAGCTTTAGTAATACCTAACAATACTCTTTTTGCAGTAGCAGGTCTCTTACCATTCATTAATAATTCATTATTAATTTCTTCATAGTTTTGAAGGTCAAGAACTGTACCTGGAAGTAAGTTAGAATCACCTGGGTCTTCGATCTTAACTTTTCTTAACATTTGACGGATAATAATTTCAACGTGTTTAGCATTAATTCTAACATCTTGTAATCTATATACGCCAAGAACTTCTTTAAGTAAGTATTCTTGAACACCTTTCAATCCACGTACTCTTAAAATATCTTTTGGATAAATTGAACCAGAAGTTAAGCATTGACCAACTTCAACAACATCTCCTGTTTTAACAGCAAGAACTGTTTTGTTCTTTGGAGGTGTCATATATTCAACATCACCTTCACTAGTTGAAGAAATTGTAATCTTATATCTTTCACCAGATTCTTCAACTTTAACTTTACCAGCAACTTCAGAAATAATTGCTTCACCTTTTGGACGTCTTGCTTCAAATATTTCTTCAACACGAGGAAGACCCTTTGTGATATCAGCTTCAGCAGTAACACCACCAGTATGGAAAGTTCTCATTGTAAGCTGAGTACCAGGTTCACCAATACTTTGTGCAGCAATAACACCAACAGCTTCACCAACATTAACCATTTGGTTACCAGCCATGTTTCTACCATAACATTTTGCACAAACACCATGTTTAGATTTACATGTTAAGTTTGTTCTAATATTAACTGCAGTAATACCACATTCAACAATAGCTTTAGCTTGTGCAGGAGTTATCATTTCGTTAGATTTTACAATAACTTCTTTAGTTTTTGGATTAATAACATCATCAACGCTTACCCTACCAGAAATTCTGTCTTCAAGTTTTTCAATAACAGTTTTATCTTCAATAAGGTCTGTAACTATCATACCTTTTGGTTTTTCACCAAGAGTTGCAAAACAGTCTTCTTCATTAATAATAACTTCTTGAGCAACGTCAACAAGTCTTCTTGTCAAATAACCAGAGTCAGCAGTCTTAAGAGCAGTATCTGCAAGACCTTTACGCCCACCACGAGATGACAAGAAATAGTCAATAGGTGTCAAACCTGTTCTAAAACAAGATTTAACAGGAATATCAATTTTAATACCAGAAGCACTAGCCATAACACCACGCATACCACATAACTGGTTAATTTGACCTGGGTTACCACGAGCGCCGGAAACAGCCATCATCTTAACTGGGTTTAAGTCGCCCAAGCTATTCATAACAGCTTTTTTAACTTTTTCAGTTGTTTCATTCCAAATAGCAATGTTTTTGGAAATTTTTTCATCAAATGCAATAAGACCACGTCTATATGCTTTTTCGTTTTCTAATACTCTAGCATCAGCTTCTGCAACAAGTGCTTTCTTTTCTTCTGGTTCCTTCATATCGAAAACGTTAATTGTTATAGCACCGATAGTTGAGAATTTGTAACCAAGTTCTTTAATTTTATCTAGCATAACAACTGTAGGTGTTGAACCAAGTTCGTTATATGTTGCAAAAACAATTTTACCAAGTAATTTTTTATCAACTGTTCCTTCAATTTCATATCTAAGAACATTTTCTTTCTTTGTTCTATCAATAAATCCTATATTTTGAGGAACACATCTATTAAATAAAATTCTACCAACTGTAGTTTCTACCCTACCTGTAATCGTTTCGCCTTCAAATTCAGCTGTACGTCTAACTGAAATTTTTGATTGTAACTCAACGTTTTTAGTTTGATAAGCCATGATAGCTTCATCTTCATCTTTAAATGCCATACCTTCATTTAAAGCACCAGGTTTATCAATAGTCATGTAATAACAACCGATAACAATATCTTGAGCAGGTGTCATAACAGGTTGACCATCAGCTGGTTTTAAAACGTTGTTAGAAGATAGCATAATCATTCTAGCTTCTGCTCTAGCTTCTAAAGACAATGGAACGTGAACTGGCATTTGGTCACCGTCGAAGTCAGCGTTAAATCCTACGCAAACTAGAGGGTGTAACCTTATAGCTCTACCTTCGCAAAGAACTGGTTCGAAAGCTTGAATACCAAGTCTGTGAAGTGTAGGAGCACGGTTAAGTAATACTGGGTGATCTTTAATAACTTCGTCAAGAACATCCCAAACAATAGGTTTTTCTCTTTCAATAACACGTTTAGCACTTTTAATATTATGAGATTCGTTCATTTCAACAAGTCTTTTCATAATAAATGGTTTGAAAAGTTCAAGTGCCATTTCTTTAGGTAAACCACATTGATAAATTTTAAGTTCTGGTCCAACAACAATAACTGAACGACCAGAATAGTCAACCCTCTTACCTAACAAGTTTTGACGGAAACGACCTTGTTTACCACGAAGCATTGCTGTTAAGCTCTTTAAGTCTCTAGCTTTAGGCCCTTGAACAGCTTTGCCACGTTTACCATTTTCAATTAATGCGTCAACAGATTCTTGAAGCATTCTTTTTTCGTTTCTAATAATAACTTCAGGGGCTCCAAGTTCAATAAGTTTTTTAAGACGATTATTTCTATTAATAACTCTACGATATAAATCATTTAAGTCGCTAGTAGCAAATCTACCACCATCAAGTTGAACCATAGGTCTTAAATCTGGTGGAATAATAGGAACAACGTCAAGAATCATCCATTCAGGTCTGTTACCACTTTTGATAAAGTCGTCAACAATTTCAAGACGTTTAATGGCTTTAAGTTTCTTTTGGCCTTTAGAAGTTTTAACAATGTCTTTAAGTTCATTATAGTCTTTTTCTAAATCAATTTCAGATAAAAGTTGCTTAATTGCTTCGGCACCCATACCTGCTTTAAAAGAATCGTAACCGTATTGTTCAACAGCATCACGATATTCTTTATCGGAGATAACTTGTTTGTAAGTAAATGGAGTCTTTTTAGGGTCAAGAACAATGTAATTAACATAGTATAATACTTGTTCTAATGATTTTGGAGTAATATCAAGAATAACGCCAATACGAGAAGGAATACCTCTAAAAAACCAAATATGGCTAACAGGAGTAGCAAGCTCTATATGACCCATTCTTTCACGTCTTACTTTAGAGTGAGTAACTTCAACGCCACATTTATCGCAAATTACACCTTTATATCTAATTCTTTTGTATTTTCCGCAATGACATTCCCAGTTCTTTCTTGGTCCAAAAATTCTTTCACAAAAAAGACCATCTCTCTCTGGCTTTAATGTCCTATAATTTATGGTTTCTGGTTTGGTAACTTCGCCATAACTCCATTCCCTAATTTTTTCAGGTGAAGCAATACCAATTTTCATCGAGTCAAAATTGTTAAGTTCAAACATATAAATCTCCTTAAAAATTTTACCTATCTACTCTCCTACCTAGAAAATTTAATTTTCTAAGTAGGTAGTAAATTCTTTTGCTTTTGAAAAGCTTTAATAACAAAATATATTAATATTATTCGAAATCATCAAATAATGAATCTTCATCAAAACTATCAAAGATATTATCTTCTTGTTCAGCTTCTGCTTCAGAAACAACGTCTCCAGGAACTTGTTCTTCAAGGTTAAGTTCAATATCTTGAACAGCATCTTTAGGTTTAACAACAAAAGGTGTTGTGTCTGTTTCATCATTTGAAAGTTCGCTAATAGAAACTTCTTGATTTTCTTCAGTTAAAATCTTAATGTCAAGACCTAAACTTTGGAATTCTTTAATCATAACTTTAAATGATTCTGGAATTCCAGGTTCAGAAATAGGGAACCCTTTAACAATAGCTTCGTAAGTTTTATTTCTACCAACAACATCGTCAGATTTTACTGTTAACATTTCTTGAAGAAGTCTTGAAACGCCATAAGCTTCAAGAGCCCAAACTTCCATTTCACCAAATCTTTGTCCACCAAACATAGCTTTACCACCAAGTGGTTGTTGTGTAACAAGTGAATATGGACCAGTTGAACGAGCGTGCATCTTACTATCAACCATGTGGTCAAGTTTAAGCATATACATTGTTCCAACTGTAACCCTATTTTCAAATGGTTCACCAGTTCTTCCATCATAAAGAACCATTTTACCATCTTCTTCTAAATCGTTATCTTTAAATAACTGGAATATTTCCTTTTCGTTAATGCAATCGAATACAGGAACTGCAACTTTCCAGTCAAGTGCACGAGCAACTTTACCAAGAAGAACTTCAAGCACTTGGCCTACGTTCATACGGCTTGGAATACCAAGTGGGTTAAGAACAATATCAACTGGTTTTCCGTTTGCCATATATGGTAAGTCTGCCATAGGCAATACACGGCTAACAACACCTTTGTTACCATGACGACCAGCCATTTTATCACCAACAGAAAGTTTTCTTTTTTGAGCAACATAAACTTTAACCATAGTGTTAACGCCTGGTTCAAGTTCATCTTTGTTCTTTCTAGTAAATACTTGAACATCAACAACAATACCACCACGACCGTGTTGAACACGAAGTGATGTGTCTCTAACTTCTCTAGCCTTTTCCCCAAAGATAGCTCTTAATAATCTTTCTTCAGGTGTAAGTTCAGTTTCCCCTTTTGGTGTTACTTTACCAACTAAAATATCACCAGGTCTAACTTCAGCACCTATTCTTACAATACCATTTTCATCAAGATTTTTTAAAGCATCATCACCTAAGTTTGGAATATCACGAGTGATTTCTTCATCGCCTAATTTGGTGCTTCTAGCTTTACTTTCTTCAACTTTTAAAGTAATAGAAGTAAATACGTCATCTCTTACAAGTCTTTCTGAAATAAGAATAGCATCTTCGTAGTTATATCCTTCCCAGTTCATGTAAGCAATAGTCATATTTTTACCAAGTGCAAGTTCACCGTCTTTAGTTGAGAAGCCGTCTGCTAATACATCGCCTTTTTCAACTCTTTGGTTTTTAATAACAGCAGGTTTTTGATTTATACATGTATCTTGGTTAGTTTTTGTAAATTTTGTAAGTGTATAAGTATCTGTTTCGCCATCGTCATTTTTAACTCTAATTTCTGTTGCAGAAACATAACTTACATAACCAGCATTTTTATTTAATACCATAG
>CALATF010000012.1 GCA_937891595.1 uncultured Clostridia bacterium
GGCTTTGGTATTTTGAAATTTTTCACTATATAGATACACAGGATAATTTGGATAAGAAGTTTCCGCGTAAAGAATATTCCTTTGTTTTTAGTAAGGAATATTACTATAGACATGAAGAAATTCTGTTTAGAAGTGGTCTTACCGATTATGAAGTGTTGAAACAGGAACGCAAGGAAATTAAACAGCAGAACAAAGCTAAAAAACGTGCGATGAGAGCTGAACGCAGGGAAGAAAGGCGCTTGCTTTTCGAAGAAAAGAAGATGGCCTTGATAGAAGCACGTTTAAAGAAAAATAAGAACGAGAAAGGAAATTGAAAAAATGGCAAAAGTTAAACCTTTTAGTGCAATAAGACCGAAGGAGGGTATGGAAGCTCAAATCGCTGCACTTCCTTATGATGTATATAATCGTAGTGAAGCATGTGAAGTAGTAAAAGCAAATCCGATGTCATTTCTTGCGATTGACAGAGCTGAAACACAATTTTCTGATGATGTTGATACATATGCGGATTGCGTTTATGAAAAAGCAAAATCCATGATGTGGGAGAGAGTTGAGAAAGGCTATTTCGTTCAGGATTCTGAAGAAAACTACTATATTTATGAACTTGTTATGGATGGTCGTTCACAGACAGGTATTGTTGCTTGTGCTAGTATAGATGATTACCAGAACAATGTAATAAAGAAGCATGAAAATACACGTGCAGATAAAGAACTGGATCGTATTCGTCACGTGGGTGCGCTTGAAGCGCAGACGGGACCCATCTTTTTGGCATACAGAGCCAAAGCAGAAATCAATGAAGTTGTTAACCGAAATAAGGAAAAGAACGCACTTTATGATTTCGTTGCAGATGATGGTATTGCGCACAGAGTATGGATGATTAATGATAAACAGGATGTTGCAACAATTCGAAAAGCCTTTGAAGATATGAATGAGATTTATATTGCAGACGGACATCACAGATGTGCATCAGCGGTGAAAGTAGGCTTGCAGAAAAGAGAAGCAAATCCTGGCTATACAGGCGAGGAGGAATTCAATTATTTCCTTTCTGTATTATTCCCGGATGAACAGCTTATGATTATGGATTATAATCGTGTTGTGAAGGATTTGAATGGTCTTACTGAATCAGCATTTCTTGATAAGATTGAAGATGTTTTCGAAGTCAATAAGATTGGAGAACAGGCTCAGTATCCTGCTGCAAAAGGTGAGATTTGTATGTATCTTTACGGATGTTGGTATCACTTGAAGATAAGAGATACATTTAGAAGTAATGATCCGATTGAAGGACTCGATGTAACTATTTTGCAGAAAAATGTATTAGATCCGATTCTTGGAATTGAAGATCCGAAAACGGATAAGCGTATTGATTTCGTAGGCGGTATCAGAGGATTAAAGGAACTTGAAAAACGCGTATCAACAGATTGTAAGGTAGCCTTTGCAATGTATCCTACTTCCATTGCAGAGTTGTTTGCTGTTGCGGATGCCGGTTTGTTGATGCCTCCGAAATCAACATGGTTTGAGCCGAAGTTGAGAAGTGGTATTTTTATTCATTCTATTAAATAAATAATATGGTACTTTATATGCAATATTAGAAAACGCAGGAGATTCTTTTATGAAACAGAAACAATATCAGAAAATGAACTGGGCAGAAATTGAATCGATTATTTATTCGGATTGCAGTCACCCGTTTGAAATATTAGGACCGCATACTGTTGGGAAGGAAGTGCTTTTACAAGCGTTCTTTCCGTATGCAAAGAAGGTTTGTGTTTGCTTTTCTGACGAACCGGAAAGTAAACTTGAAATGGAACAGGTCGAGGAAGAAGGATTTTTTGCTGTTTTCTTTCCTAAACGAAAAAATTTGAAATATCATTATGAAATAACTGATTCTGCGGGCGACGTTCGTTGCCTGCAGGATCCTTATGCTTTTCCGGTTTGTATGGATAAAAAGGAGACACTTGTATATTTACGCGGGACAATGGACCGTGCTGATAAATTTTTTACCCCTTCTGTTGTTAAAACAGAGGGTGTAGAAGGGGCTTTTTTCCGTGTTTGGGCTCCTAACGCTAAAAAGGTTAGTTTAGTAGGAGATTTTAATGGTTGGCAAGCAGATAAACATACTATGACTAAGCTTAATAAAAGCGGGATATGGGAGGTTTTTGTTGAAAACGTCAACATTTATGATAAATATAAATACCATATTACTTCCCGCAAAAATCAAACTTTTTTAAAAGCAGACCCATATGCTTTTTATCAAGAAACAAATGGTAAAACAGCCTCTATGGTTTATGATATTTCAGGCTATAACTGGCAAGATAGTGAATATATAAAAAATAAAAACAAAAAAGATCTTTATTCTAGCCCTATAAATATTTATGAAGTTAATCTTCTTTCTTGGAAAAGGGGAGAAAATTATTCATACTATACTTACAATATGTTAACAAAGGAACTTATTCCTTATGTTAAAGAAATGGGATATACGCACATTGAAATTATGCCTATAACTGAATATCCTTATGACGCATCTTGGGGCTATCAAGTTACAGGATATTTTGCTATCACTTCAAGGCTTGGCACTCCACAGGAATTTATGAATTTTGTTGATGAATGCCACAAAAATAACATAGGGGTTATTTTAGACTGGGTACCAGCTCATTTTCCTAAAGATGATTTTGGTTTAATAAGCTTTGATGGAACTTCATTATATGAAAATTCAGGCTGGGATAGACGGGAACATAAATCTTGGGGAACACTGAGGTTTGATTATGGAAGATGTGAAGTCCAAAGTTTTTTAATATCTTCTGCTATGTTCTTTTTAAAACAATATCATATAGACGGCATTAGGGTAGATGCAGTTGCTTCTATGCTATATTTAGATTACGACAAAAAAGCGGGCGAGTGGTTGCCTAATTCTAGGGGTGGTAAAGAAAATTTAGAAGCTATTGCTTTCTTACAAAAATTAAATGCGGTAGTATTTAAGGAATTTCCAAATGCGCTTATGATTGCTGAAGAATCTACTGCTTGGCCTCTTGTAACAAAACCTACTAATATAGGTGGGCTTGGCTTTAACTTTAAATGGAATATGGGTTGGATGAATGATATGCTTGAATATGTAAAAATTGACCCATGGTTTAGAAAGGGTAATCATAATAAATTAACCTTTTCAATGTTTTATGCCTTTTCCGAAAATTTTGTATTGCCTATATCTCACGACGAAGTTGTGCATGGTAAAGGCTCTTTAATAAATAAAATGTATGGTGATTACAATCAAAAGTTTGACCAGTATAGAGCTTTTTTAACTTATATGTTTGCTCATCCGGGCAAAAAGTTAACTTTTATGGGTGTAGAGTTTGGCCAGTTTAAAGAATGGGATTTTTCTCAGGGCTTAGATTTTTGTTTGTTCGATTTTGAAAAACATGTAAAGTTAAATAATTTTGTTAAAAGTTTAAATAAATTTTATACAAGCCATCCTCAGTTATATGAAAATGATTACTCGTGGGAGGGTTTTAACTGGTTAATTCCTGACGACAATGAACAAAATGTTGTTGCTTTTGTTAGAAAAGATAAAAAGGGCAATGAATTAATTTGTATAATTAACTTTTCGCCAGAAGAAAGAAAAAACTATAAATTAGGTGTTAATTTTGGAAAATATCAAATAGTTTTAGATAGTAGCTTAGTTGAGTATGGCGGCGCAAAGGCTAAAGAAAACAAAACGTTAGTTTGTAAAAAAATAGCTATGCATGGGCATAATAATTGTATAGAAATAGACTTGCCTTCATACGGTGCTATGTTTATAGAAAAAGTAAGTAGAAAAAAAGGAGAATAAAATGGTTAAAACAAATGAAGAAACTCAAGAAATAAAAAAACAACCACCCAAAAAAGTTAGTCAAACTAAAACAAAAAAAATAGAGTTTGTAGCAAAATTGAGTACAAATAAAAAAAATAATGTAAAAAAAGAAACTTCTAGTTCTACTAAAAAGACGATTTCTAATAAAACTGAAAGCGTTAAAACAAAAGATATAAAAAGAGATAAAAAAATTTTATTTGTTGTCTCTGAATGTCACCCATTTTGTGCAACAGGCGGGCTTGCAGACGTAGCAGGCGGTTTGCCAAAAAGTATTGTGCAAAATAGTAATTATGAAGTAAAAGTAATTTTACCTATGTATTCTAATATTCCAGAAAAATATCGAAAAGATTTTAAATTTTTAGGAAAGCAAGATATAAGTTTATCTTGGAGAAAAATTTATTGCGGAATTTTTAGTTATGAACTAAACGGCGTTATCTATTATTTTATAGATAACGAGCAATATTTTAAAAGAGATGGTATTTACAGCTATTATGATGATGGCGAAAGATTTGCTTTTATGTCTAAAGCAGTTCTTGATGTATTGCCTATTATAGATTATAAGCCAGACATTATTCATTGTAACGACTGGCAATCAGCATTAATACCTGTTTATTTAAAAACAAGTTATAAATATAGTGAATACTACAAAAATATAAAAACAATTTTTACTTTACATAACACTGAATATCAAGGTAAGTTTGATAAAAACGCAATTACAGATGTTTTTGGAATTGACTCTAATTACACAAATTTGCTTGAATATAACAATGGATTGAACTTAGTAAAGGGTGCTATTTGCTGTTGCGATAAGTTTACAACTGTTTCACCTACTTATGCTCAAGAAATTTTAGGGCCAGAACATAGTAATGGATTAGACGCTATTTTAAGAGAACATAAAGATAAAATATCAGGAATTTTAAACGGTGTTGATTATGAATTTTATAATCCAAAAACAGATAAAACCATATACAAAAATTATGATGTGAAAACATTTAAAGATAAAGAAATTAATAAACTTGAATTACAAAAAGAATATGGTTTAAATGTTAATAAAGAAATTCCTGTTATGAGCATAGTTTCACGTATGGCTAAACACAAAGGCTTAGATTTAATTAAATATTGTATTGAAAATGTATTGCAAAATAGAGACGTCCAGCTTATGGTTGTTGGTAATGGCGAACAAGAATATGAAAACTTTTTTAAATATTTAGAAAGTAAATATCCAGGTAAAGTTAAAGCAGCTTTAGGATACAGTAACTTAGTAGCAAGAAAGGCTTATGCTGGATCAGATATATTTTTAATGCCTTCTCTTTCAGAACCTTGTGGTATTTCTCAAATGATTGCAAGTAGATATGGTGCTATTCCTATTGTAAGAGAAACAGGTGGTTTAAAGTGTAGTATAAAAGATTTTGGTTGCCAAGAACAAGGCAATGGTTATACTTTTGCAAATTATAATGCAGATGACTTAGCATATTCAATAAACAGAGCATTAAATGATTATCAAGATAAAGCTTCTTGGAATGAAAAGGTTAAAATTTGCATGAACAAAGATTTTAGTTGGAATAGTTCTGCTAAAGAATATATTTCGTTATATAATCAAATTCTTAATTAATAAAATAAAATATAAAGGGGAAACGTTAATTTGAAAACAACAAAAACAACAGATAAAAGTTCTTTAGCATTAATTGAACAACAATTAGGTAAGTACTATAATGTTTCATTAAAAGATGCAAGTAGTAACCAAATTTATAATGCACTTGCACATTTAGTTGTAGATAAAACTTTAGAAAAAAGAAGAAAGTTTAGTAAACTTTGTAAAGCTAAGGACGCAAAAGCAGTTAACTATATTTGCATGGAATTTTTAATAGGAAAAACATTACGCTCTAGTCTATTTAATTTGGGTTTAAAGGAAGGAGTTGAAAAAGCTTTAAAATCTAAAAACAAAAATATAGATGAAGTTTATAAAGTAGAAGATGATGCGGGACTTGGTAATGGTGGGTTAGGTAGGCTTGCAAGTTGCTTTTTAGATTCGCTAGCTACTTTAAATTATCCTGTAACTGGTCATTGTATAAGGTATGACTATGGTTTATTTAAGCAAAAATTTGTTGATGGTCAGCAAACTGAATTGCCTGATGAATGGCTTTCTAGCGGTGAAGTTTGGCAGTTGCCACGTCCTGACAAAGCTTGTACGGTTAAGTTTGGTGGATATATCACTGAGTATATGAAAGACGGACATATGAAGGTAGAATATCATGATTGTACAGAAGTAGAAGCTTTTCCTTATGACATGATGTTTAGTGGATATAAATCTAAAAACGTAGCTGTTTTAAGACTTTGGAGTGCTAAAAGTTTTAACACTTTTGATACAAAAATGTTTTCACAAGGGCAATATACTCAAGCTCTAGCAGAAAAAAATGAGATAGAACTTATTAACAAGGTTTTATATCCTGCAGATGACCATATGCAAGGTAAATCTTTAAGGCTAAGACAACAATATTTTTTAACTTCAGCAGCAATTCAAAGCATTGTGGCTACTCATAAACGCAGATATAAAGACTTAAAATTATTACCAAAGTTTATCTCTATTCACTTAAACGATACTCATCCTGTTTTGTGTATTCCAGAACTTATGAGAATTTTAATGGATGAAAACAACATGTCGTGGGAAGATGCTTGGGATATTGTTACAAAAACAATAAACTATACTAACCATACAGTATTAAGGGAAGCTCTTGAAATATGGGATGAAGGTTTAATTTCAAGATTAATTCCAAGAATTTACAATATTATAAAGGAAATTGATAGAAGATTTAGAAAAGAATTAGCCGATAAAAACTATGATTTTAATATTATTGAAGAATTAGCCATTATTAATAATCGCAGAGTTAAAATGGCTAACTTGGCTGTTATAGCAAGCAATAAAGTTAATGGCGTTTCTAAACTTCATTCTAATATTTTGAAAGATGACGTTTTTGTTCATTTTGATAAATTATATAAAAACAAATTTACAAATGTTACAAATGGTGTTACTCATCGCAGGTGGTTATGTGAATCTAACCCAAGACTAAGTAAATTAATTGAAAGTTTGATAGGTAATAAGTTTATTAGTGACGCAAAAGAGTTAAATAAACTTAATACTTTTGTTGAAGATAAAAAAGTAATAAAAGAACTACAAAAAATCAAACTTAAAAACAAACAAGATTTTGCTAAATATTTACTTGAGAATCAAAATGTAGTTGTAGACCCAAATTCTAGGTTTGACGTTCAAGCAAAAAGAATTCACGAATACAAAAGACAATTACTTAACGTTTTATACATTATTTATTTGTATGCTTGTTTAAAAGAAAACCCAAATTTAGATATTACACCTCAAACTTTTATTTTTGCTGGGAAAGCAGCTTCAGGTTATAGGCGCGCTAAAGAAATTATTTACTTAATAAATCAACTTTCTAAAGAAATTGAAAAAGATGAGATTATCAGCAAAAAGTTAAAAGTTGTTTTTGTTGAAAACTATTCGGTAACTATTGCTGAAAAATTGATGCCTGCTACAGATGTTTCAGAGCAAATTTCATTAGCTGGTCAAGAAGCTAGCGGAACGGGTAACATGAAAGCTGTTTTAAACGGAGCTTTAATGATTTGCACTACAGATGGCGCAAATATTGAAATCACCGACGTTTGCGGTGAAAATAGTTCTTTTATGTTTGGCATGAAAGCTGAAGAAGTTGAAAAAACTTGGAGTAATCAATATGACCCTAAAAAACTTTATGAACAAAACGAAAAAATTCAAAAAGTTATAAATATGCTTATTAAAGGCTTTAATGGGGTATCTTTTGAAAGTATTGCAAGCTATTTATTAAGTTCAAGTGATAACAGTGACCCTTATATGTGTTTAGCTGATTTTGATTCTTATGTTCATGCAAAAGAAAAATTAGATAGCCTTTACAAAAACCAAATTAAATGGCATAAACAATGTTTAAAAAATATTGCAAGCATGGGATATTTTTCTTCAGATAGAAGTATTGAAGATTATGCTAATGAAATTTGGAATCTTGAAAAAATTAAATAAAAGAGATTTGCAATGTACGTTTTTAATCCTATTTACAATAAAACTCCGCAAGGCCCATCTTTAAAAGGTGGGTCAGTTGCTTATAATTTAAAAATTAATAAGTTAATTAACCCTACTAAAGTAAATTTTTGTTACTGTAAAGATTTTTGCGCTTTTGACCAAAAAATTGAAATGGATTGTTCTTTGCAAGGAGATTATTTTAATTTTTTAGTTAAAGTAACTTTTAATGAAGCTGGCCTTTACTGGTACTATTTTGAAGTATATCAGGGGGAGCATAAATTTTATTTACAAGCAACGAACTCTTTTGAAGTTGAGCCAACCGGAGAATTAAAATCTAAATTTCAACAACTTGTATATTTAAAAAATTCAAAAACTAGCAACACTTTTAAGGGTGGTGTAATGTACCATATTTTTGTTGATAGATTTTGTAAAAGTGGAGAAGTAACTCCTAGGTTTGATTTAATTTTACGAGATGACTGGGGTGGGCAAATAAATAAAAATTCTAACGATTTTAAAGTGATTAATAAAGAATGTTTTGGTGGAAATTTAAAAGGCATAACTTCTAAATTAAATTATTTAAAATCTTTAAATATTAATACCATATATTTAAGTCCTATTTTCGAAGCAAATAGTTATCACAAATATGATACTGCTAATTATTTAAAAATTGATAGTATGTTTGGTAGCCAAAAAGATTTTGCTAACTTAATTAAAAAAGCAAAGGAAAAAGGAATAAATATTATTTTAGATGGTGTATTTAATCATACGGGGAGCGATAGTATTTATTTTAATAAAAATAATAATTATAATGAATTAGGTGCTTACCAAAGTAAAAATTCCAAGTACTATAACTGGTATGATTTTCAAAACTTTCCTCAAAAATATTCTTCTTGGTGGGACATAGAAACTTTGCCTCAAATTAAAAAACCAAGTAATAATTTTAATAATTTTATTGCAGGTAAAAGTGGAGTAATAGAAAAATATATGAACATGGGCTTGTTTGGTTTTAGGCTTGATGTTGTGGATGAACTAGCTGAGGAAACATTAATTAAAATATGTAAAAGAATAAAAAAAATAAAAAAAGATGGCGTAGTTATAGGGGAAGTTTGGGAAGATGCATCTAATAAAATTGCGTATGATTTTAGAAAAAATTATTTTTTAGGAAATCAGTTGGATAGCGTTATGAATTATCCTGTTAAAGATGCAATAATTAATTATGTTTTAACGGGAAATAGTCAAAACTTAAAGAATGCTCTTTTTATGATTGTAGACCATTACCCTAAAGAAATATGCCATAATCTTATGAACATTTTAGGTACGCATGATACTTCAAGAATATTATCTGTATTAAATGAAAATTGTGACCAAGAAAAAGCCATTAAATTATTAAAAATTGCTTCACTTTTACAATTTGTTGTGGTAGGGGTTCCTTGTATTTTTTATGGAGACGAACAAGGTGTTTTAGGTAATGATGCTCCTTTTTGCAGAGTTTGTTTTCCATGGAATAATCAAAACAAAAAAATAAAAAAATGGTATGAGTTTTTAGGTATTTTAAGAAAAGATAAAATATTTAAAAAAGGTGATATGAATATAATTTGTAGTGAAAACGGGCTGTTTGGTATAGAACGACTAGACGGTCGAAATAAAATAGTTGTATATACAAATTGTTCTAATGAAGATAAGGTTATTAAAATTAATGAAAATTTAGTAGACTACGTTACTAAAAAGAAAGTTGTAAATGAAATTATGTTAAAAAATTTTGATTTTTTAATATTAAAAAATTCATAAATTTTATTTAAAACTATCATAAAAATTTAATGATAGTTTTTTTATTGCATAAACTATAAAAAAGCATGATTAAAATTATAAAAATAAAATTAAAAATATGCTTAAATGTTTTAATAATAAACTATCTTTTTAAGTAATTTATTTGACTAAATATCTTTATCTAATGTAAAATCTACTTATATAAAAAGAAATTAAAAAAAGCGGAGGTGCAATTTTGAAAACGAATAAAAAAGCCATAACAATTACCATTACTTTGTTAGCTATAATAATAGCAGGCATATCAATAATCTTTTCACTTTTGTATTTGAATAAGGATAATCAAAAAGCTATTCCTTATGTAAATCCAGTTGTAGAAAACAGAGTTTTTTTTATTGATGAAGGTTTACCAAAAATAACATTAGGTAAAGGTGATACTGCTGGTGAAATAACATGGGTAGTAGGCCAAGAAATTACAGAAGGTCTTAAAGCTTATAAATGGAAATTCTCACCTTTTAAAGTAAAAATTTATCAAGAACTTGAGGGTTCAATAAATTTAACTTTTGCAAACCGTCAAAATATTTCGTTAATTACATCACCGGTTACTTCACAAATTGTATACGGATTAAACTTATCAAATAGCTCTTTTACAGGTGGTAAAGTTGTTTCTCAAACGGATGGGAGCGTTGTTACTGGCAAATGGTCTTGGGTAGAACCTTTAATAACTCCAAATGCTTCGGAAGAACGTCAAAATTTTCTTGCACAGTTCACACCTGATAATAAAATGTATAAATCAAGGGTATTTGAAATTCCAGTTAAGGTTAATAAAAGAGAATTAATCATTACGCCAACATACGATCAATTTAAGTATCAAGATGAAGAAGATCCTCAATTAACTTTTCATTTAATAGGTAATGTGATTGATGAAGAACCTAAGTTTGTTGGATCTTTACAAAGAGAACAAGGCGAAGACTTGGGCGCATACAAAATAACCATGGGAACATTAGCTCTTGTTGACGATGAAAATGGTTTATTTAAAAAAGATAATTACGAATTAGTTTTTAATAAAAAAGCAGGTTATGATTTTGTTTTTAAAATTCAAGAAAAAGTAGTTGTTTATAGTGTTAAAATAGGCGATGTTGAACTTGTGGAAAATGAAAATATTGTTTTAAAACAATATGATGGTAAAAGCATTACTGTTCCTGTTGTGTATCATAATGTTGTTGCTAGTGAAATTTACAATTTTAGTCAAGTTTATGATAGTTCTATAACAACAAATATTAGTTATGGAAATATTATTAGCCCAGGTAATTATAAACTAGTTGTAACAATAGGTAACTATTATTCGGAGACTTCATTTAGACCAGCAAGCTTTGAGTATAGATTTACTATTGAAAAAGCTGAATGCCCAAATAGTAATTCATTTGAAATTGCAGTCCCTCATACAAATAACATGATACTTGCTGATATCCCACTAGATAATTCTTCTGAGTATTATACATTATCTTGGAAAGATAGTTTATCTAGCCAAGTAAATGCAGGTGAAAACACATTTATCGCTGTTTATACTCCAAATAACACAATGTTATATAAATCAAAAGAAGTTGAAGTAAAAGTTATTGCAGATGCTAGCAATGTGAAAGTTCCTGTTGTGTTTAATGGTGATAATTGTGTGTCTGCTAGTTATGAAAATGGATATAATCTTTCTTATATTTCAAGTCAAAATAATGATTATAAATTAAAAGTTAAATTTAGAGATTATTTTGGTTCTTTAGAAAATGCAGAAGATTTTACTGTTAGATATAAGTACAAACTAGATGACGGTAGTTATTCTATGGGAACTTTGGATAGTTCTTATTATAGTTTAGTATATAACGAAAATTATAATTATTCTAAAATAAGAGCAGATTTTGGTTCTGAAGTAGAATATCTTGTTTATCAATCAGATTGTAGCAATCCTAATAGTTATTTAGACTTATCATTAGATTATATATATATTAATTCAGACGGTGTTAATTTCTTAAAAAATAATAATGCTACTTTGATTATTGATTTAAAAGTAGATTATGCCGAAAGATGGATGCGCAAAATATCTTCTACAAAAATTGCTTCTCAAATTTTGGAAAAGGTTACTAATCAGTGGGATAGTAATATATTTTATAATAATACAGCATATTTGTATTATAGAACTGCAGATAAATCTTCAGGTGTATGCTTAGATTTTCAACAAGGCGATGTAAGAAATGTAATAGAATTAGATGTTCTAAATCAACATTATAACTTGTATTATTTTAACAAAGAAAGTTCTTTTGAAATTACTTATTATTATAAAGACGAAGTTTTGTTTAAATCAAAAGTAGCATCAAATAGCTTTGTTAATGTTGCAACAGGTAACCAATATGTAGATACCATAGGCAATGCTGTTGACTTTGATTTAAAAGGTGTGCAAGAAATTCCAGTAGGTTGGTGTTTAGATAAAGATGGTAACGGAGTAATATATGAAAGTAATAATGCTTTTGCAAATTTTGGAACAGATGTTAATATTTATTTAATTACTATTAAACCATTTATTGTTAAATACAGATATACAGATGCAGCCGAATCTCCAAAAATTGAAGATAAGTTAATAACTTCTGCAAAAGAATTAAAACAAGCACTTTACTGCAATGACTACTCATGGTCTGTAGCTGATGGGCAGGGCAATACTATTGGTAATAATTTAACATATGCTTATAAATATATTATTAATGGTGTTTTAACACTTGTAAGAAATTACTATAGTGGTACATCATCTGAATTAAAAATCATATCTGCTGATGATATTATTGTGGGTAACTGGTCTAATGAAAGATTTAATACAAACGAATCAGAAAAATATTACTTTAATGTAAATAAAGACGGAAGCTTTGTTTTATATTTGTCAGGATATGAAAGGGATATGAAATTTACTTATTATTATAGCGGATTAGTTTATAAAAATTATGAAAGTGAATACGATGCAAGATATAAACTAAGGATTTTAAACGATAATGGCGAAGCGACTGATGCTTATTATGATGGTTATACTTATTTAAATAAAAATAGATTAGTTTTTGATGATTTTTTACAAGAATATGTGTATATAAATGAATTAGGTATTAATGTAAAAGCTGGTTCCTATCATCTTTATTCTACCGAAAGTAATTTTAAAGTAATTAATTTCATTACAAAGCAAAGTATTAGTGATAGTAATTTTGTTAATAAAATTATTTTGTTAACTGGTGATGATTTGCTTTTAAGTGATAAGTTATTATTAAATAATGTATTTACAAATACTAATTCATTACATTTCTATAAAGACTTAGTAAAATTAGAAAAAATAGAAATTATAAAGGAAAGTATATCTATTGATGGTATAACAACTAATTTCTATTATTTAGATTTTAGCAATTTTGAAACTTTATCTAATATTTATGTTTTAAATGAAGAAATTGTAAGCGCTGGAGAAAATAAAAATATAACATATATTAATGCAAAAATTCATTTATTAAATAATACAACCCAAACAATAAGACTTCATGATAGGGTTGAAAATAAGGCATTTATTCATTTATTTGAAAGTTATATTGAAAATAATAAACTAGAAAGTTATGATGTATGGAAAATTTTAGGCTTTAAGTTAAAAGCTATAGTTGCAAATGGTGATGGTACAACTGAATATGAAAAATATTTTATGAATGATTCTTTATCTAAATTAAATTATTCAAAGATAGAAAGTATAATTGCAGAAGCTTTAACATTAGGTGTTGATGTAGATATATATCCTATAATACAAACAAGTAATGACAAAGTTTCTTGTGCTGGACTTATAAATAAAAATTTCTCTGTAACTTATACTTTAGATGGTCAGGGAACAACTATATCTTATCCAAGAACAATATGGTTTGATGAAGATGGGTATTATAATTGTAATTCAGATAATGATATAGCTTATAAATATGGTAAATTTTCTTATGATGAAAAAACAAAAACTGGTTACTTTTATGAAGGAGTGCTTAATGGTGTTTTTGTATTAAAAGATAATGGAAATATTGTTCATAATGGTATAGAATATATATTAGATATTGAATAAAAATAAAAAAAACAAAAGGCAAATAGACCTTTTGTTTTTTTTAACGCATAAAATTAGTTGCTTTAATTTTATTTATTATTTTATGTACAAAAGTTATTGTTTATTTTTAATATTTTCGTTAGATTGTAATTCTTCTAAAGTACTATCGTCAAAATCTATTGAATTAAGTATTACTTTGTTTTGCATTTTAATTAAATGGTCAGCTTTTTTAATAACTCTATCATCATGAGAAACAACAATAACAATAGCATTTTTACGCAAAGCTCTAATTTGATTAATAACATTTGTAGCGTTTTTTGCATCTAAATCATTTGTTGGTTCGTCAAAAATATAAATATCAGCAGGCTTAAGTAGACCTCTTGCTATGCAAACCCTTTTCTTTTCGCCACCCGAAAGCATATTTTCTAAATTTTGTTGTTTTTCCTCATTAAATTTGCGGTTATATAGTTTTTCCATAGAGAATAAATCTATAATATCTTTTGTATTTTTATAAATTTCTCCGTCTGGGTATAGTACATTTAACTTGACGTCTCTATTAAATATGTAAGGACTTTGCATGGTTACAGACATTTTATCTGATATTAAATATGCTGTTTGTAATTTATGCTTATCATTCAAAATTATGTCGCCACTTAGTTTTTCAGTTAATCCACATAACACTTTCATTAGGGTAGATTTTCCGCAACCGCTTTCGCCATAAATAACTGTCATTTTGCCTTTTTCAAAGCGCATATTTACGTCTTTTATTTTAAAGATGTCGCCGTTTTGTATGTTAATGTCTTTTAATTCTATTGAGGTAATTTTTTTACATTCTAAATTATTTATAGGTAATAAATCTTCTGTATTTGGTTTAATTTCGTATAGTCTGTTAATTTTTACACTGCATTGAACCCATCGGGTAGAAAAGTACCCAATAGTTTTAACGGGACTGAATATTGTAGAAATATAGTTAGTTATAACAACAATACTACCTACAACCATTGTTTTTTCCATAATTTTATGAGCACATAAAAATATAATGCCAAAAGTACAAGCTACTTCTATAAACCTTACGATTGTCCAGTATATAACTCTTAAATTAACTTGCTTTTTTTGTTGAACATAAAAGTCTTCTATTTTTTTTCTAAAAATATTTTCTTCATATAACATTGACTTATATAAGTTTATAATAGGTAAATTAGTTATTGAGTTTGATATTGTGTTTGAAACAGCTGACTTTGTTTTTTCTGTTTTGACTGCTATGTTTCTTTCTATTTTTGTTCTAAAAATAACACAAACGCAAACAAGTAATAAACTTAATAAAATAAATGGGGCAAGTTTAATATCTATTAAACTAATATATATAAAAGCAATTATCCCTGAAAAAACTCCTGGTAAAATGTCTGAAAGTAAGTCATTAACAATATTTGTTATGTATTCTGGACCTTCGTTCATTCTATATAATGCGTCGCCGTCAGTCATTTTTAAGTCCATGTTTTTACGAGGTTTAATTAGCCACTTATAAGTTTCAGTTCGCATGTTGCAAACAACACGTTTAATTAACTTTTCCATACTTAACGAATATTGAGTGTTAAGTGTTTTCATTATGTATGTAATTATTCCTGCAACAGCAATTACTGTGACATAGCTTATACTATCATCTATTTTAAAGCCGAAAAACACCACTGTTTCGCCGGATAGCTTAGATATGATTAAACTTATCATCTGTGTTGGAATAAGCGCCGCAGCGCTTGTTATAAAGCCTAAAATCATTAGTGCAAAGAAATGAATTTTATTTTTCCTTGTCATTACTTGCCACATTAAGGCCAGTGGGTTTTTATTTTTTTGTTTAAATTTATCTTCTTCTTTTGTTTTATTAACATATATGCTCATAATAATTTTTTCCTATATCTTTTAAATTTTTTAAAAGGAGTTAATGCTATTTATAATATTTTCAATTTGATTTAAATTATATTCTAAATCTTGTTTATTCAATGCTTTAATGGAATAACTTTTGATTTTATTAAATTTTAAATATTTTACTATGTTTTCTGTTGCATTGTCTAATTCGTGTAATGTTAAATTTTCATCACCTCCACCGATATAAATAAAGGATACTTTTTTATTTGCAATACCCGGGTGTCTATAAAAAGGGTGGAGTCTATCAAAAAAGTTTTTAGCAAAGCCGGAAAAATTTCCAAAATAGTTTGGTAAAATAAAAATAATATGGTCAGCTTGTTTTAGTTGTTCATAAATTTGCAACATGTCATCTTTTATAGCACAAGTTGGGGAGGAGTCACAATATAAGCAACCTATACAATTTTTAACATTGTAGTTACGTAAAATAATTTTTTTACTATTTTCTAAATTTTCATTTAAAATACTTGCTATTTGTTCTGAGCAACCATTCCTATTACTTAACGAAATTATTAATTTCATGTTTTTTCTCCTGTTATTTTATTTTTTAATTTTTATTTTATTTTTTTTAACATATTAAATTATGAAATAATTATAGTTTCTAATTGTAAAACTTGCATTATTTTTTGTTATATCTTAATTTGACTAATTAAATCAGCTAGTTCTTTTGTAATAGTTTAGGGTATCTTTCATTTTCATTATATCTCTTATGATCGGTCCCGGGAATATAACCCCAAGTATTAGAGTCGCCATAACATAGTATTCTTATCACATTACAACTCATGTTCAAAATAATCTTAATTCCATAAGTTTTTGTTAATAAATTTAGTTAATGCCATTATAAAAGCATATTCTGTTAAATCTATTCTATTAATGGCATTAGTGTTAATAGCTGAATGCCACCACCTTTTGTATGACGTTCGTTATCTTCTGTAAAAATTTTATTCATTACTTGGTTTAAATCTGTTTTTATTATTTCATCTACATATTTTTGTGGAACAGGAAAGGATGGGCTTGTCCCAACGCTTTCTTTGTTATTGTCTGAAATAATTGCAACGTTAGTAATAGTCCACGTATTAAAAAAGTTATTTATTCCACTTTCTATTGATAGATATAAATCAGCTTGAATATTATTTTGCTTTGCATAAAGTTTTAAGTTTTTAATTCTATTTTTTGCGCCTTTGTAAATAGCTTGATTTACTGGTTGTTCGCTAACTTCCGAAGGAACAGTAATGCCTGAAATTTCAATATTACTATAATATCTTGATAGAGCCCTTTTAGCCCCTTCAATTTTTGCTTGGTTTTTAGTAGCAATTAATATTTTCATTTTATCACCTATTACAAATTATATCAAAATTACAAATTAAAACAAATAAAAAACTAAATTAGTATCAATCTCGTTATGTTGATTATAAAAGCAAAAGTTAAAAGGTTATTGCTAACAAAAAAATTGTTATCTTTATATAATTTTTTTGCAAAGGAATGTAGAATTTTTGTGTTTTTAAGAGTAATGCGCATATATTTAATAAAAAATGCAATTTTTAATTAATCATAAATCTGTAGATTAAGAATTGTTAAAAAGCATTTAATTAAAAAATAAGTTTTTTGGTAAATATTATTAGACTCAAAAATAAATTTTATATGTTCATTGCATTCTTTTACAAATGAATTATTGCATCTTATAATTTTTTAAATATATAAGCTTTTTGTTTTATTTAATTGAAGACAAATTTATTGATTTTTATAAATATTAATAAATGTTTAAATGTGTCAACTTTACGACAATATATAAATTATAGAATGTTTAACAATTTTTATTAAAAAATATTAGTACTCCTAAAGATTTTTAATTGTGTATTGTATTAGAATAACTATTTTGCTTAAAATTAATTTAATATTTATTTTAAAACGCATTAAATAACTAAAAAAGAAATGATAAATTAAATCTGTATAGTTTTTAGTGTGAATAAATTAAAGAAATTAAGTATAAAAAACAGTTTGTAATTAGGTGTATGTAAACTTAATTCTTTAAGGCTTAAAAATTCTGATAATTGTTCGCTACGAATTAGGTGAAACTCTATGGAAGTTTTAGTTTTGATTATAATTGATGCAAAACATAGCTCAAACTGTCGGATTATAAAGGTAACCAAAGAGTTTATGTGCTTGCCTTTCGAATTAAAATACGAACAATTTTTCTGTAGGGTTCGAATTCTCTATTGTCGGAGTGGAGAACTCTGCTAACTTTAATGTGTGGCAAAACTGCGACAAAAACGGGTCCCACCAGGGTAACGATAAAGGGGGCGTGTGTAACGTAAAACGAATCTCGATTTAAGGTTTAAATGCCGGAGTAGAGAACTCTGAATACTGCGAAATGAGGCAAATTTGTGGCAAAAACACACAAAACCCTCTTGAAACATATCAAAATAGTACAAATTCAACTCTAAACACTACAAAAGACCAATCGGTTCCAGAGAAGACTGAATATGATGATTACATAGTCAAACAAGCAAAGAAACTCTACAAAAACCAAAAAGTCAGCCTAGAAGAAATCAACCTGCGCTATGACGCTTTAAAACGAAAAGAAATGTTCAAAGAAATCACAGACATAAAATTCAACACCTTCGTAGCCTATCGCCATCTCATCGCCATAGCCATCACCTTTGAAAACGACCACCGCCTCAATGTAGACTACTACCTAAAAAAGTATGGGTTGTTTTAAAAATTGAAACATAATTAGTCGGTCAAGTATGGACTTTGAAATTGAAGTGTGATAAAATTACTTTACAAATAAAATTGCTATGGAATTTATTTGTTCCCCGCTTGATATGTAAATATTAAGCCCCCTCCAATTCAAACTTTAAGGAGGTAAAATATGTTTGAATATGTTCCGAAAAGTGAATATCAACCCATACAAAAATATGTTGAATCAGTAATAAACAAAGTTCAAAAAGATTTGCGTAAAAAGGGTATAGTTACTTTTCAATATCATCTTATTGGAAGTGCCGGTAAAAGGCATCTTATAACTAGAGAAATTAATGGTAATAGGGGATTTGATTTTGATTATAACTTTGTGATACAAAAATATAATCCAGATTATCAAAAACCTAAGGAATTAAAAAAGGTATTTATTAACGAATTTAATAAATACTTTGGCTCTAATTATGAGTGTGCCGAGGATTCTACTTCAGTGTTCACAATTAAAAACATAGATAAAACAAAATCAAAGATAATACATAGCTTTGACTTTGCTATTGTTGACTATGTTTATGACTCTGAAGATAGATTACGACAAAGATACATAAGGTTTGATAAAAATACTAAAGGATATTCTTGGTCTTTTAGAAAACTTCATAATGACCATAGCGATTATGAAGAACTTATAAAAGAAGAAGGTTTATGGGATAAGTTGAGAGATTTATATCTTGAAAACAAAAACAAAGAACCACATAAAAAATCAAGAATAGTTTATTATCAAACAATAGATACAATTTTCAAAAGACACTTCCAGTAAAAAGCATCCCTACTTCGGTAGGGGTGTTTTTTATATTCATATAAAACCAAAAGTCAGCCTCGAAGAAATCAACTTGCGTTATGCTGCCCTAAAACGCAAAGATATGTTTAAAGAAATCACAGACATAAAATTTAACACATTCGTAGCCTATCGCCACCTAATTGCCATAGCCATCACCTTCCAAAACGACCACGGCAAATCTGTAGACCATTACCTAAAAAAGTATGGGTTATTCTAAAAACAAAAACCTGTTAGAAATAACAGGTTTTTATAATTTAATTTTGAGTTTTTTCATTATAGCGCTACAAAATTATAAAATATGTGTTATAATACTAATATGAATGAAATACTTAAGCAAAAATTTGAAAATGCAATAGTTAAAGAACCCTCTTTAATGGAAGAGGCTTTTTCTGATTATTTACAAATTTTGCAAGAAGCTACATTAAGCGATGCATATATTTTAAGCAAGTTAGGAACTAGATTAAGACATCTGGGAGCGGCACAGGAATTCGTAGATAAAATAGATACTTTCAATTATGAAGATGTAAAACAAAAAAAATATGTAAATGATTCGTATTTATATTGCTTATATAATGCTAAAGTCAGTGCATACGAATACAATGAAGAAACATTTCAAGAATTTATAGAAGTTTCGGAAAAAATTGTAACAAATTGCGAACAAAAGTCTTGTGAAGAATATAATTATAACCCATATGTTTTAACAGTACATAAGGTTATACAAGTATTACGAAGCAGACCAAGTACCAATTATTTTCAAGAATTAAAATGGATAAACAAACTAAATCCAGAATTATTGCCGAGCCAACCCAAAGAAATACAAGCTGGAAACGGCAAAACATATGAATTGGCTTCATTAAAAGAATTTTATTATCAAGTTAAAACAAGATGTCTTGAAAAAATTGAAAATTTTGAAGAATGTGTTGAATGTTGCAATACAGCGCTTAACCTTTTTGATAAATTACATTATAGGAACGGTCTTTGGTTTACAGCAAGAAAACTTTATTGCGAATGCATGATAACTGGTAAAAAAGAAGATATTGAAAATTATAAAGAAATTGCAGAGAGACATAAATTTTGGTACATGTTTCACAAATTGTCAAATATTTATTTATCAAGCGGCGATTTAGAAAATGCGCTGTATTACTCCGCAAAAGCATTATTGTCTGATGAATTTGACTCTGATAAAATGATAAATTTATTATATGATTTAGGATTATTATTTGAAAATTCTAATGAAAAATTTAAAGCTAAAGCTTTTTATGAATCTGTATTGTATTATCGAAGCTTGGCTGGGTGGCATATTCCAGAAGAATTAAGATTTGTAGAAAAAGAATTGAATTTGTTTCGAGATAAAAAGCCAAACATTGAGCAATTGAGAGGCTTTGCTTTAGAAGTGATAAAAAGCAAAGAAAATTTAATTTGGGGAAAAGTTATAAATATAAATAAAGAAAGAAAATTTGGATTTATTCGTTACGATAAGGATAAGTCAATGTATTTCTCTTTAAAAACAATAAAAGTTCCATTAGAAATTGGAAACAAAGTTTTATTTAAAATAGAAACCGTAAATGAGAAGCTGTGTGCTACAGACATTTATAAAATTGGAGGAAATAATGGCTAAGATTTTAATAAATAAAGAAGCTATTGAGTATGTATTAGAGACTTTTTTTAAAGAAAATACTCATTGTATTAAAAAAGAAATAAGAACTTCAGCTAATAAGATAATTTGTAAATTTTGTGTTGAACGAAAAGAATGTCGAGTCGATATTCATATTTTAAAAGATGGTATACGACCAGTTACTGTTGGAAAACATCACGAAGATTCATCAATTTTATTGAGGTATTTAGAATCAAAAGGAACGATAGACGACCAAGTCTCTCAACAATTTGTTATTAAAGATAATACTATCTTAAAAGATATTTTAGAATACATAAAAACCGATTTTGAAGGGAAAATAAAAATTGAACAAAAAGAAAATAAATATATTTTAACAAGTTTTTGTAATGATAAACTTACAATTACTATTAATCAAAATAATATTCTTTTCCAAGGTAAGCCTTATTATACTTTTAACATAGTTTATACATTTATAGCGAATTTAGATTTAATTTCGTTTGATGAATATGTTTTAATGGGGCAAAATTTTTCTGATGATACTTATTCTCCCAATATAATAAGAAGCAAAATAAAAGATATTTTAATACATTCATATGCATACATGGAAGAGGCACAAATCAAATCCATTTCCGGCTCTTTTAGCTTTATAAATAAGAATGTTTCATCTGAAGATTACTCTTCCCCTTTAACAGGTGTTTTTAAAGCATTGGAAGGCTATATTAAAAAATTACTTACTCAAAAATATGGCTTTATTATAAGAAGCAAGGGAACTTTAAGCCCTTTCAAAAAAGATAAATCTGGTATAACTGAAATAGACAAAAGAACAGATATTTCAAGCGAAGATAAAGATGCGCTTTATCTTCTATATAAACTATATTGTGACCAAAGAAACGTATATACTCACAGTACAGTTGATCCTGCTCAAATGAGAGTAATACAAGATTATAAAGAAGCTGAAGAATTAAGAGATAATATATTGGAAAAAATTGAGAAAACTTATAATATAATATTTAAGGTATAAAAATGAAAAGTTTTGAATTATTTAAATTAAATGAATATGAAAGTTATGTTTTATTATTATCAAATGATGATATATATTTTTTGTATGATAAAATAAAAAAAGAAGCAAAAACCGATAAGATTTTGGTTGACATGTTTTATAGAAATGGTTATTCATTTAATCGTTTTATAGAGTTGATTTTTGCAGAAGATAATAATATAAAAACAAGAATTTTAAACCCAAGATGTGTGCCAGAAAGTATTAAAGATAATACTCATGATTACTTTGCTCAAAATAAAAATCTTTTAAATAATTCTACATTGTCAACAAGTATTAAAAATTTTATGTTTGCAAGATAAACCATGATTTACTGTTTTTAAAAAATACTCAACAATATGAATACTTGATTTGACTTTAATATATAAAGATGAGTGTATTTTTGAAAATGTTAATTTTTAATCCTTTATTAAAAATTTAATAACAAACTCAATAATTTGGTCAACTTCGATAGAGTGGAGTTGACCTTTTTCTATGTCTAGATAAAGATATTCTTTCCATTTGTCTTTGGAAAAATCTTTTAGAAATTTGTCTTCTAATTCTACAACTTTGTTGAGCTGAAGTTTGTAGTCGGCAGGCATCTTCTCTTCATAATATTTTTCTCTAATAATTTCTGCTAAAACTTTATTATACATAAACACCTCACATAAATAGTTGGTGTGTGTTTTAACTCTTTCAAAAATTAATTGCAAGCATTTTCTAAAAATAAATTATATTTATTTTGTATTTTAATACAAAAACCGAAAAATTGTGTTATAATGACTTTATATAAGATTTTATATAGAATTATGTTTTGGGAGGTAATGATGGCAAAGAGAATAAAAAACATTCCATCTCCAAGTATTTTAATGAATTCAATGCGTTCGATTGGATATTCTTTTAAATCCGCTGTTGCAGATATCCTTGATAATTCTATTTCTGCAGAAGCAAAAAATATTTGGATTTACTTCCCATTATATAATCAAAAAAGTTTATATTTTGCCATTTTGGACGATGGCAATGGCATGGATGAAACGGAACTTTTAAACGCAATGAAATATGGCAGTGAAAGAGAATTATATGGAGATAATGATTTAGGTAGATTTGGCATTGGTTTAAAATCTGCTTCACTATCTCAATGTAAAGTTCTAACCGTTATATCAAAGAAGGCAAATAAATGTTATGCATTACGCTGGGATTTAGATCTAATTGTTGATGAATGGGAGTGTTTAGAATTAGATCGTGATGAAATCCAAAAATGTCCTTGTATTGAAAAGTTGATAAATTTAAAACAAGGAACTTTAGTAATTTGGCAAAATTTTGATATAGCATACAAAAAATCGAATGGACACACTTACGAATATTTATCTGAAAAATTAGATGAAACAGATTCGCATTTAAGATTGATATTCCACAGATTTATGAATAGAAAAATCAATCCAATTCGTTTCTATATTAATGATGATATTTTAACGGGATTTGATCCATTTTTAGAACATCATCCAAAAGTAGATCCTAAGAAGGCTACAGATATTCCTGTTGAGTATGAGGAAAATAAAAAGATAAAGAAAGCAAACATAAAAGTTCAGCAATATATTTTGCCACATCAAAACGATTTAGACAAAGAAGACATTGATTTAATAGGTGGTATGGAATCTTTAAAAGACAATCAAGGTTTCTTTGTGTACCGAAATGATAGATTGATTATATATGGAACATGGTTTAATTTATCTTCTAAGCATGTAAATACAGAACTGTATAAGTATGGAAGAATTAAGGTTGATATTCCTAATACATTAGATGATATTTGGGATATTGATATAAAAAAGCAAAATGCAGTAATACCTAAAAATATAATAAATCTTTTAAGGAAATCGGTTATAAATGTTTGCGAAATTTCGAAAGAAAAGACTGGTAAACGTGCGAGATTGGTAAAAAATCAAGAAACAGATAATATTTGGTTAAAAACAGAAAGTAGAACAGGTAAAGATTTATTTCATATAAACACAGATTCTCCTTTTGTAAAACATTACCTAGACTCTTTTAGTGATGCAGATAAAGGTAAAGTATTAAGATTTATAGATGCTTTATCAGCAAGTTTGCCATTTGATGATATTTATGTGTCCGTATGTAACAAAAATAATGAGACGGCAGTTCAAGATGATATAAAAGATTCTTTAATATTAATGGGGATTGAACAATTTAAGCAAATTAAAGAAACTAGACAATGTAGTGATGAATTAGCTTTAGAAAAACTTTGTAAATATCCTCCATTTGATAATGAAGAAATATCTGTTGAAATAAAAAGGAGACTTCAAGGTGGCAAATAATAGAAATGAAATAATAAGTATATGGATGAATTTGTTTTCAGGTCATTATCAAACATCAAAATTGATTAATCCTTTAATTAAAATAGATGAAACTTTTATCGAACAGTTTTTTGAAAAAATATTAGATCAATATGGTGATGGTGTATCTGTTAGCGAGGAAGAGAAAGAAGATATCATTAGAAAAATAAAAGCATCGTATTCTATACATCAAGAAGAAGGGTGCGCGATTGTTGGTGATTATGATCATGATTTTGATTGGTATAAGAAACTAAAACAATCAAAAGAGTATTCTGATTATTATTGGGGAAGATACAAAGGTCATTTAATCAATAAACAGTTTCCAGAAGGAATTATTAATAGATTAGAAAATACAACATTAGAAAAAGTAATGTCTTACATCGGAAATCCAAAGGAAGAAACACCTTACTCAATAAGAGGTCTTGTTGTTGGTGATGTTCAATCTGGTAAAACTTCGAATTATATAGGATTAATTTCAAAAGCTGCAGATGCGGGATATAAAGTAATATTCTTGTTGACGGGTACCATTGAAAGTTTAAGAAGACAAACACAAATTCGTGTTGAGGAAGGATTTATTGGATATGATTCAGTAAATGCGGTTGATGTTGGTGTTGGAAGGGGAGAGAAAACTCCAATAGCATTTACTAGCAGAGAAAAAGACTTTGTTGGTAGCAATGATCAAAATACTACTTATAAAATAAGTAGCAATTCAGAGCCAATGATTTTTGTAATAAAGAAAAATGTTTCGGTTTTGAAGAAAATATATGCATCTCTTAAAAATATTAATACAAATCAATTCAATCAGAAGATTGAAGCTCCGATGATTATGATTGATGATGAGGCGGATAATGCGAGTATTAATACAAATAAACCTGAGAACGATCCTACAAAAATAAACAACTATATAAGAAAGATATTGGCGTTGTTTTCTAGAAATTCATATGTTGGGTTTACGGCAACACCTTTTGCAAACGTGTTTATAAGTTATGATACAGATAATGAGATGTTGGCCGATGATTTGTTCCCAAAAGACTTTATATATGCACTTGAATCTCCAAGTAATTATTGTGGTGCAAGAAAATATTTCTTTGAGAAAAATAATAATATAGAATTTATACAAGATGCCAATAATGATATTTTTCCTATGTCTCATAAAAAAGATTGGCAAGGAGATTATTTATTTGGTTCTTTCTATAAGTCAATAAATACATTTTTATTAGTTAATGCGTTGAGAGATAAGAGAGAAGTTTTAAAAAATACTCACAGATCAATGTTAATAAACGTTTCTAGATTTACCAATGTTCAAATGGTTATTAGAGATATAGTTGAAGAATATTTTGGATTAGTAAAAAGAACCATAAAACAAACATATAAGAGTAGAAAAGAAGATTATTTAAAAAATCCTATAATTAAAAAGCTGTACGATCTTTATAATAGTGAATTTGCAAATTTAGAGTATTATGGCAAAAGATACACATGGGAAGATGTTTTTGTAATTTTATATGATTCAATAAAAGATATACAAATAGCTGTTGTAAACTCTTCTAAAAACTCAACAAAATTAAACTATGATGATCACAAAAAAGATGGTTTAAGGGTTATTGCAATTGGGGGATTGGCCTTGTCAAGAGGTTTAACTTTGGAAGGTTTATGTGTTAGTTATTTTTATAGAAATACCGCAACATTTGATGTTTTGATGCAAATGGGTCGTTGGTTTGGTTATAGAGATGACTATGCTGATGTTTGTAAAATATGGTTAACAAGGGCTTCTTTCGAGTATTATAAAGAAATTAGTGAGTCTACAGAAAATTTAAAGAAAGACATTAGAAAGATGGGAGAACAAAACAAGAGACCTCAAGATTATGGTATAAGGGTTAGAAATAATTCTTCTGCATTAGGTATAACTGCTGCAAATAAAATGAGAAGCACGAAGAAAAAGATTATAAGAAAATCTTTTTATGGAAATGTTTTTGAAACCCCATATCTATATAGAAGAATGGATTATATGCGTAGCAATATTGAAAAAAGTATAGAGTTTTTAAGTGGATTAAATGAAAAACAAAAAGATTGCTCTGTAAAACACCCATATTTTAATGATGTAGAAAAATCTAAAATTATTGCATTGCTTAAAGTTTTATATATCCATGAAGCAAATGAGAATTTTGATACAAGACAATTAGTTGAGTTTATTCAAAATGAAGACTCATACGATAACTTTGATGTTTTAGTAATGGGTGGTGACTCAAAACTAACCTTTAATATTAATTCCATAATTCAAGATAAATGTGTGGATAGGCAATATGATATTGTTAATAAAGGCACAGATAAGAATGATGAGATAATTAGAATGAGTAAACAAAGAGCTCACTTGTGGGGTCCAAGAGATACTTCTTTTGGCTTAGATCCACAAACTATAAAAAATATTAATAATACATTTAATTCAATTAGTGCTCAAGATTATATGATTGAAGGAAGGAATCCTCTTTTGATTATCTACTTTATTAATCCAAAAAATACTGATCAAACAGAGGAAGAGATTCACACTTCAAATCAATCTGTAAAAGAGCAAATTTCGGATATTGTTGAATTATCTTTAGATTTGGCAAAAGAAAAGAACAAGTTTTTAGTTGGTTATGCGATAGGTTTTCCTAAAAAACAAGGATCAATATCTAATGGTGCTGTACATTATGTTGTTAACAGAACCTGTAGTTATTATGACAAACAACATGATGAAGATATGCAAATGTACGGAGAAGAAATATGATAATTACTGATATCGAAAAAATGTTTTCAAAAATAAAAAACAATTCAGAATATATTAGAGTCACAGATGATCATCCTTTGGAATTATATATTGGTTTAAATGAAAAAGGTATGAAAACTTTGCGTTTTAACGGCATCTTTTCTGTTGTAAAATTAGTTGGGAATAATATATTAGAGATTAAGCAAATAAAAACCACAAAGTATAATTCATTATTATTTTCTTTCAATGGAAATGATGGAATTACGATATTTTATAAATTTTGTGAAGATTTGATTAATCAAACAGCAAATTATAAAGGTGAATCCCCATATTCTGAAATTGTTAATAGATATAATCAGTGGAGAAAGATGTTTTATGCGAGTAAAAACATCTTATCGGAGCAAGAAATTCAAGGATTAATAGGTGAGTTGTTATTCTTAAGAGATTTTGGTATAAAAAAATATGGCTCAACTTGTGCGTTAAATAGTTGGAGTGGACCAGAGCCAACCCATAAAGATTTTTCATATGAAAACGACTGGTATGAAATAAAATCAATAAGTAATACAAAAAATGTAGTAGGCATTTCTTCTATTGAACAGCTTGATAGCAATACAGATGGTCATTTGTATATTTATTATTTAGAAAAAATGAGTCCGGAATTCAATGGAATAAATTTGAATTTGTTGGTTGATGAAATATATAATGGTTTAAGAATATCAACTGACAAAGATATATTTGCAGATAAGTTACAACAAGTAGGGTATGTTTATAATGGAATATATGACAATTTTGTTTATAACCTAACAAAAGTAGAAAAATATAAGGTATCTAAAGAATTTCCAAGAATAAAAAGAGAAGATCTACCTTTAGGAATTGCAGGTGTTAGATATGATGTTGAAATTTCTATAATTAAGAAATTTGCGGAGGAATAATGGAACTTACATTTGAAGAATACAAGAAAGAGATTCTTGATGATGTACATATTGAATCACAAATTGCTGGAACTACATACGATGATTATTTCTTTACAGATATGTTGAATAGGCTTGTGTCAATGGGGGAATTGACAGATCCAATGCCTATTTGTGTAAATAAAAAGGGAAGAAATAATCGTATTATGGCCTTTGATGCAATTGCTTTTGATGAAGCAGATAAATCCGTTGTTTTAATATCTAACGAATTTAAAGATTCATTTGATGAAAATCTTACAATGACAGATATTAATAAAATTCAAACAAGAATGTTGAATTTTTTGGAAGAAGCTTATGATAATCAATTGGATAAATATTTTGATATTTATGATGATATATTGAGAATTGGAAAAGATATATCTAAACGTATGCATATTGATTACGTTAATTTAGATAATGATATTTCTATTGATAAAATCAAAATTATCATAGTAACCAATAAAGATTTGAGTGAAAAAATTAAAGATTTACCGTCAAGCACATTCTTGGATAAAAAAGTAGATACTAAGGTTTGGGGTTTGATGAGATTTTATGAACTCTATCAATCTGGTAGAGATAGGGAACCTATTATAATCAACACAAATAAGTACGGCATAGATGGTATTCCTTGTATTAAAGCAGAAATGACTGAAAATTTAGATTATGATGCTTACTTGGCAATTGTTCCTGGTGAGTTCTTACATAAAATTTATTATGAACATGGTTCTAGACTTTTAGAAGGTAATGTCAGGGCATTTTTGAGTAATAGAGGCAAAATTAATAAGGGAATTAGAGAAACAATTCGTTCTGCTCCAACTAAGTTTTTTACATATAATAACGGTATTGCGTGTACGGCTTCAAAAGTTGTGTTATCAAATGATGGTCATACAATTGTTGAAATGGAAGATTTGCAAATAATAAACGGTGGTCAAACAACCGCATCATTAACTTCTGCTGTATTAAAAGATAGAATGGTACTTGATAATATTTTTGTGCCTATGAAATTGACTGTTGTAAAAAATGATGATTATGATGATATGATTCAAAAAATTGCTAAATATGCAAACAGTCAAAATAAAGTTACTGATGCTGACTTATTCTCAAACCATCCATTCCATAGAAAATTTGAAGAATTATCAAAGAAAATACAAGCTCCAGCAAAAGACGGTGCAATTAATAATACTTATTGGTATTATGAGAGGTCTAGGGGTAAATATGAGCAAGAACAATTTAAACTTGTTAAGAAGAGCGAAAAAGATGCATTTATAAGAAAGAATCCAAAAAATCAAGTAATAAAGAAAGAAGAATTGTCTAAATACTTTATTGCAGCGGAGTTAAAGAGACCAGATAAAGTTAGTTTGGGCTCTCAAAAGGCGATGGCATTTTTTGCCGATTATATTGATAAAAAATATAATTCATCACCGGAATATTTCAACGAAGAATTTTATAAATTATGTATTTGCTATACTATTTTATTTAGACAAACAGATAAAACTGTTAGCAAGGCTAATTGGTATAATGTAGGTGGTTATAAACTTAATATTGTTCCATACACAGTGGCAAAATTAATAGATTCTATACCTGATGGTTATAGTTTAGATTATGAAAGAATTTGGAAGAAACAAGAATTATATCCATCTTTAGCATATGAGATAAATAAAATTGCTCAAGGTGTAAATAAATTTATTCAACAATCTAATGGCGTGATTGTTACAGAATATTGTAAAAAAGAAGAAACTTGGAAAAAGTTACAAAATTGCAAATATGAATTCTCAAAAGAATTTATTAATGATTTAGTTAATAAATCAATTTTAGAAGAAAAAATTAGAAGTGAAGTAAAGTCGGAAAAATTAACAAAAGAATTAAATATTGAAACAGAAATTATAAAATTGGGAGGTCCTTATTGGAGACGCTTAATAGAAGAAGGAATTAAGCGCAGAATATTATCTCCTATGGAAATAGATCTTTTACAAGTAGCTGCTTCAATAGATACAGATAGGCCTAAGGTTGCTTCTAGTAAGCAAGCAAAGCTTATTTGGAAAATAAGAGAAAAATTGGAGAACAATGGCGTTTTAGTCTAAAGAATATTTATGAAAAAATTTAATATAGTAGAATTTTTTAGTGGCATAGGTAGCCAAGCACGTGCATTAGAAAATATAGGAATAAAGAAAAATGTTCAAGCAACGTGCGAATGGGATTTGCATGCTTTTATAGCATATGATGCAATTCATGAAGGAACAGAAGTATTGCCAGAGGTTGAACTTCTGTCAAAAGATGATTTAATAGAAAAATTAAGTAAATTTGTATTGAGCAATGATGGAAAGACGCCGATGTCTTTTAAAACTTTATATTCTTATGATATCAATGTTTTAAAGAGGGCTTACTCCTCTTTATTAAGAACCAAAAACTTAGTAGACGTTAGCAGTATAAAGGGAGAAGAAATGCCTAACAATACAGATATTTTGACATATTCATTCCCATGTCAAGACTTATCAAATGTTGGTGCATTTCATGGCTATAATAAAGGTATAGATAAACAATCGGGAAGTCGTTCAAGTCTTTTATGGCAAGTTGGTAGAATTCTTCAAGAGATGAAGCAAGTTGGAAAAACTCTTCCAAGATACTTAGTTATGGAGAACGTGCCAACATTATTGTCAACAAGACATATAAATAATTTTGAAACATGGATAAATGAACTTAAAGAATTGGGGTATATTAGCAAGTATGTAAGAGTTAATGCTAGAAATTATGGAATACCTCAAAATAGACCAAGATTGTTAATGTTAAGTGTGTTTGTTGGTGATGACTTAGAGAAAGAAGAAAAAATTAAAAAATATTTTGAAACATTAACGGAAGAAAAAGTTATAGATGATTATAAGAAATCTAAATATTATAAAAATTTAGAAGTTAAGGATTTGTTGAGAATACCAACAGATAAAAACTCTAAATTGTGGGAAGAAGCTTTAGATTGCACACCTAATGATACTCCATCAAGAAGGAAGATTTGGGAAGAGAATCCACAAATTGTTAATGCTAAAGGTGAAATATATGATGAGAAGTTCATAAGAACTCTTACTACAAAACAAGATAGACATCCAAACTCAGGGAATATATATTTTGATAGTGGTGTTGAAAAACGTGGTAAATTTAGATATTTAACACCAAGAGAATGCTTATTGTTTATGGGCTTTGAAGATAGGGATTATGATAATTTGCAACTTAATAATCCTGTTCATAGAGGAAGAAGTAAATTATTTCCAAGAGATAAAATAATTAGAATGGCAGGAAATAGTATTCCTGTAAAGATGTTGGAAGGTTTCTTCTATCAATTTTATGAGATAGAAAATATATTAAAAAACAAATAATACGCATTGCCTCTCTTTTTGAGATAAAAGAAAAAACAAATCAAAAATTACTATAAATATTTATAGTAATTTTTTTATGGTTGTTAAAAAAACAATATTTTGATTAAATTAAAAAATTATAATACATAATGATAAAATGGATGGTATACTACAAGTATAAATATTGTGAAAGGTACTAATATATATATGGATGAAAAGAAATTCTTAAGAAAATTAAAGAAGCTAAATAAAAGTCAATTTGAACAGATGAATAGATTTGTTGAGCAAGGTAAGGATAGAAGTGGTACAACTTATAAGTTTGAATGGGAAGATAAGAATCTTATTAATTATATAAATCTAAAATTTTCTGAAATAAAAATTTATGAGCGTGATTTTAATAAGCCTGAAGACAACACGAGAGAATTAGTTGCACCTTTAAACAGGTTGATTTATCAATTTAATAAAAGAAAAATTAACTATGAGGAATTTTTTGATTCGTTTGAAAAATTACATATAAATTTGATTAAAGCAAATCAAAGTGAGAGATATATCATAAGAAGTGATGATTATTTAAGACATTATAAAGAATCATCCGCAACAGTAATCAAAGGCGTTGGTGGAATGGGGAAGAGTCATTTTTTATGGGAATGTCAAAATGAAATAGAAGAAGAACATTTATATGAGTCATTATTTTTGTATGGTAAATATTTTGAAGATATTAATTCAATTCCTTGGGATGATATTATAGAGTATTCAAAGCACAAAGAATTTTTATTTGTTTTTGATGCTATAAATGAGGTGTATGATATTAGTCAGAGGATTGCTTTATATGAAAAAATTAAATTACTAAAAAAATGTAAATTCTGTAGAGTTTTTGTTTCTTATAGGACTTATGCTTTTAATGATAAAATTGGGTCTATAGCCGAATCTGATTACATTGATAGTTTGATAGGCAGTGTAATAAATTTTTCTGGTGTAGAGTTTGATACATCTATTTTGGAAATGATCTCAAATTTTAAAGTTGATATATCGTATTTTTTGCAGTTGTTGTATTCAAACAATCCAATGCAAATTAGAATGTTAATAGAAAGTGATATTTTAAATAATGAACATTTATATGAAGAATTAAACAATAGCCCTATTTTAAGTGTAACATTTATTTATGAACACTATATTAAATCGGCATGTAAAAGGATTTGGGGAGAAGCAAATGCTGATAGATATTGGCAGGCTGTTAAGTATTTGGCTCGTATAATGTTTGATTCGAATAAAACGGATTTTGAAAGATCTGATGTTGATAAACTTAGTGTGGATACTGATAAATTTATTAATGATTTAAAAAGTGGTGGGTATATAGATTGTTATAATAATACATATTTCTTTAGTTGGGAACAATTATCAAATTATTTAATAGCTAGATCTTTTTTAAAAGATATTCAGGCTAAAAATGTTGATGAAACAATTAAATTATTTAACAGAAAAAGAAAACAATTTCCAAGAATTGAGCAATTTTTGATATCGGCTGTTCTTGAGAAATTCAAGGATGAATTTAACGACTTTATTCTATTTTGTAAAAAAACAAAAGTTCGAATTAGTAATGAAACTTTGTTAAACTTATATATAAAGAATATTAATGATAGAAAAAAACTTCAAAAATGTATAAAAATAAGAGATGAATTAGAATTTTTTGTAAGCTTTGCGGGTTTACCCAACAGGTTATTTAATTGTGAATCTTATTTTTTTGATTTTATGTTAAAGCGAAACCCTAAGAGAATAGTTCAATCATTTTTCTTTGATAAGACTAATATTATACATAAATTAAAAAACAACTTATACAATTTAAATGGTAAATATTTTATTAGTGATAATTTAGGGGAATTCATTAAATTTGCAATATTATGCTTATATATTCCGGATGAAGACATTATAAATTTGTCTGAAAAAACAATTTATGATATTGTGGAATTGTATGATTATGGAATTGTTGAAATTAATAAAATTATTTCCAAACGAAACCTATCTTCATTGGTATTACGTTCAATTTGTAATGTTATAAGTCATGTATCAACAAAAGATAAAGAAAAGTATTCAAACATAATAAACAGAATATGTAAAAATGAAACGTTTATAAACGGAAAAGTTTTAATGAATTATTGTAAACAATCAAAATTAAAACCTTTCAGTTATGTAAATTTTAATAAACAAAACTTATTTGAAGCATATAAGCCATACTTTGAAAGTATCAAGAAAGATTTTGATGAGTTTAAAAGTTTTGGTGGAATTATTGCAGATATAAGATTGGGGAAATTGTATTATCCGTTAAATATGGAGAATTATAATGATTTGAGGTTGAATTTCAAATTGCTTGATATTGAGAAACAAAAAATAATAACCTTTAATCAAGAATTAAATAAACTTATTAAACGTTATAATACATGTGATTGCGATATAGATATTTGGACAAGTATGTTTCAAAAACAAGTAGATGATTTAAAAATAAAAAATAGTTTTAATTTTGATATTATTAATCAAGGTGATTTGTTCTGGGGCTTTATATGCCATTTACAATACAATTTTAAATTTTATGGGGTTCAAGAAGATGAGATTAAGTGGTATAGGGAGAATAGGTATAGACAAATAAAGTATTACCCGGATAGTGTTTCAGTTATTGTGGAAATGACAGTTGAAGAGTATATTGGAAGTTTAATGTGTAATTACTTTAATGAAAGTTGTGAGATTTCATATTGGGATGATAACAAAATATATTTAGGTTTTGCACCCATAAAATATGAAGAAGAACGACAATTATCATTATGTTCGCCAATTCAATCTTATAATGAGACAATTAAAGTTTTGGATAAAAAATTGATAAGAAAATTGAATTTAAATTATAAGAGAAAAAAAGACAAAAAGTGGGTGAATAGTAAAATTTCTGCATTAAACAATGTAAGGTGTTTATTTAAACCATTGGAATGTAAAAGGGAAGAATGGATTCTTTTAAGTTGTTATATAAAAAATAAAACACGCTATGCCCGAACTGCTGCAAAAAGGGAAAATATAAATTATTCTGAAGAATGTATTATAGTTTATAATGCTATTAATTATAATAGAAATAAAACATTAGGGCTAAATAGGAGAAGAACAATAGATATTGAAAAATATACAAATAGCATTAAGGATTATAATAAAACCTCGTCGGATTTTTGTAAATATGTTGAACCAATAATGTACTATAGTGAAACATTTAATGATAGTAATATGACTTTGCCTCCATCTAATTTGATTAAATTTTTACAACTAACATATGATTTTAAAAGAGCTGCTTGGTTAAATAAAGATGGAGAGATAGTGATAATATGTAATAATGATGTTTATCATAAATATGAAGATGATATTGGACATTCTATTTATATTAAAAAATCGTATTTTGATACAATAAAGAATGATTTAGACATATATTATTATGTATTTACTGAGAGGCTTAGTTATGATACTGGTTTTTTTAGCGGAGAATCATCAATGCATATGTTGGTGAAAAATAATAGAATAATTAGACATTGTATGAATAATGCTGCAGAAGATAACGGAAGTTTAAGGCTAAGCAGAAAATGTAAAAATTGTTTAATATATAAATCCTATAAAAAAGAACAAGAAGATTGGAAATTAAAGCCATTGCTTCAATTAGATTTACCAGAATGTCTTTTGAATTATATAAGTTCTGAGGATGAATTGTAGTTTATCAATCAAAATTTATTTGAAAGGACAAAAAACGGATTTCAATTTTTTGTGAAGAAAAAGTTTGTCATTATGTGTTGCATTAAATGAATGTGTGAGATATAATGAGTTTACAATTAAATATTTAGAAATAGAGAACCACGAGTTCCAGTTTAAGACAGAAATGTCTTTGTTGGAGTTCGTGGTTTTTTTGTTTTTATTTTCAAGAGCTCAAATGCTGAACTCTTCATTGTTTTAAAATTTAATTGTGAAAATAAAAAGGAGGTCAAATGTTGAACTGATGTGTTTATTAAAATAATTAAAAATATTTCCGTATAAGCAAGGGTGTATTATGCGGGGTATTTAAAATTATTTTAGCGAGTGTTCAAATGCTGAACACTCGGTATATGTAAAATTATTTATATCAAGTGTTCACCCATTGAACACTTGGTATTGGTAGGATTAAGAAAAGGAGGTTGGAGAATATTAAAAATAAAAGTCGATAGGTCACCCATTGAATTATCGAGGTTAGTAAAGTTAAGGAAGAAAAGTTAAAAAACTTTTCTCGAATGGACAGACATTGTCCATTCGGGAATTTTAGACTATGAATCAAGAATAAGGAGGTAATTGAAATGTAAGACTTTGAGGAATGAAAAAATAAAAATAATAGGAGAATTTATGGAAAGGAATACAAGTAAAAAATACAAAACAGATGGCAGAATGGAACTGCGAACAAGAATTTATGATGAAAAACTTATAAAAGTGATTAGTGATTTGTGGACTGACAGAGCAATGCTTTATAAGAATTGTAAAAATGATTTTATAAGTGATTTAATCGCAAGAGGAGTAGAATCTTTGATGCTTGAAGATAAGAATATTTCGCAAGCGATGAGAGTTGATACTATACTAAATCGATTAGATAAAATTGAAGAAAATACAATGAGTAATAGTGGGGAAGTTTTAGACCTATTAAAAGTTTTATACATGCGACATCTTGAGAACTATGAATTGTTATCAAAGATAGATAAAAAACTTTTTCCTACAATAGAAGAACTTAATTTGAGAAGAAAAGGATATGATTCTGAACAAGTTGAATACATGAAGTCGGATAGTGAATTGCGTAAGAGACTAGAAGGTATATCTGATAAATATAGAACACAATTAAGTTAAGCAGGAAAAGGGTTGCACCACTCGCAAGTTTTATCGGCTATAATGCCGATAATTGCGAGGGTTTTGCTGGTGCAGTGGTTTGTGCTAGTGGTGCAGATTGCACCAGAGCTTTATGCAACCCATCTACTTAACGCAAGCGGGAAACCCACTTCGTTTTTAATGGTTATTGAGTTTGTTTTTCCATCTCATTGTCCCTCTAATTAGCAATGGGAGAAGAGAAATGAATTTAAATAATTTAAAAAATGTGCAAGTTAGTTCTATACACGGCAGAGATTTATTTTTACCAAGGAAATTTGATATTGATAATGAGATTTATATAGAGTCGGTTGACGGGTTTGTGACGGCACTTTTTGACTACATGAGGCGTGGTGGTGATATAAAAAGTTTGGACCCGAAGAAAGTTTATGAAAAGGCTTTGAAAGATGAATAATTTTGTTTTAGGTTTGTGCTGGACTTGTGCGAAAAGTTGTGGTATGTGTTTGTTTGACCAAATAATCAAGTGCAAAAATTTTACAGAAAGGAGAATATTAAAATGACAGGAAAAAAGAAAATTGTAATTTATGCGAGATACTCAAGCGACAGGCAAACAGAACAGTCGATTGAAGGGCAACTTCGTGTATGTCACGAGTATGCAGAAAGGAATGACTATGTGGTAATTAGAGAGTATATTGACAGGGCGATTTCAGGAACGACTGACAATAGACCCGAGTTCTTACGAATGATTGAAGACAGTAAAAGAAGAGATTTTGAGTTTGTGTTAGTCTACCAGTTAGACAGGTTTTCAAGAAGCAGATATGATAGTGCAAACTACAAAATGAAGTTGAAGAAAAATGGTGTTAGGGTTCTATCTGCAAGAGAAAATATTAGTGATGATGCAAGTGGAATTTTGATGGAATCGGTGCTTGAAGGTATGGCTGAATATTACTCAGCGGAATTATCTCAAAAAGTAAAAAGAGGAAGAAGAGAAACTCTTAGCAAAAAGTTGTTTGCAGGTGGAATAACACCTTATGGATATAGGATTGAAAATCAAAAATGGATAATAGATGAAAGCGAAGCGCCACAAGTAAGGCAAATGTTTGACCTATACTCACAAGGCTACAAAACTGTTGAGATTGCAGATATGCTAAACAATGCAGGGCTTAGAAATAGACTTAAAAAACCATTTTACAAAAAGAATATTGCAAAGATATTAAAGAACGAAAGATATATCGGTATTGAGCGCTGGAATAACGAGGTTTACACCGATATAATACCACCAATCGTAGATGAGAGAGTATTCAAGATTGTGGGCGGGATGATAGCCAATTACAGGCGAAATTACAAGAGAAATAAGTATGACCCATACTTTCTATCAGGCAAGCTTTATTGCGGGTATTGTGGCGAAAAATTAATAGCGGAAGCAGGATCTAGTGCTCACAACGGGCATAGGTATAAATACTACAAATGCAGAAGCAAGAAAGTTAAAAGGCAAAGATGCGAACTTGAAAATTTTAGAAAGTGGTTTTTGGAAGATTTGATTATTGAGAAAACTAAAAAACATATTCTTGCTCCGGGCAAAATTGATGAACTTGCACAAATGGTTGTAGATAAATTTAACGAAGAACTTGAAAACAACATTGTTCTTAAATGTCTAAACAAAGAGTTGTCGCAAGTTAATGCTTCAATCAATTCAATTCTATCTAATATACAAAATGGAATAGTGAATAGTTCTGTTAAAGAGATACTTTATAAACTTGAAAATGACAGGGCAAACATTGAGGTTAAGATTTCAGAAGAAAAGGGTAGACAAGCGCAGCCACTTGAATTTGAAGAAGTGAAAAAGTTTATAACAATGTTTACTAAAAAGGATTATAGCGACATTTATGAAAGAAACGAATTCTTCTGCAGATTTATCAAAAAGGTCATTATGTTTAACGACAAAATGATTATTATTTACAACGGAAACTTTAATCCTGCAAGCGAAGTGTCAATTGATAACAACGAAGCATTTGAAAAACAAATAATTGAAAAATTAAAACAAAAAAAGGATTGTCCAAGCGACAATCCTTTAAATTTTAATGAAAAAATCCCACTAATGACGCAGTCCGTCTTAATGGGATTAGATGGCGGAGTGTTAGAGTTTTTATACACACCCTTATTTATATTATTAACAGCCATTTCTGGCTGTTTTAGTACGCACTCTATTTCTTCAATATCATCAGGAATAGATTTTTTAGTTAGTTTATTATCAGTGAAGTTATAAGTAATAACTATTTTATCGCTATAAAGTATAATTTCTCTTATAAACAATCTTGTAATTGTTTTTCGTATTTCATTATTTTCAATATCACCACATACTACTTGATTAAAATATTCTCTTATCATATCTTTTGTGAGATTGGTATAGCTTCTTTGTTTTGTTTGTTCTATATCAAAATCGTATTGTGATATTTGTGTTTCTAGTTCTTTTAATCTGACTTTTGTTTGTTCAGTTATAATGCCTTGTTCAATCGCTGAAATTAGATTTGCTGATGCTTTTAAAGCTTCGGCTCTTTTTTTCTCTAATGATTTTACAACAACATTACTTTCACTTGCATTTTGATGATATTTATAAATTCTATCAATAATTTCTTCAATATTATTGTTTGCATAAATCATTTGCCAAGTTTTATTAAATACTTCATCTTCTAAAAGTTTTCTATGAATAGATAAAGTTTTGCAATTATGCTTTTTTCTTCTTTTTGATAAACAAGTGTAATATTTATAAGTGGTTTCCCATCGGTTAGTTGATGTCACGCCAACCATAAACTGTTTACAATCACCACATATTAGTTTACCAGATAAAACATAATCAAATCTTTCTTTTTTGCTACCTGGTTTATGTTTATTAGAATTTCTTATGCTTTGTACGGTCTGCCAAGTTTGTTCATCAATCAGTGGTGGATAGATGTTTGTATAAACCTGGTCTCCGTGTTGGACTTTTCCAATATATTTAGTGTTTCCAATTATTTTATATAATCTTTTATCATCAATATAATGACCACGCTTTGTTCTTATTCCACGACTAATTAAATTGTCAGCAATACTTTTTCCTGTTTCGCCTTGTGCAAATCTTGTAAATATTTCTTTTACAATTTCGCCTTCTTCTTCATCAATAACATTTTTCTTATCTACTACTTTATAACCAAATAATTGCAATCCGCCTGTAAAGTGTCCTTTTAAATAACTTTCTTTTAAACCACGCAAAACTTTTTGAGATAGTTCAGCAGAATAATATTGGTTCATACCTTCTAGTAAACTTTCCAATATTATTCCTTCTGGTGTATCTGGTATATTTTCCATAGCTGATAAAACTTTAACACCATTATTGCTTAATGTGTGTTTGTGGATAGTTGTTTCATATTTATTTCTTGAAAATCTATCTAATTTATAAACGATTACATAATCCCATTGTTTTTTACTGCTATCTTTAATCATTTTTTGAAAATCTGGTCTTAAATCGTTTGTTCCTGTCATAGCACGGTCTATATAAGTATCTACAATTAAAATATCATTATTTTTAGCAAATTGCTGGCAAACTCTTAATTGTCCTTCAATACTTTGTTCTGTTTGACTGTCGCTTGAATATCTTGCATAAATAACTGCTGTTTTCATAAACATACCTCCATTTTTTTCGTTTGTAATGAATTTACTATATAAAATTCAGTAATGTTAGAAAGTTTATCCAAACTCAATCTAAACTTTACCCAAGTTTTTCTAAACTTTATCCCAACTTTACCCAAACTCATATATAATAAACTCCTTTTTTTATTGAATTTTTTTCAACACCAATAACCACTCAAAAATGGACAGAGCCATCAAAGAAAAAAGAAAAAAATATTGCCTTAAAAATTTTAAATGTTTTTGTTTTAAGCAACATTTTTTTCCTTTGAGGGAAATGGACATTTTTGATAAACTCCACTATTGAAAAAAGAAACCTCTCACTCAAAAATAAAAAAAGTTGGGTTTTTATGTTTGGGTAAAGTTGGGGTTTTGTTTAGGTTTATTTTTGGTTTTCTTCGGTTTTGTTAGGGTTTTGTTTAGGTAAAGTTTCTACTATTCTTTAAATTTTTGGTGTAAAGTGGTAGCAACAAGCAAGGAGTTATGTATGGAAAAGAAATCTAATAAAAAGGAATTGAAAATTGAAACAAAAGGTGCACCAAAATTTTCTGTTCTTTCAAAGGAAGATTTTAATTCTTTTATTTCTTGTTTGGAATTCCAAATTAGAGAATATTACAAAGAAAAATCAAAAAATAATGAAAAAGGTATGAATAAAGACAAAAATCTAAAATAACCGACAATAAAAGTTGTCACAAAAAAGTGAAAATGGCAAAATCCTATGATACAATTTTATTAAATAGAAATTTATTCAATACTTTTGTAGCTTATTTTTGATAGGTCTTTACTTTGTTAGCTAGTTTTAGGAATTAAATCATTGAAGTGAATTAACACTTTTAAGGAGGTTTAATATGACACTTGCAACCATTAGAGAAGATTTAAAGGATATAAGATATTATTATATGAGAAAAGATGTGTTCGATAAGGCATTCT
>CALATF010000013.1 GCA_937891595.1 uncultured Clostridia bacterium
TTACTATAACTAATGTTGTGTTTGCTAACAACAAATCAACCTCTGGTAATGGCGGTGCTGTTTATGCAAATAAATTAACTAATATTACATTGTTAAATAATCAAGAAAGTAGAATTATTAACAACAATACAGCATCAAATGGTGGGGCTATTAGTGTAGCAAATTCATCTAATTTCACAATAAACGATTTAGTTTTTTCAGGTAACCAAGCTTCAGCAAATGGCGGTGCAATTTCTTTAGAAGCTGTTACTAATATAATAATTAATTTATGCAGTTTCCAAGCCGTAGAAAGTAATCAAAAAAATACAGCAACTGGTAATGGTGGTGCTGTTTATATAAACAACCAAACTCCTAGTGGAACAGGTGGAACTTTAGATGTTATTTCTACTAAATTCGAAAATAATAATGCAACAAATGGTGGTGCTTTATATATTAATGGTGTTAGAAGAATTACCTTTGCAGGTGATGAAAGATTAACATCTGTTAATAACAACAGTGCAATAAATGGCGGAGCTTTATATATTAATAATACTGATGTTGGCTCAGGTATAACAATAAGAAGCTATATTTTTGAAGATAACCAAGCTACTACAAATGGTGGAGCTTTATATATAGCTGAAAGCAAAGTTCAAGAAATCTCTTCTTGTAATTTCACAAGAAATATAGCTACAAGCGAAGAAGGTAATGGCGGTGCAATCTATATGAAAAATACATCGTCAGTAAGCAACAGTATTTCTTCTAACTTTCAAGATAATAGGTCAAATGGTAATGCAGGTGCAATAGCATTTATAGCTGAAGCTCCAAGTGAAGAAAATGCATTTGTATTAAACTTAAATAGCTCTACTATAAAAGGTAATTTTGCATATAAAAATGGCGGTGCAATACAAATTGAATATGCTAGTGCAAGTTTAACTAATTTAGATGTAGCTAATAACCAAGCTTCAGCAAATGGCGGCTTCATATATTTAACAGATTGTATAAGTCTTAATATAAAAGGTGGTTCATTTGTAAACAATAATGCTTCTATTAATGGTGGTGTAATTTGTTTAAGTGGTGAACTTGAAAATACAAAAACAATAGTTGATATTAACAAAGATGCAACTGAACCTTTGTTTAGAAACAACTATGCTACTAATGGTGGAGCTATTTATTCTAATAAAGCTGATTTCAATGTTTCAGATATAAAAATTATAGAAAACCAAACAAAAGAATGTGGTGCTGGTGTTTATCTTGAAAATAGTTCTTTTGCTTCTAATAGTTGCGAATTTTCTTCAAACATTGCTTCTGGTTCTGGTGGTGCAATTTACTCATTAAATTCAGATATAGAAATTGACGATTTTGTAATTAGAAACAATGTTGTATCTTCTGAAAATGTTAAAGGTGGCGGAGTTTATTTTCAAGCCCAAAAACAACATTACTTAACTATTAAGAATGGTGAAATAAAATCTAATATTGCAGATTATCATGGCTCAAGTATTAATGGTGGTGGGATTTATGTAACTGGTAATGCAATATTAAATATTACTGAAGTAGAAATTACTCAAAATACAGCTTCTGGTAATGGTGCTGGTTTGTATTTTGAAAATGGTGTACAAGCTGTTTTAAATGGCGGAAAAATTAGTAATAATACTGGCTCAGCTATATATAGCAATAAATCAAAAGAAATAGTTATTAATAATTGTGAAATTTCTTCAAACACTAATGAAAGAACTGAAGGTAGAACAGCAATCATTAGTATTACAGCAGATTCTTCACTTCCTACAGTGTTCGAAATTAATAATATTAAATTTAATAACAATAAAGTAAATAGTGGCTCTGGAATTTATGTTTCCGATTTTGTTTCCTTTACAACTAGCGGTGGGTTTATTAGTGGTAATGAAACATTAAACACTTTAATTTCATTCCAGTCTAATAATTATGATTATTTGATTGAAAATATTGAATTTAAGAACAACTATATTAAAAACCAAGGCACAGCGGGTGTTTTAACAGTTACCGGTGCAAAAAATATAGTTAGAAATTGTATTTTTGATGGCAACGTTGCCGAAGGTATATGTGCAGGTCTTTATTTCAAAGGTGATAATTATTCACACATTGTTGAAAATTGTACTTTTAAATATAATGAAAGTAAAGTAGGCTCAGCGATCTATTGTGATGAGGATAAAGTTGATGGTATTAAATTAATAATTAGAAACTGTGACTTTTTATCAAATAGTGCTTCTGAAAGAGGTGGTGCTATATCTTCTAAATTTGAAACTATCGTTGAAAATTGTACTTTCTACAATAACTCATCTGAACAATTTGGTGGTGCAATTTATTCAAGCTTTTTAACTTTAAATAATTGTGAATTTATTGAAAACTACTCTAATAATGGTGGTGCAATTTATATTAACGAAGGTATTCTTTCTATTATTGAAGGAAATGTTAACACTTACAACTCTGATGCAGAAGAAAAAAATTACAACCTATTTAAACAAAACTTTGCAAGAAATAACGGCGGAGTTATTTATATAACAGATAATAGTACTGCTGAAATTGGTTTTGCTGTTTTTGAAAATAATTCAAATAACAATGAAAATGTTTATGGTGGTGTTATTTTCAATGCTGGAAACACAATTATCAATAACGCACAATTTAAAAACAATGGCGGAATTAATACAAATGGTGGTGCTATTTACAACACAAACTATTTAGTTGCAACTGATATTATTGCTGAAAATAACGTTGCTAAATTAGGCGGTGTTATATTAACAAATGATGATAGTGTTACATACTTATATAATCAAAATGCAAATTACCACGGTAATACAGCAGAAAATGGTGGTGTTATAGCAGTTGTAAATGGTAAATTTTATTCATATTATGGTCAATTTAATAACAACTCTGCTACACAAAACGGCGGTGTAATTTGGATAGATAATAACGAGATTAATAATAAAAATAAAGCAAAAGTTTATATTTACAATGCAATATTAGGAAATAGAATTGCAGAAGGAGCTACTGCAAGTAATACAGCAGAAAATGGCGGTAGTATTTATGCAAGATTAAATTTCTATTCAGAGTTAAGACTTTATGATACTTCAATAACTAATTCAAGAGCTAGTTATGGTGGCGCTATCTATGTAGCATATGGTTCAACTTATCTATATAATGTTTCTATCCAAAACAACTCTGCTACACAAAACGGCGGTGGTATTTATGTTTCAAACGAAATAGAAGAAAATGGTAATATAGGAAATAATGATAGCGGTACTGAAGATTTAAGTTACACTACTTTACCTGCTGGTCTTGTTTTAACTCATGATATTAAGGTTGTAGAAAATAAAGTAAATGATGAAGCTAACAATATTTTTATTTCAAAAGAAAAAACCGTTTGGGTTGTTAGTCAATTAGCTTTAAATAGTATACTTGGTTTAAGTGATAATAATGTGAATAAACTTGTTTATGGCACAAAAGATTATCAACTAAAAACAAGCGATTTACAACGCTTTAAACATGATAACAAAACAGAACTTCAATTAAATTATAGCGATATTTCTACTTCATACATTTGTAAAGTTACAAGTGTGTTAAATCCAAATAATTACAGTTATAAGGTAGATACTTATGTAGGCGATTACGATGGTAATACTCATGAATTTAAAGTAATAGTTTATTATATAAATGATGATGGAACATTAATAGAAATAGGCAAAAATAATGAAACTGAAGATTATGATGAATATGGAGTTGAAATAACTTATTCTTATAACAATCAAACATGGAAAGAATCTAAAGATGGTATATATCGTCCTTCTTTTACTGATAAAGGTGAATATGTTGTAGACTTTAATATTAAAGTTAATGGTTTCTCAATTACAAGCGGAGCTTCAGGCATTTTAATTATTAATCCAAGACTTTTATATATTGCTGAAGACCCTCAATTAACAGTTGCACATAAAGGTCAAAAATTAAATACAGTTTCATTTGTAAATGGTACGGGTGTAGCTATGTTTGATAGCTATAAGATAGCTGGAACATTTGCTTGGGCAGAAGATGCAAGTAAAATAGAACTTAATGAACTTGGTGAACATTTTTATAAAGCAAAATTTATACCAAATAACACAAACGAATTTTCAGAAAAAATATTTGAAATAGCTGTAAATGTTGTTGGATACGAAAAAATATATTATCAAGATGGTGTTTTCTATCCAAGTGTTAATGGTGCAAACGGAACTGGTGAAGGTAATTTAGGAATTAATTTAGATGATACATCTTCTCTTTCTTTACTATTTGAATCTGCAATAGAATTACTTGATGATAATGGCTCAATCGTAATGCTTGGTACTTGTACAGTAGACACTCTTTCAATTTTTGTTAATAATAAGACTATAACAATAATTGGGTACCAAAATTTTTCAGGCGATTTGTTTAAAACAAAAGATGCAGATAGTTCTTTGAAAATAGGTGAATCGGGTATGTCAGGTAAAATAATACTTGACGGGACAAACACAAAAAATGGCTCGATAATTAATTTTGCAGGGAAAGAATTGCAAATTTATGATGGGGTTGTTATTAAAAATCATAAATCAACCGATGCTTCTATTTCAACCATTAAAATATCTGGAACAAACAACAATAATGTAAGTA
>CALATF010000014.1 GCA_937891595.1 uncultured Clostridia bacterium
TGAAACATTAGTTAAACTAAATATTAGCCAAGAAAAAGCTTTACAAATTGTTAATCAAAACTACAAAGGGGTATATATTACAGAAAATATTTCAAGAAGTTATCCTTACGGGAAATTGTTATCGCAAGTGTTAGGGTTCTTAACAAGCGATAGTATAGGGCAAAGTGGCATTGAAAGATACTACGATAAAGTTTTAAGTGGGACAGATGGTAAATATCTTACTCAAAGTGATGTAAGGGGAGTAACTTTAAATGAATCTTTAAATTATTATGTTGAAGCTATTGATGGCTTAAATTTATCGTTAACTATAGACATAAACATTCAAAATATATTAGAGCGTGTAATGGAAAAGGTAGTATGTGAGCATAATCCTAAAGGTGTTTCGGCAATTATTATGAATCCTAATAATTCCCAAATATTAGCAATGGCGATGTATCCTTCATTTGATTTAAATAATGTGCCAAGAGATGATGTTTCTAAATTAATGGCTTTAACAAAAAATATTACGGTAACAGATGTTTATGAACCTGGTTCAACTTTTAAAATATTTACATTAGCAGCTGCTTTAAGTGAAGAATTAACAAACGTTAATGAAAGATTTTTTTGTCCTGGATATAGGATTATAGATGGTGAAAGAATTAAATGTTGGAAAACCACAGGGCATGGTAGTCAAACTTTAGTAGAGTGTGTACAAAATTCATGTAATTGCTGCTTTATGGATTTAGCGTTAAGACTTGGTAAAGATAAATTTTATAAATATCTACAATCGTTTGGTTTGGGTTCTGCAACAGGGGTTGATATAAGCGGTGAAAGTTCAGGTATTTTAATAAATAAAGATTCAGTTCAAACGGTAGATTTAGCAAGAATAGGTTTTGGGCAGTCTGTAGCGGTTACACAATTACAGCTTATAAATTCTTTTTGCTCTATTATTAACGGTGGTATTTTATATAAACCAACCTTACTTAAAAATTATTATGATGAAAACGGAGAAGTTGTTTACAAAAATACAAATCTTGTATCAAGTACTAATGTAAATAGTGAGGTTAGTGAAACTTTAAAGTATCTGTTAGAACAATCTTTAAGTAAAATGGGCGACAATACATTTGTTGAAGGTTATAGTGTTGCTGGTAAAACTGGCACTGCTCAAAAATATGGAGAAGATGGTAAGATTTCAACAGGAAAGTATGTTTCAAGCTTTTTTGGATTTTTAAACGGTGAAAAGTCTGAGTATGCACTTTTGTTATGTGTTGATGAACCTTCAAGTGGGGCTTATTATGGAAGCGTTGTAGCAAAACCATATGCTAAGGAAATTTTTGAAGGTATTATTAAATATAAAAATATTGAAAAAATAACTGATGTTGAGGTTGAATATTTTGAAGTCCCTGATTTTGTAGGTAGTACAACGGTCAACGCCATTGCAAAATTAGATAAATTAAATGTTTATTATGAAGTTGATGGCGAAGGACAAAAGGTAATAAGTCAATTTCCATCTCCAGGTACAAAAATAAAAAAGACATCTTCTGTTATAATCAAGTTAGGTTAATTAGCATTTTTTTAACAAGTTAAATATATATATTAATATCAAAATTTAATTTAAGGGTTATATTATGCTATTAATTAATTTATTTAAAAACATTAAATATATAAAGACTAAGGGTCAAACAAATGTTAATGTAAAACATTTGTGTCAAAATTTTAATAAAATACAAGAAGGAAGTTTATTTTTTTGTTATAAAGGAAATTCTTGTGATGGGCATGATTTAGCAATTAAAGTTAAAGAAAAAGGGGCTGTTGCTTTAGTTGTCGAAAAGTTCTTAGATGTAGATTTGCCTCAGATTTTAGTAAAAAATACAAGAAAAATTATGCCAAAAGTATGTAATAACTTTTTTGATAATGTGTTAAAAAAAGTTAAAATAATAGGTGTAACAGGAACAAATGGAAAGACTACTACTAGTCATATGATATATAATTTGTTAAATCTAAATGGGTTGAAATCGGGTTTAATAGGGACTAATGGTGCTAAATATTTAAATAAAGTTATTGACGTTGGTCTAACTACACCTGATACCACAGATTTGTTTTATATTTTAGATGATATGACTAGCTGTGGTATTAAATATGTTGTAATGGAAGTTTCAGCTCACTCTTTGTACTTTAATAAACTATATGGTATTAAATTTGAAATAGGTATTTTTACAAATTTATCTCAAGATCACTTAGATTTTTTTGGTGATATGCATAAATATGCTTTATGCAAATTAAAGTTTTTAAAAAAGTTTTATTGTAAAAAATGCTTAATAAACATTGATGATGATTATGGTAGTTTTTTTTATAAGTTGTCAAATTCTAAAGTTTATAGTTATTCTATTGAAAACCCAGCTGATTTTTTTGCACAAAATATTCAATTAAATATTAATAATTCTAGTTTTACGGCTAATCTTTTAGACGATGTTATTAATATACAGTCTAATTTTCCTTGTAAATTTAATGTTTATAATCTGCTTTCAGCGTTAAGTTGTTGTAAATTGTTAGATATAGATTTAACATCAATTTCTTTAAATGTAAAAAAGTTAGATAAAATTGATGGAAGAATGAATTTTTATCTGTTGAAAAATGGATCTAGTGTTGTTATAGATTTTGCACATACTCCAGATGGGCTTGAAAAAGTATTATTAAATTTAAAGCAATTAAAATTTAATTCAAAAATTATTTCTGTTTTTGGTTGTGGCGGAGATAGAGACAAGTCTAAAAGGAGTAAAATGGGTGAAATTGCCACGGTTTTAAGCGACAAAGTAATTATTACAAGTGATAACCCCAGAAATGAAGATGCTTTAAGTATTATTAAAAATATCACTTCTAATATTACTAAAAATAATTATGAAATAGAAGTAGATAGAAAAAAAGCTATTTTAAAAGCAATAAGTATTTCAAGCCAAGGTGACATAATTTTAATTGCGGGAAAGGGCGCTGAAATTTATCAAGAAATTAAGGGTAAAAAAATTCCATTTAGTGATAAAAATATTATAGCGAATTTTGTTGAAAAGTGATTTTATTACTTTTATTTACTTATACTAAATTATAAGGAAATAAAACATGAATATTTTAGCTTTTTTAATTACTTTTATTATTAGTTTAGTATTTGCACCCCTTGTAATATTTTTAACAAGAAAATTAAAATTTGGGCAGAATATTTTGGGATATGTAAAAGAACATTCTTCTAAACAAGGAACTCCAACTATGGGTGGGATAATTTTTATTATTCCAACCTTTTTAGTAAGTTTATTTTTTATTAAAGGGGATTTTAATCTCTCTCTAATTGTTTTGTTTGTGTTCTTAGGTTATGGAATAATAGGCTTTCTAGATGATTTTATTAAAATTAAGTTTAAACGTAACTTGGGCTTGCTGCCTTATCAAAAGATTGTGTTTCAACTATTAATAGCATTAATTGTAGCCTTTTATGTTTATAAAAATAACATTTTCCCAAACAGTATTTATGTTCCTTTTACCAACATTAAATTAAATCTAGGTTTTTTTATAGTTCCTTTAATTGTATTAGTGTTTTTAGCAACAACGAATAGTGTTAATTTGACAGACGGCTTAGATGGTTTGGCTGGTAGTGTAAGCTTAATATTTTTTGTTGTAATATCTATAATTAGTAATTTTTATTTAAGTTTTCTTTCTACCAGTGTTCAGGGTGACTATATACAACAAATGCAAAATTTAAATAATATATGTTTGAGTGTTTCTGGTGCATTACTTGCATTTTTAGTTTTTAATTTTTATCCTGCAAAAATTTTTATGGGAGATGGAGGCAGTCAA
>CALATF010000015.1 GCA_937891595.1 uncultured Clostridia bacterium
TTTTTGGCTTAGAAATATATGATTGTAAATTAGCTGGAAATGGTGTAATAAATATTGCAAATTCAGGTGTAACAAGAATATATGATTTAAAAGCTTATAATAATACTTCTTCCAACGGTGGTGTTCTATTCATTGATACTAACCCTACTGTTTATATTTACGATGCTGATTTATTTAATAACAACGCAACTAATGGTGGCGCTGTGTATTCAAAATCAGACAAATTAACAATTTATGATATTAATGTTTATAACAACATTTCAACAGAAAATGGCGGTGGTTTGTATTTAGAAAAACTTGGCAACATTTATGCTTTGCAAGTTGAAAATAATACAGCAGGAATAAATGGTGGTGGATTATTTGTTAAAACTTTAGGGAATTCTTCAATAAGTGGTCATGTTGAAAAGAATGGTATTAACATCTTAAATAACATTGCACAAAATGGTGGCGGTGTATACGCTGAAGGTAAGTTAAGTTTAAATGCCTCTAATATTTCATATAACACCGCAATAATTTCAGGTGCTGGTATATATTCTGAAAGTGATAACCTTGAAATATCTAACTCGGAAATTTCTTATAACTATGTTGTGCCAAGTGCAACAAATGGTGATTTCTTTGGTGCAGGTATTTATGCGGGAGGTACTGCAACATTATTTAATACTAATGTATTGTTAAATGCCATTAAGATTAATAATGATTGTGATGCAACTACTAACATTATAGGCGCTGGTATTTACGCAAAAAATATTAATTTACTAAACAGTTCTAATGTTTCAAATAACTTTATTTCTATTACAAATATTTCTAATAAAAACTTAGAAGATAATGTTAAATATTATGCGGCTGGTATTGCGGTTATAGAAACATGTAAAATAGAAAATTCTCAAGTAAGTGATAACCTATTCTCAGTATCAAATGAAAAAGGCATTCACTATTCTCAAATATATGGGTTAAACCAAAATAATTCAATACTTTACATTACTTCTTCTACAATTTCATCGAATGCATTTATAAGTAATAATTCACAAGCTGATAATACTCATTTAATAGCAATAGGTAATTTCAATTCAATACATTTAAATGGGGTTGTAAATATTACTGCTCCTATAGATGCAAAAGTTCAAAATTCTTTTGAAAATGAATGGTCTGAAAGTGGTAGTTCAATTATTATTGAAGGCAATTTGTATGAAACAAATAAAGATGGACAAATTACTAAAAAATCAACTATTAATACTTTTGTAAGGTCTTTACCAGAAAAGACTGCTTTGTCACAAGGTAAAGTTGTGCAATATGTATTAGCTTCATTAAATGTTGATTATGCAAGTAAATTAACTGAAATTGAAACTATAACTCATAAGTCAACAGATGTACAATATTCTGTAAATGACGAAGTATATTATAATACTTCTGCATTCACTATAGTAAATGGACAAGAGTATGATGTTCATACTATGATGACTTATGGACAATTTATTAATAGATATTTTCCTGAAGATAGTTTTTTCCCAAGCAATCTTGAAAGTGTGTTAAAACTTTCTAAAAACGTTGTGTTTGTTTGTGATTTTGAAGCTCAGGTTGCAACATCACAAAAAGTTCAATTAGATGAAATTTATTGGAACCCATCTGCTATATCAGGAAGCAATCTTGGTGATGATAATAAATCTGGTGCAAATGCTCAAAATCCAGTTAAAACTATTTCGGCAGTTTTAGAAAAAACAAAGAGTGGTGCTATAGTTCATATGCTAAGCCCATTTATAATTGAAGAAAATATTTCATTAGATTTGGGCGGTAGAATATTTAAAAGATATTCCAACGCTGTGTCTTCAAGTAGTAACTATATGTTTACTGATTACTTATTTAGAATAATTGGTTCTCAAAATAAGTCAGTAAATGTATCCATTAAAAATGCTATTTTTGATGGCTCTTGGGCTGGAGATGCAGATTGTTCTAATTTTATTTATAACAACAAGTATAGCTATTTATCATTAGATGAAGGTGTAATAGTTAGATATGCTTCATTAAACGCAAACAGTTATCCTTCTGCTATTTTAAATAATGGATTATTAGATATAAATTCCCTTTCAATGACTGGTGTTAATGGGTTAGCACAAACAACTAATAGCGTAGGCGCTATTGTTAACGGTGGTGTTGAAAATAATTCAACGGATGCGATAAATTCTAATGCTACAATAAATATTTATGGTTTGTCGTTGAACTTCTTAGGCAAAAGTGTTACTACAGCAATTAACGTTAAAACAGGCGTTGTTAACTTGTATAATAGTGCAATACTTGCTTCTGCAAGCGGTAATTCTACTTTAACTTCCGCTATAATTATGGTAAACAGACAATCAGTATTTAATATGTTTAGTGGTTTGATATACGACAATAAAGCCACAGCTATTTACAATAACGGAACAACTAATATTTATTATGGTGAAATTTATGGTAATGCTTCAAATAACGGTCATGTAATTTATAATAATAATCAAATGAATATATTTGATGCTAAAGTAAATGATAACACAAGCAATCAAACAGAAAAATCAGTTATTTACAATACAGGAAGTTTAGTTGTTAATGATGGGCAATTCTTCAATAACCTTTCAGAAAGTGGTAACGGTGGTGTATTTTATAATAAAGGTAGCCTTGAAATTAATGACGGTAATTTCTATAGTAATACTGCAAATAATGGCGGTGTAATTTATAGTTTATCTCTTTTAACTATCAATGGCGGTAATTTCTATAGCAATACTGCAAATAATGGCGGTGTGTTATATGTTAAAACTAATGATAGCTATTTTGATATAGATGCTGTTATTAATGCACATGTAAATGGAAGTCAAAATAAACCTAAAGACAGCATAGATTCTAAAATTTTAGGTGGTAATTTTAATAATAATAACGCAACAAACGGTGGCGGTGTTATTTTCGTAGCAAAAGGCACTTCTAGTAGTGATAAAGGCTCTATTTATGTTAATGACGCAATTATTACAAATAATATTTGTGCAAATGGTGGAGCTATTTATGCAGATGTAGATACTTTTGTGCAAATAGATGGCAATTGTGTTATTTCTGGAAATGGCGAGGTACTTGAAACAGCTTCTTTTGGTGGTGCTATTTATTTAGCAGGTGCAACTTTATTTGTTACAGGTGGTGAAATTTATGGCAACCAAGCAACTACTTCATCCGCAATTTATTTAGATAACACGTATAATACTTTAGCTATTTTAGGTGGTAAAATATTTGCAAATACTGGTACATATGCAATTAATGTAAGTAATTCTAATTCTAAATTGTATTTAGGTTTAAATGCTTACATAAATGAAAACACAAATGCAGGAGTTCCTTCTAACCTTTATTTAGGAAATGGTGTTGTTGTTGATATTTGTGCTGGATTAACTTCAAATGCTTCAGTTGGTATACATTTAGATAATGTTTCATTTGGTGCTAATTCCGAAATTGAATTAGCTAAAGCATCTGAAGATATGAAATTAATGACAAGCGATCTTAAAAAATTTATTTCAGATGAAAAAAATTTTTATCAAATAATTTTAAAAGAAAATAAAAATGGTATAAACGAAATTTATGCTGTGTTGTTAAATACTTCAGGGTATACTTGGTCTGCTAGTGACTATATCGGAGATTATGATGGCGATAAACACACTATAGTTTTCAGTGGAGATTATGATAAAGACACATATAAGGAATTTATATTTGCAGAGGTTTCAAGCCCAGAAGCAGAAGCTACTGCTTGGATATCTTATGAAGCCGTTTATGAT
>CALATF010000016.1 GCA_937891595.1 uncultured Clostridia bacterium
TAGAATTTATAGCTGTAAATACAGATAGACAAGCTCTTCAATTATCAAAAGCAGGAACAAAAATTCAAATAGGTGAAAAAATTACAAGAGGTCTCGGTGCAGGTGCTAACCCCGAGGTTGGCAGAAAGGCTGCGGAAGAAAGCCGCGGCGATATTGAAAAAGCTATTAAAGAAACAGAATACTCTTTTATAGATAATTTAAATTAAAAGGGGAATTGTATGTTTGAGTTGGTATCTAATTACAAACCAACGGGTGATCAGCCTCAAGCTATTGAAAGCATAGTAAAAGGAATTAAAGATGGCTTAAAAGAGCAAGTACTTCAAGGTGTTACAGGTAGTGGTAAGACTTTTACAATGGCAAATATTATTAAAGAATGTAATAAACCTACATTAGTATTAGCCCACAACAAAACATTAGCTGGACAACTTTGCAACGAGTTCAAAGAGTTTTTCCCAAATAATCGTGTAGAGTATTTTGTAAGTTATTATGATTACTATCAACCAGAAGCATATATAGCTAAAAGTGATACCTATATTGAAAAAGATTCGTCTGTTAATGATGAAATAGATAAATTACGTCACTCTGCAACAAGTTCTTTGTTAGAAACAAATAATGTGATTGTAGTAGCATCTGTTTCATGTATTTACGCATTGGGTGCTCCTCAAGAATATTATGATATGCACATTTCTGTTCGTGAAGGTCAAAAATTAAAAAGAGAGGACCTTATTAAACGCTTAATTGAAATTAGATATGAAAGAAATGATGTAGACTTTAAACGTTCTACTTTTAGGGTTAAAGGTGATGTTGTTGATATAATTCCTGCAAACTATAATGAAAAAGCTGTTCGTATTGAGTTTTTTGATGACGATGTAGAGCGTATTTATGAATTTGATATAGTATCAAATAAACTAATATCACAGCTAAAGCACGTAGCAATTTTTCCTGCTACTCACTATGCAGTTAACAGCGATAAATTATTACAGGCATTAAAAAATATCGAAAATGATAGAGATGCTGAGGTAAAAATATTCTTAGAAAATGGTAAATATATCGAAGCACAGAGATTAAAAGAAAGAACTAGTTATGATATTGAAATGATGCGTGAAATAGGTTATTGTAATGGTATTGAAAATTATTCTAGATATTTTGATGGAAGAAAACCCGGTCAAGCCCCTTTTACATTACTTGATTATTTTAAAGACGATTTTTTGCTATTTGTAGATGAAAGCCATATAACATTACCGCAAGTGCATGGAATGTTTAATGGTGATAGGGCAAGGAAAAATAGCCTAGTAGAGTATGGTTTTAGATTGCAATCTGCTTTTGATAATAGACCTTTAAATTTTGAAGAATTTAATGCTAGAATAAATCAAGTTGTTTACGTTTCAGCAACACCTTCTAAATATGAGCTTGAAAGGGCAGAAAATATAGCCGTACAAGTAATAAGACCAACAGGATTATTAGACCCTCAAGTTGAAGTTCGTTCTGCAAAATATCAAGTGGATGATTTAATAGAAGAAATTTATAATACTATTGAAAAACAGGGCAGGGTTTTAATAACAACTTTAACAAAGAAAATGGCTGAAAGTTTAACTTCTTATTTAACAGATTACAAAATAAAAGTTAGATATATGCACTCTGATATTGACGCTCTTGAAAGAATGGATATTATTAATTCGTTAAGAAAGGGTAGTTTTGATGTCCTTGTGGGTATTAATTTATTAAGAGAAGGCCTTGATATCCCTGAAGTTATGCTTGTGGCTATTTTAGATGCAGATAAAGAAGGTTTTTTAAGGAGTGAAACATCTTTAATTCAAACTATAGGTAGGGCGGCAAGAAATAGTCAATCTCGTGTAATTATGTATGCAGACAATATAACAAAATCTATGCAAAACGCTATTGATATAACTAATCAGCGCAGAGAAATTCAACAAAAATATAATGAAGAACATAATATTACACCTAAAACAATTATTAAAGATATTTCTAGTAATTTTGAGATATCTTCAAAAATTAAGGCGGGTAAAAATTTTACTAAAGAAAAATTATCAATTAAAGATATTCAAAAAGAAATAGATAGGCTAAAAGATTTAATGAATGCCTCTGTAAGAAGTTTGGATTTTGAAAGTGCTATTAAATTAAGGGATAGAATTGCCGAATTAAAGAGTATGTTAAATGAATAACTTTTATGATGTTATAAAGGAAAATTATGGACGATAAAATTATTATTAAAGGTGCAAAGGAAAATAATTTAAAAAATATTAATTTAACTTTGCCAAGAAACAAATTTATAGTTTTTAGTGGTGTTAGTGGTAGTGGTAAGTCTACCTTAGTTTTTGATACTATTTATGCCGAGTGTCAAAGAAAGTATATAGAATCTCTTTCATCATATGCTCGCCAGTTTTTAGGTCAAATGGGCAAGCCTAATGTTGAAAGTATTGAAGGTTTATCGCCAGCAATTTCAATAGACCAAAAAACTACTTCACATAATCCTCGTTCAACAGTAGGAACGGTAACTGAAATTTATGATTATTTAAGGTTGTTGTACGCAAGGTTAGGTGTGCCATACTGTCCAAATTGCAATAAGCCTATTAAAACAATGACAATAGAAAATATTGTTAATAATATTATGCAAAACCCAGTTGATAGTAAAGTAATTATTATAGCACCTATTGTAAGAGGTCAAAAGGGAAGCTTTCAAAAACTTTTTGAAGATTTACAATCGGAAGGTTATGTAAGAGTTCAAGTAGATAATAATATTTACGACTTAGCAACAGACGAAATTAAATTAGATAAAAACTTTAAGCATGATATAAGTCTTGTTATTGATAGACTTAAAATAAAACAAGATAATATTTCACGTTTAACTCAAAGTATCGAAATAGCTGTAAAAAAATCAAAGGGAATTGTAATAGCTAATATAAACGGTGAAAATATTTTATTTAATAATGCCTATGCTTGTTCAGAATGTGGATTTTCTTTTGAAGAAATTTCACCTAGATTATTTAGTTTTAATAGCCCTTTTGGTGCATGCTCAGAATGTTCTGGTTTAGGTTTTGTTAGTGATATTGATGAAAATTTGTTACTTAAGAATAGTGATAAAACGCTTAGGCAAGGTGCTTTGCGCATTACCGGTTGGAATATGGATGTAGCTTCAATAGGCGATATGTATATGACTGCTTTATCAAAAAAATATAATTTTAGCTTAGACGTGCCACTAAAAGATTTGCCTAAAGATATTATTAATATTTTATTATATGGCAATAACGGCGAAGAACTAGATTTAGATTATTCAACATCAAGATATACTGCTAGCTATAAAGGAAGTTATGAAGGATTAATACCTAACTTAAGACGAAGATTTTCCGAAACAAAAAGTGAATATGCAAAACAAGAAATAAGCAAATTGATGCGAGAAAGTTTATGTAAATGTTGCGAGGGTAAAAGATTAAACAAACAGGCATTATCTGTTTTAATAAATAATAAAAATATATTTGAGTTAACAAGTTTAAGTGTGTTAGAACTTAAAGAATTTTTATTGAATATTAAAATAAAAGAAAATGAAAAAAATATAGCAGAGCCTATATTAAAAGAAATAAATGCACGTTTAAATTTTTTATGTAATGTAGGCTTAGACTATTTAACTTTAAATAGAACAGCAAGAACTTTAAGTGGTGGTGAAGCTCAAAGAATACGACTTGCTACACAAATAGGCAGTGGCTTAGTTGGAGTTTTATATATTTTAGATGAACCAAGTATAGGTTTGCATCAATACGATAATGAAAAATTATTAGCTTCGTTAAAAAACTTAAGGGATATAGGTAATACTTTAATTGTTGTAGAACACGATGAAGATACAATTAGAACTGCCGACCATATTGTGGATATAGGAAAATATGCTGGTGTTAACGGTGGTGAGGTTATTGCTCAAGGAACACTAGAAGACATAATAAAAAATGAAAACTCTTTAACTGGTCAGTTTTTGTCGGGTAAAATGAAAATTGATGTCCCTCAAATAAGATTAAACCCAAAAGCTTTTTTAACACTATCTGGCGTATGTCAAAATAATTTAAAAAAGGTTAATGTTCAAATTCCTTTAGGTGTTTTAACACTGGTTACAGGCTTGTCTGGAAGCGGTAAAAGTAGTCTTGTAAATGAAGTATTGTTTCCAGCTGTATATAATAGAATTAATAACTCTACGTTACCAGAGGGCAAATATAAGGCTATAACAGGGTTTGAAAATATAGATAAGGTTATAAATATAGATCAATCACCTATAGGAAGAACGCCAAGAAGTAATCCTGCCACATATATAGGTTTGTTTACTTTAATAAGAGATTTATTTGCAAAAGAAAATAAATTAGATAGTGGAATGTTTAGTTTCAATTCAAAAGGTGCATGTGAAAACTGTGGTGGTAATGGAGTTATAAAAATGGA
>CALATF010000017.1 GCA_937891595.1 uncultured Clostridia bacterium
GTAGAGTGTAGGGTGTAGAGTGTAGGGTGTAGAGTGTAGAGTGTAGGGTGTAGTGTAGTTTTGAAGTTGAAAGTTTTAAACCATGAGAACTTTCAAATAATTGAACAAGTGCTTTGCCTTTTGAAGCTTCTAGTACTTTACCACGCCTAATCTCCCCATTTGCCTGAACAATTTCTACAAGTTCATCATACTTTACATTTTCAACATTTTCTACAAGCATTAAAGGTCCAACAACTTCTTTAATTGTTTTATATTCTTTTATCATTGTTTAGACCTCCTCTGCTTTAATTGTCATATCTTTAAATTTTTTAATAAGCTCTTTTGAAATAGCATCAAATTCACTTAAATTATCTTCGTTAATAAACTTAGCACGACTTATTTTTTCTTTTGTGTCAAGGTTCAAAATTTCCCTAATACCTACACCTTGTTTTAAGTATTCTTGAGACAATTTATAATAATCATAAATAAGTTTTAACATTTTAAATTGTTTTTGAATTGAAGTGTAAGTATCTACTTCATGGAAAGCATTTTGATGCAAGAAATCTTCCCTTATCATTTTTGCAGTTTCCATGGTTATTCTGTCTTCATAAGACAATGAATCTGAACCAACAAGTCTTACAATTTCAAGAAGTTCATTTTCTTCTTGTAAAATTGTAGATACAAATTGTCTTATTTCACTAAACTTTGTAGCAACATTATCTACAAACCAGTTTTTAAGTTTATCATCATATAAGGAATAACTTACCAACCAGTCGATAGCTGGGAAATGTCTTTTATAAGCAAGATTATAGCTTAACCCCCAGAAAACTTTAACAATTCTTAAAGTTGCTTGGCTAACTGGCTCAGACATATCACCTCCTGGAGGAGAAACTGCACCGATAGCTGTAACAGAACCTGTCCTATTCTTTTTAGAAGATAATGTTTTAACAATACCTGCCCTTTCATAGAATTCTGCCAAGCGACTTGATAAATAAGCAGGATAACCTTCTTCACCTGGCATTTCTTCAAGTCTACCACTCATTTCTCTTAAAGCTTCAGCCCAACGAGAAGTAGAGTCTGCCATAATTGCAACATTATATCCCATGTCTCTAAAATATTCAGCGATAGTAATACCTGTATAAATTGAAGCCTCACGAGCAGCAACTGGCATATCTGAAGTATTTGCAATAAGAACAGTTCTTTTCATTAATGGTTGTTTTGTTTTTGGGTCTAACAAATTTGGAAATTCATTTAAAACGTCTGTCATTTCATTTCCGCGTTCACCGCAACCAACATAAACAATAATATCTGCATCAGCCCATTTAGCAAGCTGATGTTGAACAACTGTTTTTCCGCTTCCAAATGGACCCGGAACAGCAGCCACACCACCACGAGCTATAGGGAATAATGTATCAATTACTCTTTGTCCAGTAATCATAGGTTTATCTGGGGTAAGTTTTTTATAATATGGTCTACCCTTTCTTACTGGCCATTTTTGAAGCATACAAACGTTTACTACTTTACCTTCATTTGAAATAGTAGCAACTGTTTGAGTTATATTATAATCGCCTTCTTCAATACTTTCTACTGTACCGCTAACACCAAAAGGCACTAAGATTTTATGTTTTACAGCTATAGTTTCTTCAACATAACCAAGTTCGTCACCAGCTGAAACATTGTCACCTTTTTTAGCAGTAGGAATAAAGTGCCAAATTTTTTCATGGTCTAAATTTGTAACGTTAATACCTCTACAAATTTTATCTCCATATTGCTCTTTTATTCTTGTTAAAGGACGTTGAATACCATCATAAATACCTTCTATTAAACCAGGAGCTAGTTCAACAGACAAAGGTTCGTTAGTTGAAACGACTTTGTCGCCAGGCCCCAACCCGCCTGTTTCTTCGTAAACTTGAACAGAGGCTTTATCTCCTCGCATTTCAATTATTTCACCTATAAGACCTTTTTCGCCGATACGAACAACGTCAAACATTTTTGCATCTTGCATGTTTTCAACTACTATTAAAGGTCCTGCTACTTTAATTACTTTTCCTTCCATGTTTTAATTCTCCTCGTTCATTAATATATTAACACCTAAAGCCTGTTCTACACTACTATTAATCTTTTTAAGTGCATAATCACTTTTTTCTGTGCCACTTGGAATAACCAGTACAACTGGATAAGCCGTTAAATAAGTATCTTTTATAATATCTTCCACGTAAGGTGCAAAGTTATCGGTTATTAAAATAACCTTATAACTAGCAATGGCTCTATTTAAAGCAGTTCTTGCAGATTGCTCATTGTCTACCCCAAATATGTCACAACCTACAGCTCTAAAAGCCAAAATGCTATCTTTACTACCTATAACTGCAATACTTTCCTTGTCCACTACCTACCACTCCAAAAATCTTTTTTTAATTTCTTTTGATAAATTGTTATTTTGATAAGACATAATAAGTCTTACGTTTTTAATTTGAGCTTCGCGTTCAAAACAATATAAAGCAAAAGGGGTAAGACTATCATTATCGTATTTTCTAGGTAATAACATAGAAAATACAAAATTATTTTTCAATATTTCAAACCTAACAAAAGCCTCTTTATTATCATCCATTAAAGCTATTTCAACAAACTTTTTAACAACATTATTCTTAATTTCTGATAATACACTATTATCTTTATTAAATACCTTTAAAAGGTTATCTTCTGTTAAAAAACCACCTTTTAATAGTTGTTGTTGCATGATAAAAACATTATTACTACGCATAGCAATAGAAATATTTTCTATTGAAATATAAATGTTTACAATTTCGTTAATTAATTTACTTTTTTTAGACATATCAAGTAAATTTTTATACAAATATGTCTTAAAAATTAAATCAATTTCATAACCCATATTTAAATTTTTTACTGATAATTCTTGAAAATCTTTCAAACAATTTTCAATAAAAGGGTTATTAAAAGCTTCAAATCTTTTTGAACTTATTAAATCTTTTATTTTAGAAATTTCATACAACCCTTCTACTTCTACAAAATCAATTTCATCTTGGTTTAACACTATAGCTTTGCATACACCTGCAATATTACTATAATCGTAAGGTAACAAAAATAAATTTGTAAGTTCTTCTGAAGGACTTTCTTCTTTAATAAAATTCAAAAGTTTTTTTGTTTCAAAAGTTGTTAATTCTTCTATTTCAAAAGGAGAATCTATAGTTAAACCACTACCAAATGCAGTTTCTTGTAAAATATTTAAAGCTTCTATATTAGACTTAGCTTCAATCATTCTATTAAAGCAGTCTTTAGTTATAAGCTTAGTAGATAAAGCACTTACAACACCATTTGCATATAAATAACTTTTACCCAACTTGTTATCCTCCTTTTTATAAATTAATTAAACAAAATTTCATGTATTTCTGCTTGATTTTGTTCAAAAGCATCTGAAATTAATTGTTCAAATAATAAATTTTTATCACATGTTTGGCTTACTAAAATCATACCATACTGATTTTCGTTTGCATTTTTAGTAACTGATAAATTTAACTTTGAAACAATTTCAAGTGATTCAATATCTTTTTTTGTAACATTTTTAATATTAAATAATATAGTTTCATCTTTACTTGCATTTGCTTTTAAAAGCTTTTCTACCAAAGCTAGCATATCTTCTTTATTTAATTGCAATAAAGTATTGAGGGCTTGATTTTTTAAGTCCTTTAATACTTCTTGTTTTTTATTTAATATAATTTTATTTCCTTCAATTTTAGCAAGTGTAGCATATCTATCGCTAAGTTGTTTAGAAGCTTCCTCTAGTTTTATTGTAACTTCTTTGCTTTTTTCATCAGCAAAGATATTAATATCTTCGTTAATTTTATTAACTTTTTCATTAGCTTCGTTAATAATCTCACTTGCCTTTAATTGTGCATCGCTTAAAATGCGATTAACAATTACGTCTCCCTGCATATATCTACTTTCCTTTTACTAATGAATTAAATTATATTTTTAACTTTAAGCAATAAGTAAAAGAGAAATAACTAAAGCTAAAATAGCGTATGTTTCAACCATAGCTGGGAACAAAATAAGCTTTCCTGAAAGAGATTCTTTTTTAGCAACAGCATGAATACAACTTGCTGCAGTTGAACCTTGATGTTTTGCAGAAATTAAACCTACTATAGCAAGTGGCAATGAAGCAAAGAAAACTTGTAAACCTTGAGCTACAGTCATACCAGCTGCACAGCTACTCATAGCAATAATACCAAAAACAAAACCATAAATACCTTGTGTTGCTGGTAAAACAACTAGCACCAAAGCTTTGCTAAATTTTTTAGGGTCTTCAGATAAAATTCCTGCAGCAGCTTGACCAGTCTTTTTAAGACCCATAGCTGAACCCACGCCACAAAGCAACACACATAAACTAACTCCTAATAAACCAAAAAAATATCCCCATTCCATAATAAATTTTTCCTCCTTATATTTATTTTAATTATTTAATGAGATTAACATATGAAAAGTTTGTACCAAAAGGAACAAATAACTCTCCTTCACCTTCATAGAACCTTGAAAAGAATTCAATATATTGAAGTCTTGCAACGTGGATGTAAGCACCAAGAGCCCCCATTGCAAGATTGAAAGAGTGACCTATAGCTAAAATTATCGCTCCAGCAATAAACGTTACCGGACTAGTTAAAAAACCTGAAGCTAAGTCGTTAACAATACTACCTATAATTGCACCGCTTAACATTAAACCAAAAAGTCTTGCATAACTTAAAATATCTGAAAACAAATTGATAATTCCGTAAAGAGAACCAAAACTTTTCGACAATCTTTCAAACCCTTTATTCATTAAGAATGCACCTATAACGCTAATTACAACACCTGAAATAGCAATCACTAAACCTATTGTTCCAAAACCTACATAAATATTCATAAAGTCTAAAACAAACAATACTAAGCCTATAAAGAAAATATCCCAAGCAAAGCAACTACAAATAGCTTCAAAAACTTTTTTCCTTTTAATTAAAAGCAATCCTTTTAACAAAAATGAAACCATTATTTGAACAATACCAGCTCCCAAACAAGCTATTAATAATGTAGTAACATTTTCAATAGGGTTTGGTAACGTAGCCTGAGGAATGTACTGCCAGTTTTCGTGAGCAAGCCCAAAGAAACTACCAAATAAAACACCAAAGACTATAGTGAACAAACCACCTATTCCTATTACATTCATTAATTGCTTAAACCCGGTTTGCCTTTTTTGTTTTAAAGCCATTCCAAAGCCAAACAATGTTAAAATAATTCCATAACCGATGTCTGCCATTACAAACCCAAAGAAAATAGAGAAAAATAAAGCTAAAATTGCATTTGGATCAAACTCTCTGTAATGAGGAGCGGAATACATATTTGTAACAAACTCAAATTGCCTAATAACTGCATTGTTTTTAGTTATTGTTGGTGGCATTTCGTTTTTAGGTACTTCTACAAATTCATACTCAACACTATCGCTTAAAGTTTTTAATGTTTTATCTACTACGTTTAATTTATCTTTTGGCAAATACGCTTCAAGTAAAAATACTTTTGAAGTGCTTCTAAACTTATTTTCAGCATCTTCTTTATCCATACAGAAAGACAAATAATCATAAAGAATTTTTAGGTCTTTTAATTTTTCTTTATATTCACAAAAACTTTTTAAAGTTAAATCTTCTTCTTTTTCAATTTCTTTAATAGTTTTTTCGCATTCTCTTATTGCTTGCGAAGCATTGCTATCTAAATTAAAATTAGCAGAAACAAAACCTAATTCGTTAAGTTTTTTAGTTACTTTAAAACTTTCTTCAGTATGAACAAAAACCTTTACAATTTTTTCTTCATTACCTACCGTTTCACAATAAGTTAACTGACATGTTTTTACAAATTCTTTAAACTCTTTACTACCATTAGGCAATATGCCTAGTAGTATGTTTGCATGTTTTGTATTTTTAAAATCGTTAAAGTTTTCTTTAAGTTCTATATAAGGCAATAACTGGTTAATTTTATTTTCTTGATTAATCTTTTCTTTATTTAAGTCATTTAATTTATTAATCAATTCTTCTACTTTATCAAGAATAATTTCTATTTCTTGTTTTTGGCTAATAATACTTTTAAAATCGTTAATATTAACATCTACAATTTTATCAACTTTTTCTTTTTTGTTTAATTTTTCAATTTGTTCTTCGATTACTGAAATAGACTTTTCTATTCTGCTTCTATATTTTTCTAGGCTAGAAAAAGCAATGTCATCATAAAAATTTTGCGTATTTTCAATTTCTTCTACTTTTTTAAGTTGTATTTGGCGAGTGTCAAATAAAGCATCAAGAATTTTTTGCTTTTCTGCCCTAATACCATACAACTTTAATTTTAGCATTTCGACTATTGCCATAACTTTCCTTCTTATTTTTTATATTTTTTGTAATAAAATTTTAATTGCGTTGTCAAAATTTAATTTTGCACTGCTTGCAATTCTATCCGCTTGTTCGTAATAAGAATTAAGATTTTCTTCAAACTCTCTAATAGATTTATTTTCAAATTCAGCTATCTGATTTTTTAATATTTGCTTTGAAGCTTCTACTAAACCATTCTTTTCTTTATCGCTTTTAGCTTCGGCATCTGCTACTTTTTTTAAAGCTTGCTCTTTAGCTTGTTGTTGAATATTTTCAGCTTCTGTTTCTGCCTTTAAAATAGACTCGATAACTTTGTTCTTCATACTCTACCCTTTATTAAAAAATATCAAAAATAAATTTTACGTTTATAAAACACTAATATAAATATATTGTATAAATTATTAAAAAAAATATCAAGTAAAAATAACAATTAAAAGTTGTCTATTTAACCTATTTGAACAAAAAAAAATAATATTTTAAATTTTATACTTTACATATTTTTTATTTTATTCTATAACCTAACTATAAACAACACTTAACAAATGATAAAAGGAGAAATTTTTATATGTTTTTCGGAATTAAATTGCCATTATATTTAGTTTGTTTATTAGTTGTAGCAGGAAGAATTGTAGATATGTCTTTATCAACCATGCGTACTGTATTTACAGTTAAAAGCAAACCACATATAGCAGCACCTATAGGGTTTATTGAAGCTTTTTTTTGGTTTGTAGTTGTTAAAGCTGCACTTGATTATGCAATTCAAAATCAAATAACCGATACACTACTTTTAGCAGTTGCCTACTCTTTAGGCTTTGCACTTGGAACTTTCTTAGGCGGATTTATATCAAAGAAATTTGTAAAATCTAGCATTCACGTTCAAATAGTTTTAAGTAAAAAAGATGATAACGTAATTAACGCTTTAAAAGAACATCAATTTGGGCAAACAATTTTAACTGCTAAAGGTGCTAAGAAAAACGAAGAAACTTATATGGTTTTTGTAGAAACAGACTCTAAAAAACTTGACGAGCTTAAATCTATTATAGACGAAAAAGACCCTAAAGCCTTTGTTTCTGTAAGCGAAAGTAAATCAGTATATAATGGTTTTTTTAAATCAAGCAATGCTAAATAGTTTTATTTAAATTAAAAGGACTTATTTTAGATAAGTCCTTTTATTTTTTACATAAATTATGATTTATAAACAACCATTTCTTTTTACTTTTAATAATAATTAATGTATACTTGTTACCGTATAAAAGGAAAACACTATGAATAATACATTACAATTTTTTAAAGAAATATCTAATATTCCTAGACCATCTGGAAAAGAAGAAAAAATAAGAGATTATTTAGTTAATTTTGCTAAAAGTCATAATTTAGAATATGTTACAGACAATACATTTAACGTTATTATAAAAAAGCCAAGTAACATAGCTAACTGCAATAAAACACTTATATTACAAGCCCACACAGACATGGTTTGTGAAAAAAACAATGATACTTTTTTTGATTTTGATAACATGGGCATCAATATTATTGAAAAAGATGACTTTTTATTTGCAGACGGCACTACCTTGGGAGCTGACAACGGCATAGGTCTTAGTATGATTCTAAGTATTCTTGAAGATAAAAACTTAAAAATACCTAACCTTGAATGTGTTTTTACTGCACAAGAAGAAACAACAATGAAAGGAGCAATGGATTTAAACTTTGCTAATATACAAGGCAATCACCTACTTTCTATAGATGGAACAGACGAAGGAAAAATAGAAGTTTCTAGCGCTGGTATGGTAGTAGCTAAATTGACCAAAAATTTAGATTTTCAAGATGTTGGAAACAAAAACATATTTAAAATTACTATTACAGGACTTAAAGGCGGTCACTCTGGTACCGAAATTAATACAGAGAGAGAAAATGCCATTAAAATACTTTTTGAAGGCTTGTCAAAATTAAAAAATAACTTTCAAATTTCTTCTGTAAGTGGTGGTGGAAAGTCTAACGCAATACCAAGAGAATGTAAATGTGTTATTGCTACAAATGAAAATATTGAAAACATAGAAGATTTATTTAACAATGTTATAAACAATTATAAAAACAATGAACCTAATATTAACTGTACAGTATCTCCTGTTAACTACAAAAAATGCATAAATAGCCAAGAAACTATTAATTTAATAGATTTCATAAATGCTTTTAAAAATGGAGTTTTGGTTTATTCTGAAAAACAGGAAAACTTTCCTATAACTTCTTGCAATCTAGCTAATATTATTTTAGAAGACGGAACCATAAACATAATTATTTCTTTAAGAAGTAGTTTAAAGACACAAGAAAAGGAATATTTAAATAATATTTTTGAACTTTGCAATAAATATAAAATAACTTATAAAATATTATCTTCTGCACCATTTTTTGAAAAGAAAGAAAACTCATATTTACAAAAAATATGCAAAGACACATATAAAAGTTTATTTAACATAGAAGCTGAAGTTAAAGGTGTTCACGCCGGTCTTGAAGGCGGAGTTTTTGCTAATAAAAATGAAAATTTAGACATATGTGTAATTGCTCCAAACATTTATGATGCCCACTCTCCAAAAGAAAGAGTAAGCATTTCTTCTGTAAATAGAGTTTATAAATGGTTAAGAAATATAATTGAAAATTTTTAAAAGTTTAATACAAAAAAACAATATTTTTAAGTTTAAATCTAAAACTTTAAATTTTTAATTAATAAAAAAGATGCTCTTTTTAAGCATCTTTTAATTTTTTATTTAAGGAAGCTGAAAATCAAAAATTGTTGGAATTTCACTAGCATCTTCTTGTGGTATTTTAGTTAATTTATTATCTTCGTTTACATAAACAGCGTCATCTATTTGCATAATTTCACAATCTGGGGTTACTGTTACAGATAATATTTGCTTTGAATTAAATGATTCAGGTGTCCTAATAGCTTCTATTCTTGACCCGCTTAATCGTTCATTAACCACATTTGTTAAATTAAAAAAGTCACCTTCTGGCTTATTATTTTTAAAACTAATGGTAAAATCTTCCCCTTTTTGAAAAGCTTGAGTAGCTTTATTAAATAATTTTATTTCGGTATAAGCCATCAAAGCTCTATATGTATCAATTTTGTTGGAAGACAATTCATTAGTCCCCGACCTTTTAACTTCTCTGGTAAAAAGTTGATTATAAGTTTCCCTTATTAAATTAATAGCATTTGCAGGGTAAAAATAACCTGCTTCTATATATTTACTCAAAGCATCTTCTCTTCTTTCAAGAACTTCACTAAGTTCACTTGGTTCAAAATTCCTAATTTTAAAATCCATACAAAACCTCTTTAATTTTTATCTTTTATAAATTTATTGTAATACTATAATACATTTTAATATACTATTCATTAATAACTTAAACATTACTTATAAACTTATTGCACTTCGCCTTCAACATTAACTATGCTAGGGATAAAAGCTTCTACTTTGCCATTTTCTATGCTGATGTTTTTAATATTTTTATCTTCGATTTCTACAACTTTTGGATTGTCACAACTATATGAATATAAATTATCTTCTTGTTTAACATCTTCAAAAGCTAATTTGCTATCGCTGATAGTAGAACCTCCTATTTCCAAGCAATTTTCTTCAACTTCTATAGTAGAAGATTTATTAACAATACTATTAACAATATATAAATTACTTTTAACATCGGCAGAAACACAGGCGTTGTCGTTAAATCTACTATCTAAAATAGAAACTTGCCCTATATGATTAGTAATCTTTGAATTTCCAGCCATAACTACACTATCTAAAAACATATCACCAGTATATCTTGTTGGAACGAATACTCCTGCCATATCGCAAGAACTACCAGGAAGTACTACATTATGAGTTTCTTCAAAATATCTTTGAGCAATAATGTTTCTAACTATATCTCCCTGTTTAGGAATATTTTCAACATCAGCATTTTGAGAAATAAAGCTATTTTTAATACAAATATTAGCTTCTTCAGCTGACTTTACTTTAGCGTCATCACATATAGTAGAATAGAATATATTAATATTATTTTCTTTAACTGTTGAAAATTTTAAAGCTTTTATATCTGTTGACAATTTACCTTGGACTACAGCATTATCACATATTTGTGAATAATCTACATTTGCGTTGATTACTCGGGCATTCCCAGCTATTATAGTAGGACTTTGTAAAGTCTTTTCTTCACCTTCATAAGCGCTACGCGAATTAATATGGCTATCTATAACTCTAGCGTTATCAGTAATAATAGCACCATTATTAACAGTACTTTCACCTAAAACAACTGCATCTTTTTCTACTACAGCCCCACCGTAAACTTTAGCATATTTACCTATCCAACAACTGCCATCTTGTCTTAAATTATCTAAGCCTTCTACATAACCACCTAGGAGACCTTCATTCATAACATATTTATTAAAAACCTTTAAAGCAATTAACCTATGTAAGGTATGTTCCACTCCTTCAGGGTCTGTTATTTTTATTACATCATCATTAGATAAATAATATTTATCATAACCCATATTTTTTACAACTTTAGATTTTAATTCATCAATACTTGAATTTAATATATTTTCTTCTTTTATATTATAACTGCTCATAAAAACTCCTTATTATCAATTCAGTTTATTATAACATTAATTATAAATCTTTACAATATGTGATTTTTTTTTTATTCAATATAAACAAAGTTAGTAAATTATATAATGAAATTGTTGCAAGCTTATAATCTTAAAAATAAATATATAAATAATTAAAATTATTTTGATTTTAAAAAAAAGTCAAAGAATACATCTCCGACTTTTATTTTTATTTTGATTATTAGTTTACTATGTATAAAATAATATCAACAGAAATACATACAAAACCTGCTGTAATTAAAAGCAAACCTATTATTTTGAAAGCAGTATAAACTCTGTCGTTTGGATCTACTACATCATCTTGTCTTGCAACCCTAGTAATACGCTTTGCAAGAACAGCAATAGCAATACCAAAAGCTAGTAAAATAAGACCAACTATTATAAGTGGTTGATTTATAAATTCTCTAAAAGAAACACCTAATAAATTTAACATAAAGTCCCCCTGACCTTTTTACTAAACAAATTATAACAAAACTTTTAATAAATTTCAATAGTAAAAAATAAAAAATAAACGTTAATCTATAGTAAGATTATATTTTTGTGCAAAATCATACAAAATATTTTGAGAAATATTAAAATAACTACATATTTCGTTCAAAGATTTTAATTTGCCTTCTCTAGTTACCTTCCAAGTTATGTAACAAGCAATAACATTTTCATCTTGGATTTCATTCCCTAATTTTCTTTGTAAGTAAATACATATATTGCGCAAATAAATATCTGCTATATTTGTTTCGTTAATTAAATATTCAACGCTAAGAAGTGTGGCTTTATTAACATTTTCGTTTGAAATTTTCATAGCTTTTTTATTAGATAATGTTATTTTGGTATAAAAATTATCTTTTACGAAGCTTATTTTGTTAATATTTTCTACATTTAGTCTAGCAATAATAATTTTATTTTTAGTTTTGCAACTGATATCATTTCCCATTAAAATATAACTAAAAAATGCCTTTATATCTTTACCGTCTAGTTTGGCCATTTTTATAAGTAGTAAGATTTTTGTGTTTGTTTCTGGCAGCTTTGCAATAAAATAAAACAAATCTTTATCTTTTAAGAACTCTTTTTTTAATTGATTATCTTCTAAAACTAAAAAAGTTTTTAATTTTGCTTGAACTTTTAAATATTCACTAATAGGAATGTTAAAAAGATATTCCATTTTCTTATCTATTTTTTTATCACAAATATCTAAATAATAATTAAAAACATAATTACTAAAAGGATTTAACGTTTTAAGTTCAATTAGTTTTTTCTTAGCGCTTTCATAATCTTTACAATTAATGCATGTTAAACAATACAAAAATTCTAATTCAGTTTCATATTTTGAAGTAGATAAAAACTTTTCCATATATAGTTTGCCAAGTTCTAATTGTTCTGTTTGCGCAAACGTTAAACCTATTTTAAAATTATCCTCAGCACGTTTTACTTCTATACTTCTTAATTTATCTTTAATTTTATTAAATTTTTCTTGTTCTTCTTCACAATAGTAAATTAATAGCAAATTACACAAATCTAAAACAGTTTCTTCGCCAAAATTATTGATAAGTTCAACACCTTTTTTAGTGTCATTCATAAAAAAGTAAGCCAAAGAAAGTTCTGCCCTAACTTTAGGGTCATTAAACTCTCCTACTTCTTCAAAAATTTTAATAGCTTGCTCAAACCTACCTTTAGACATAAGTTGCTCTGCATTTTGCAATTTTTTGGCTTTGTTAAAATCTGTATAATTATCTACTACCTGAAAACCTTTATTATTAATATCTTCAATTATTTTTAAACGTTTTTTTGCACTATCTGATAATTGAGTATTTTCTAGCAAATTAACACATTTGTTTAAATAATACCTAGCAGAAACAAAATCTTTTTGTTGCAAAAAGTTCTCGCCAAGCCCCCTATACACTAGTTGAGCAAAAATCTCAGAATCTAGGCACAAAAAATAATAATAATTTGAAAGATCAAAATTGTTAATCATAGCATAAGCTTGAGCCATAACTAAATAATAACTAGAAAGTAAAAATTCATCTCTAGTCTTTGCTAAATTTATTGCTTTATGAATATATTGTATAGCCTTAAGAATGTCGCCATTTTGCAAACAATCTTTACCTAAATTAAAATAAAACTCATCATTTTTATTAAACTGAATTACTTTTAAATTTTTCATATAAAATAAATCTATTCTCTTTTCCTACAAAAAAATGCATTATTATACTTTTTATTATAATATTTTTTTTAAAAACAACAACTAATTAAAAGAGGTTAAATAAAAAAGTTATGCATAAAGCATAACCTTTGTTATAAAATTAAACATAAATATATCTTCTGCATTGTTCGCATTCTAAATACCCATTAGACTTTAATTTGTTCATTAAAGCAGCAGGCATTTCCATACTACATCCACCACAAGCATTATTGTTAAGAGGAACAAGTACTGGAAAAATTTTGTCTTGCCTAATTTGTTTATACTTAGCAAGAAGACCAGCGTCTATATCCTTTTCAAGTGCAAGCATTTGTTTTTTAATTTCTTCAATGCTTGGTTTTACATTAGCTTCGATTTCATCACATTTAGCTTTGCTTTCTTTATATTTTTGACGATAAGTAACAATATTATTTCTACAAACTTCAAAGTTTTTAATAATAGAATTAATATTTTCTGCCTGAGAAGACAAACCTCTTTCAAGAGCCCCTAATACAGATACTAACTGGTTTGCTTTTTCCAAGTTTTCATTAAGTTTTTCTTCAGTTAAATTAGAAACATCTTGTTTGTTAAGCTTTGCTAATTCAGCATAAGCACTTTCATAATCTGATTTAAATTTTTCATATTCTTGAATAGAAGATTTAGCTTTTGCTTCTAATTCAAGCAATTTATTTTGAGAATCTTTAACAAGAGCAACTACTTTATTTAATGTTTGCTTAGCCTCGTTATTTTGCACATCTCTTTTTAAAGCTAATATTTTACCATCTAATTTTTGATATTCAAGTAAATTTTTAAACATGAAAAACCTCCTGTGTTAATTATTGTTTAAAAGTTTTTTAATTTGTAATATTTTTTCTTTCACTTCTTCTGTTTTCTTTTCAAACCCTTGTAACTTATCAAGTTCAAATTTCAAATAATCTATGAAAAACTCATTTCTTTCTTGCAAATTTGTTTTTCCAAATAAAATTTCTACATTTGATAAATTTTGTTTTGTCTGGCATTTAACAACTTTTAAAACATTATAAAATATTTTCCCGTCCTTTACCATGACATCTTTTAGTATATTGAAGTTATTTTGAACTAAATATTTTCTTAAGTCTACAACATTTCGTTGAGGTTGCAAAACAAAATTAGCAAAACACTGAGTATTGTTATTTAAAATTTTTATAATTTCATTACCACCCATACCAGCAATAATTATTTGCTCTATTTTAGGGCAATTATCTTTAATTTTTGTGCCATTTGTTTCTATTTGCTCAAATACTGTTAATCCGTCGCCTACTAAAAATTTAGTTTTATTTAAAAAAGATTTATTACTAAAATTATTTACTGCCTTTTGCAAACTTGAACTACTAATATCAGTTAAATAAGCAAAATCTATTTTATTATTTTCAAACAAACTCAAAGTTATATAGCCGTGGTCGGCACCGATTTCAGCTATAACTTTTTTATCAACAAAATGGCATATAGTATTTATTCTATTAGAATTAGTCACAAAAACCTTGAAGTTTTTTGCATCTATTTGGGTGCCTTAATTTTCTTAATGCTTTTGCTTCAATTTGACGAATTCTTTCACGAGTAACATCAAATTCACGGCCAACTTCTTCCAAAGTTCTTGGATGAGAATCGTCCAAACCATATCTTAATCTTATAACCTTTTGTTCTCTTGGTGTAAGCGTATCAATAGCAGCTAAAAGTTGTTCTTTTAATATTAATTGAGCAGCTGTTTCAACTGGAGATTTTATACTTTCATCCTCAACGAAATCGCCTATTTTACTATCTTCTTCTTCACCTACTGGATTTTCAAGAGAAACTGGGTCTTGTGCTATTTTTTGAATTTCGCATACTCTTTGTTCAGAAATACCCATTTTTTCTGCAATTTCTTGTGCAGTTGGGTCTCTGCCTAAAGTTTGAAGTAATTGACGGGAAACCCTAATAAGTTTATTAATTGTTTCTACCATATGAACAGGAATACGGATTGTTCTTGCTTGGTCTGCAATAGCACGAGTAATTGATTGTCTTATCCACCATGTTGCATAAGTTGAAAATCTAAAGCCTTTAGTATAGTCAAATTTTTCTACAGCTTTTAACAAACCTAAATTTCCCTCTTGTATTAAATCTAAAAATTGCATGCTAGTTCTACCAACATATTTTTTAGCAATACTAACAACAAGTCTTAAGTTTGCTTCTGACAATTTTTTTCTTGCATATTCGTCACCTTGAGCCATGCGTTTTGCATACTCAACTTCTTCGTCGCTTGTTAAAAGAGGAACTTTTCCTATATCTTTTAAGTACATTTTAACAGGATCGTCTACTTGAACTTGGCTAGCAATTTTATTAATATCCTCAATTTCTTCAAAATTATCGTTAGCTTTATTAACCTTAATATTGTTTTGTGTAAAATATTCTACTACATCTACAATATCTTGAGCAGAAGCGTCAAACTTTAATAACCTTAAAATAATTTCTTCTTCATTAAGACTACCTTTTGCTTTAGCTATTTCTGAAAGTTTATTAATCTCTGGTTGAAATTTCTCGTTATACATTCTATTTTTTCTCCGTCTTTTTAATTTCTTTTGTTATGTTATAAAGTTGATTTGCAATATCTCGTCTTTTGTTTAAATCAACTTCTGTTTTAAATAAATTAGTTAGTTCTTCCTGCTTATTTTTTAATTCTACTAATACTATTCTTTCTAAACATTCGTTAAAATAAACATCTTTATTTTCACCGTATTTAGCAAAATCAAAATCTATAATTTCTTTAATATCTTTATTATTTTCAACATCAAATTCATCAAACAAAGTGCTTATTAAATAATTTTTATTATTATCCACACAATTTACAACAAAATCATAAAGTTTTTGATAATTTGGGTTCTTAAATGTTAAATTTATATTACATTTGTTTTTAGTATAATCTTTTTTATGAACAATGCTAGCTAACACAAACTTTACAGCTTTTAAATGTCCTTCTTGCCTAACAACAAGGTTGTCCATAACTTTTTCTTCATCTTGTTCTTTATTATCACTAGCAATAGAAGTTCCTAATAAATCTCGTCTTAAAACATCTATTGAAATATTAACTTTTTTAGATAATATTTTTAAATAAATTTCTCGTTGTGAATTGCTACTTAAGTTAGAAATAATTTCAAGAGCATTTTTTATGTATTTATTCTTTTGATAACTATCGTTTAAGTCATATTTATTTGCAAGGCTAAGAATTTTATATTCAATAGCGTCAACAGCTTGTTCTAAGCAAATTTTAAGTTGTTCCTTGCCGTATTTTTTTAAATATTCATCTGGGTCTAGATTTTCTTTTAATTTAACAACTTTTACTTCTAAACTTTGTTCAGATAAAACATCTATTGCTTTATAAGTAGCATTTTGACCGGCATCATCACCGTCTAAGCATAAAATAATTTTATCCGCATATCTTTTTAATTCCCTTGCGTGATAGCTAGTAATTGCAGTTCCCATACAAGCCACTGTATTTTTGAATCCTGCTTTATACATAGCAATTACATCTATTGTACCTTCGCAAATAATAATATAATCTATTTTTTGTTCTTTTTTAATTTCTTTAATAGTATTTATGTTGTATATTGTTTTACTTTTATCAAAAACAATGGTTTGGGGTGAATTTTTGTATTTTGCAAACTTTGGATTACTTTCTAATGTTCTTGCCGTATACCCTATACAATCACCATAGCTATTTAAAATAGGAAAAATTAATCTTTGACCAAAACAATCATACGGCTTACCACT
>CALATF010000018.1 GCA_937891595.1 uncultured Clostridia bacterium
GCTTATACTACTATAAACAGTATAACTTGTTGGATATTGTCCCATTGAATTATCGAAATGAATGTTAAATGATAATACATCAGTTCCTACAATAGTTATTGTCAAATTGTTTTGTAAATCACTAGGACATGGAAACATTAAGCCTAAATAACTATCTGTATATTGATTATCACTCGTTTTCTTTAAACCATATTTGGCACTTCCATATTTTGCACCACTGCCTAATACATTTATAGTTGCACCTCTATATGTTTGATTTTGTGAAGTTTGATTCAAAAACCAACTTGTTACATCAGTTACATAGGGAATAGCGGAAATGTTATTTGTTTCAACATTTGTTGTAACACTTTCGATAACTCCATTTCCGTTTTCATTGATTTTTAAAATTGCCTTTATAGAAGCCATGATTTAATCAACCCCTATTCCCATATTGCATATAAAGTCAAATCTTTCCATAGTGTAATACTTTGTCCTAACCCGTATGTATAACCTGTTCCGTCTGCTTTTGTATTCCACTCTGCTATATGATAACCTGACTTTGTAAAGCCACTTTCTTCATCATCTAACAAACTTACTTGATCCGCCATTGAATAATCATTCACGATAGCACTGCCACTACCACCGTTAGCGTTATAAGTAATTGTTTTATCGACATACTCAACATCTAAATTTGTGCCTACAAACTTTACTGTTAAATCTTGCATACCGATAACTTTACTTCCATAAGCATAAATTTTCTTTCTTTCGTTTTTGGTTATAGCCATATCATGTGTAACCCAACCGCCTACATCTATGTCAAAATATTTAACTGTTACATGTCTTTCTTTTAATATTTCTTGTAATATAATAAATTCTTCTATCTTTAAATACTTAAATGTAATAGTACATTGTGGAACTTGTCCTATTTCTACATCATCAATATTTTCAAGTGTGAATTTTTTGGATCGGTTTAAATTTCCACCCCATACAGTTTCATTCCAACCGATAGAATCTCTACTTGTTGTAAAGGGATAATTTACATAACCCGCACCCGTAATAAATACTTTTCCTAAATCTTGAACTGCTATACTCATTAAATTACCCCCTTACTACTTAATATTTAAACCTGGATTTGTACGGTTTAATTCTTGCTTAAAATTTTTACTTTGTGCGATATATTTTCCGTCAATATATACACCCTTTGTTTCACTAATTGCGTCTAATAAACCAGTATTGAATATTGCTTCTTGGAAAGCCATAGCAAGTTGATCCTGTGTAATAACTGCTGTACTACCGTTATTAGAATTATACAACATTTCTGGATTTCCGTATTCGTTCATCTGCCATATTTCTCCGACTACGCCACCATTTGCATAACTTGGCACACTACCTGCTAAATTGCTTCGCCATTCGATACCATTAAACTCGCCACCAAACGCCTTTATTGTTTCTCGAAGGGGAGTTAAAACAAAGTTAATTGCTTCGATTACACCATTTATGATAAAATCAAGAACTCCAGCAAAGAATTTTAAAACCGCTATACCAATACTAGCAACAAACCTTCCGAAGCTTTCTGCTAAACCTTCCCAATCTCCATGCAATAAAGCGTCTATCATATTGAATATTTCGCCCACAGCTCTTAATATCCAACTTATAAATTCTATAACTGGTTGCAATAGTGTGGTTATACCTTTTAAGGCATCTACAATTTTTGTAGTTAAAAAGTTTTCAACTAACCAAACGACGCCCTCAACGATTCTACTTACTATACTACCAATAGTTGAAATTATAGGAGAGATAACTTTTAAAATAGGTGTTAATACACTTGTAATTAGTTCAACCAAAGTTGTTATAATAGGGCTTATCGCTTGTAAAATCATGAAAATTGGACTTATAGAATCAATAAACATATCTAATAATGCTGGTGATAAATCCGAAGTTATTGTGTCTATTAGTGGAGTTGCAATTACTAAAATTTCTTCAACCAAATCCAATATAGTACCAACAAAACCTACTATTTTTGTTAATGCACTTGTAATATTTTTTAATACTTTTTCAAAATTTATATTGGTAAATACATCTTTTATAGTTTTAGTAAATTCTTTACTTTGAGAAAATATTTCTTTTATATTAGATATATTATCTCCTATAAACCCTTTTAATAATTTACCTATCTCACTTATTATTTCTTTTACATCTCCAAAAGATTCTTTAACATCATTTACTATGCTAAATAAATCTTCATACGAACTCAATTCTGTATCATCTAGTTCAACAGTTTCGTACATATCGGATTTGCCAGTATCATTTAAAGTTTCAAATGTATCAAAACTAAATTTACTAGCACTTTTTGAAGCATTTGCATAATCTTCCATGTATTTAGCATTTGTTCTCGTATAAGAAGTCATGCCCTTCATGGAAGCGGAAATCATACTTACTGTATTTCCTACTTCTTGAACTGCGGTAGAAATCTCATTGATAATAGGCGCTACCGTTGTAATTAAAGGCTCTGCAATTAAAATCAAACTATTAAAAATTTGAGTTTTTGCAGTTGCCATGCTTGACATTGTTTCATTAAAACTAGAATCAAATTGGGCTAAATTCTTCGTGCCTTCTTGTATTCCCCTAATGAAGCCTTGCATAGCACCACGAATCAATTTTACTAAACCGATAGTTTTGATTCTTTTTAATTGCTTTTCAATTTCACTTAACTGCTTTTTAGGCTTCTTTAAATCAGCCTTTTTACTTTCGTTATTTGCGTCTTTAACTTTACCTTTAAGCTTACTAATTCTAGTATCTATTTCTTGAACTTTTCCACCGACATTTTCAGCACTGCCTTCCATTTTGTAAAATTCATTATTTACGCTTTCCGCTTCTGTAATTAAATTATCAAAATCTTCCGAAAAGTCTAATGAAGAAGCACCACCAAATTGTGAAATAGCTTGTTCTAAATCTGTTAAATCACTTTTTACAGGAGTAATTTCTACTCCTTCAATTCCTTTTAAATTTTGAGGTATGTTAATTTCTTGTAATTTGTTTAATTCTAACTTTTTTAGGTTTCTTTGCAGTTTGGCTATACTGTTAGCTAAAGATTCTAAATTCTTAACATCTTTATCATTTAAACCATTTATAGTTATATCTAATGACAAACTATCAATTTCTGTGTTAGCCATTCTTATACCTCCTTTTTCTTTTTAAATCTTTTATTATTTTGTCTTTGCCAATAATTCATTTTGGCTATCATGAGTTGTCTTTGAGTTTCGATTTCTTTTTCACTCATAATTTCTTCATTACTTTCTTGTTTAGGCATGTCTGGATAATCTGGCATATTATTTAAAGTTCTTTTGTCTGCAAGTGTGCATACCATAACAGAACTTTGAATAGCCATTTTAACATATTTTCCAACCGCCCACGCAAGTTGTAATTGCTCGTTTACGCGATTACTATGCGCCCTAAAATCTAACTCGATTTCTCTAGGTGTTAAGTGCCAAAATGTATCTCTAGTCCCTCCGATAGATAAATATGGCAGTAACCAAACTTCTTCTATCCAAGCTCTTATACTGCCATACTCCTTCGTCTTATTTTGCTTTTTTTCAGCGACGGAAACATGGACTAATTTTGTTTCATCGCTTTTTTGAAAAAATCGCTTGTTTTTAGTGCTTCTAAAATTGAAACTAAATCAGAAATTTTGCCACCGTTTTCTACATGTTGATTTACAATTTCAGTTGCTTGTTCTTTATTTGTATCAGTGATCCACGCAACAAGCCCAATAATTAAAGTAATAGGCTTATTCATTTTTTGAAAATCTAACATGCTTACGCCACATTCTTCTAACTTTGCTAACGCACCAAAATCAAACTTTTTTTCCTTATATTCTACTCCGTTAATAATATACATCTTTATTTTTCTCCTTTGTTTATAAATTACTATTTATTATATCCAGTTATTATAATGGATAATCTGTTGCGGAAATATATCCTGCAAACGCGGTAGCATTTAATACCGCAGTTTCAATATCTTTTACAACAGTGAAATTGTAATTGATAGAAACTTTATCATTTACAGTTGTAGAAGGAACTCCACATTCTACTGGTTTAATAGGGATAAACCATTTTTGGTCTGTACCTTCAATAGAAATTAAAATCCATGCAATCTTACCTGTTGTATCTGCACCTAAATCATCTACAATGTCGTTCCACATTTGGAAACCATAGTCAGTATAGTTAGCGCCAAAAGAAACATTACCACCAGTATCTTTTAAACCAGGTAAATATGATTTGTAATCAGTGTTATCGAAAGAAGTTGTTTCGATAGTATCTGGCTCAAAATCTAAATCTGGTAATTCAGTAACACCTGGAATTGTGTAATAGTTGCTTGTTGGTCTTGTACCTGCAGTTGTTTCAATAGCGATAGCCACCTTTAAACCGATACTTGTTAATGCGTTTTTACTTGCCATTTTATTTTTCTCCTTTATTCATTATATATTTTTTCATAATTATTTAATACTTTTATTTCATATCTAATAATAGAAACATATATTATACCGTCCCTTAAATCTTGTGGAGGTACAACGCTTCTTCTTGTTAGTGAAATGATGTTTTTATTGTTTTGCGAAACATTGTTTTTATTCATGATAGTTTTAAGTCTATCAGTTAATATCATAGTAGATTCTACTGCGTCATTTTTGGATTCATTATTTCCAAATACCATAGCTTTATTATAACAATATAGAGTAAGTAATTTAATAGATATATTTTCATTATCATAAGAATTTGAAATTATATCTTCGCCTTCATCACTTAAATAAACGTCTATCTCTGGGGTTGCAAGTTCATTTTCCGCTTTATATGCCTTTTCAACTTTGATTTTGGAGAAATCAACATCATTTGAAAAACTTTCTTTAATATATGCAATTATGTCATTCATTAAATCTAAATCATTCATTATTTATTCTCCTTTATTTCTTTCTTAATATTTTGAACTGCATTATAGAATCTGTTACTTGCTTTTTGCCCTTTGTGAAAAGTTTTGCCTTGATTTCTCCAATGTGCGCCTTTTGGATTTTTTGTAAACCAACCAAATACGCCATTTACTTCCGCTTTTGGATTTAATAATGGATCGCCTTGCCACCTATAATAATAAGTCCACCCCACCGTTACTTGTGGAAAACCAACACTTTCAAATTGAATAGGTTGTTTTGGTAAATTTCCTTTGTACGATCCTCTAGCATATAAACCAGTCCCAAACTCGTCAAAAGCAATATCTTTACCTTTAGCATAAATAGTACATTTAGCACCATTTATTTCTGGCGGTTGCACTTTAAAGACTGTTGAACTGTATGCAATACTTAATTCCTTATACGCAATAGCACTTATTTTCTCGATTTTTTCGTTTTTCTTGTCATCTTGATTAGTTTTAAGGGTTTTCTTTAAAAACTTATTAAAACGCTTAATTCCGCTTAAATCAATGTTGTTTACTGCCATTATTCAACGGTCTTTCTTATAACTAATCTAATAAACAAGTTTTGAAACGAAATACTCTTGATTACTGCGTTTGCACTTTCTCCGTTTTCTTCATTATCTTTAGGCGTTGCATAATCTACATATAATTTATCTTCTTCATGGAAATAATTACTTCCCCATTCTCTAATGGGCGCTAATGCGATATAAGTTTTATCTATATCTTTTCCATAAGTCAATATATCCATTAAACCTTTAGAAGTCATTAAACTAAAATGATTTCTTCTTAAAACTATTCTTTCTGGGGCTTCATATTCTTCGACTTTGCCTTTGACTTTTTTACAAAGATAAATTGAATCTCCGAACTTCATTATACCACCCCTGCCACGCTTGTAATTTCATCTATCAATGATTGTGATAAACCAGTTTTATCAAATGTCATACTAACTCCATTTTCGGAATAACCGATTACATTTGAGATTCCTTCTTTATCTATAATCTCTTGAATACATCTTAAAAACCATGTTGGGTGTTTCAATAAGTCTTTCTCACTAACGGAATATACTTTTGAAAAGGGGTATCTTAAATTTATATAAATATCACATGCTATATCATATAATAGTCCTATTTCATCACTATTCATATAATCATATTTATTATGAAAGTATGTAATACAGTTATCTTTATCATAATACATTTAATATCACTCCTTTTTTAAGAAAAAGGAACACCCTTTAAGGAATTAAATCCTTTATTCAAGTGTTCCTTAAACTTTAATTCTATTTAATTAGTCGCCTAATTCTGCGTCTGTATGAGAAGCAATAAATAGGTTATCAATGTCAAGTGGTAATGGTAAGTAAACCATACTACCCATAGTCCATGTTGCAGTTGGATCATTTGTAGTCCATGCGTTTAAGTAAACAAATTGTCTTTCATCTACTTCGCCCATAGCCTTAACTTCTGCCATTTCTGCAGGTGTAGGCGCTAATAAACCAACACCGAATTGTTCTCCACCAAAGAAAGCAATTTTATCTTCTGGGAAGAATCTATGAGTTGCAACATCTCCACCTTCAACCTTATATAACTTATCATTTGCAACAAAATCAATTCCATAAGATTCAAGAATGAAGTTTAATACATTCTTCTTTGTTGCCATTAGGTTAATAGAGTTTAATGCTAATACGATTTCCTCATTCTTAACCATATAGTTAATCATCTTTGAAGATGTAACTGCTCTACGAATCTCTTTTCCTTCTGCATTTGCAGTGTCAATAACATTCTGTAAATCTCCTAAAATGGAGTGAGTTGGATCGTCCCAATCTGTGAATGATAAATTGTGGTTAGAATCATAACCGTAATCAATTTGTCCACTAAAACCATTTTCATTGATTGTTAAAGCACCAGTAGAAAGAACTTGCATATTTGCTAATTCTGCTCTTGCTAATACTCTTTGAGTTTCGATAACCATATCATCATATAGATAATCAATGATTTCGTCATCAGATAAACCCTTTAAATAAAGGTCTAACTCGCCTACTTGAATCTTCTCTTTAATTAAAAGTTTCTCATAATCTTTCTCTTGGAAAGTTTCTCTGCTTCCGATAGGCGCTTCTGCGTCAAAAGCGCTAAATTTAGCGATTGCAGGTAAAGTACCATTCTTTAGTAATTGCTTAACTTTAACAGCTAAATTTTTAGTCTTTGTCTTTGGATATAAGACATCTCCTAAAAAGTCAGTATCATAATTATAGTTTCTTGAAAACTCATCTAGGTTTTCTCTAGCTAAATACTTTAAAATATCCATAAATTATTTCTCCTTTTATATTATATTTTTATTTTATTTTTTAAATATTATTATCTAGTGTTGAATAGGGTAACAAATAGTTATAAACTATTCGCCCTCTTGTTCTCCACCACCGCCACCGATTTCGCCTTCGATAGCCTCTACTTCATAAGGTTCTGGGTCGCCATATACATCATCTGGATATTGTGCTTCCTTATATGGCTCTAAATATAAACCCTGTGCGATTAAATCTTCTACTTGTGGTTGTTCTGCACCAATAATAACATTTCCTAAAATGTGTCCTGCTGTAACACCACCTACGGAAACGGTTCCTTCTGCTTTGTCAGTAACATCAGTATCATTAAATAATACTGCGTATTTTGGTGTAGCACCAACTAATTCAGTATAAATAGGAACTAAAGTGCCTGCCTTTAGAATCTTTTTTGAATCTTCTTCGACAGCATACTCAACGGACACAGTAACAGTTTCTTTTCTTAAACCAACTGCACTTGCTAAAAAATTCTTAATCATATTTTTTATATCTCCTTTTCTTTATTATCTATTTTTAAATTTATCCCACGCGTCAGTTTTGCTTTCTACTTTTGTAGATTTCTTTTTAGCTAACTCTGCGATTTTGGAATTTTCGCTTTCGCTACCGCTATCGCTTGCGCCTGGAATCTTACCCTTCTTTGAAAATTCTGCTTTTGCTTCCTCCATTACTTTTTTTCTAAATTCTTCTTGTGATTTAAAAATTAAGTCAACTAATTTTTCTGTATCGCTTGTTACAATAGCTTCAGAAACTTCTTTTGTAGTCTTTTCATCAAAGGTCTTTGATAAGGTCTTTTCCATTTTCAACATAGTCAATTCCTTTTCCATGTCAGAAAACTTCTTGTCCTTTTCTTCTAATTCCGCTTTCTTCTTTTCTTCCTCACTCATTTTAGCCTTTTCCTTTTTCTTTGCTTCGGCTAATTCAGATGAAGCCTTGTCAAAAGCGTCTTTCATTTTCTTGTATTCTTCTTCGGAATACGTCTTTGGTTGTGGTGGATTTGGATCATCTCCACCTTCTTCTTTGCTTTCTGCAAACATTTGAATATCTAACTTCAATGGCAGTTTTTTAGTTAAATATTCTTCTCTCTTTTTTTCTAAATCCTTCATGTTTAATTTTCCTTTCTTGCGTTTTTAAGTTTTCTCTAACTCTTTGCGTTTTTAAAGACTTTCTCTAGTCTATTCTATTTATTCGCTATCACTAGCGTTAGAATCTTGTTTGTTATTACTATTTTCTCCCAAATTTTTGGATTGCATTTTCATAGCAATAGTTTTTTGGGCTTCATCATTTTTAGCCCACTTTTCAGCCAATCCATGAGAATCATTTGTAACACCAGTGATGTTAAGTGCGTCCTCATAAGGAATGTGCATAGCATATAAATTCTGTAATGCTTGTGTTTTAGTTAAGATATTATTACTCATGTTAATAGAATACTTAATATCAATATCACTAGCATATAAATTTTCAAAATAAGAAGTATATTCTTTACATATAGCTAATTGTTTCTTTAATAACTCATATTCATATTGAATTACATAGGAAATATCAACTTGGGCTTGATTTTGTGCAGATTCCCAACCATTACCTAAAATTCTTGCTTGTCCCGTATCTCCACCGCTTGTTACTCCACCGCTTGTTTTAGGACATGCAACAATATCATACATCTCTTGAACTAATATCTCAAAGAAAGCATTGATTTCAGTATGTTGCATGGCTTGTTTTAACAAACTTAACTTTGCAGGTGTTTGTGGATTTTTAGTCTTTAATAGAATTGCTCTATTCTCTCTAAACTCTTTTACTTGTTTAGCCCAATCTTCGCCTAAATCTTGATTTTCAAATACTAAATAAGCATTTACAAAATCTACAATATCGTCCACTTGATTAGATTGAATTGTATTTAAACCGTCTTGGATAGCAATTACTAATTCAACAATACCCATTCTATTCTTATTAAGTGAGTATTCAATTAGTGGTAAGAATTTAATAGGTTGTTTTTCTAATGAATCTTCTTTCCTCTTGTATTTATCATCTAATGTGATACAAAAGCAATATCCTTTTGGATTATCTTCTTTAGGAATATAGAAAACATCATAAACTTTTCTTTTTACAAAATTTTCGTCTATTTCTTCACTAACCACTACGTCAAACAACGGATCACTTGAAACATCAGAAGAATATACCTTAAAGGCTTTACCTGTTTCAATGTTGTAAAGTTCAAATGGGGATTCCGACTTTTTATCATAATCAGTAGTTTTAGGCATGATGTATTGTAATGCTAAACCACTAATGTATAGGTTTTCGTATTTGTCAATATCCTTACTAGCCTTTAAACTGTCTTTTAAATACTTTTGGAATATTGTTAAACTCTCGGAAGTTTTATCAGATACACCTAAAGAATAACTAATAGGATTTCCAACCATGAAACCTTTTTTAAATTCAACTTGTCTAAATAAGTGATTTACTACAATTTGGTTATTGTTATCAGTATCTTTATTCAATCTTTCCTTTGATAAAATATCTTGTAAACCTTTGTAATAATTATTTAATAAAGTTGCGTCGTTGTAATTTGAATTATTTATCGAAACACAATTACCTAAATAATGCTCAATATACTTTAAAGGATTCTCTCTAAAATCTTTACTGGAAACGGGAATTGTAATTTTCTTTCTTCCTGTTAATCTCCTTCTCATTGAAACAACCTCCTTAAAATTAAATATTACATCATCTAGTTTTCAATACTATCTATTATAATTTTAAAAACTATTTTTAATAAAGTCAATACTTTTAATAAATATTTTATATTATAAACGGAAACTTTTGCTTAAAATCTTTGTTTCATTTTTCATAGATTCATTATTATTGTTTAGTTTCATAAACATTGAAAAACAGTCTGGAACGTCATCATGTTCATTTTTACCATTTGTATTATAAGTTGTAAGCCAGTCCATAGCACAACCCATATCGGAACTTGAAGCAAACATATTTTTTGCAGGAAATATAATCTCGCTTAAAATATCATCTTTGTAAGCATTGATTTTTTCTTCCTTACTATCAACAGAAAATTCTTCTTCAATATTGATATTTTTATAATCCTTTGCCTTTAGTAAATCCTTAATCGTATCTCCCAACTCGTTAGATGTATTTATTTCAACTCCTAAAGAACTTACATTATTGCTAATGATTTTCTTTATAATTTCTTCCTTTAATTGCTTAAATTGTTTCTTTCTACAAATGCAGTCCACGAAATACCATTTACTCCAAACTTTAGGTTTGATTTCATAACGTTTAAGAATTGCTAATACAAAATAGTCATAAGCTCTACGGTTTGGATCAATCATAGCTCTACATTGGTAATCTCCGTCTAAAATCTGTTTAGGGAAATTATTTGCGGTGTAAGTTTTTAATCTAGTATATCCAAATGCGATTTCTTCTGGCTCGACTGGATTCTGTTGGTAAACTGCATTAAATAAATCTCCGTCAATAGCCTTTTCTCTTTTATCTCTAAAAAATTCTGTTGAATATCTTAAAGGGCATGTAGATTCGTCTGTATCATAATCTAGGGCAGGTACGCTTATATATATAGATGTACCGTCTATATTCTTTTTAGTATATTTATATTTCTCATCTATTACTAAATTACCTTTAACTTCGTCCCTTTGTTGAATGACATTAAGCAAGTCAAATCTACTCCACATTGTACCTAAAAGGATAATTTTTTGGTTTTCGTCATCTGCTCGTGAGTTCCAATCCATATCATATCTATTTACGATAGAAACATGTAAACTCATTTTATATGCTTCTGCTTGTCCTTTTGTAATATCATCTATCATTAAAACTTTGGCACGTTTACCTGTTGCTTGTCCGTCCCTTGTTCTTGCATAGAAATTTACACCCGTACTACCTTTTAACCATATTGTATCAGTATTTTTCTTTTTATATAAATCTTTATCTTGTTTATTAAAGAATGGAAATACCTTTTTATATTCGTCGCTACCCATGATGTTTTGAATTTGTCCTGTGAATGATTCAACCAAATCGTCGGAGTATGTAATTCTTAAAATTGTGATTTCAGTATCATACCCGATCCAAAAAGCACATAGTAGATTTCCAGCAAACGTCTTTCCTGCGCCTGGGAAGTAACTTGCTCTAATTAAATCTATTCCATTATCAAAAACCATGTCTTGCATATAATTAAATAAACCTTCAAAAATAGGCATAGTTTTATTCCACACTCTTTTAGATAATGGTTTACCTCTCTCCATATAAAAAGCAAAATTATAAAGATTTCTATAACAAGTCATGGCAAAGAAATCATCTTCAAGTTGCAACCAATCTTCATTTCTTTTTCTTAATTCATTTATTTTTTCATAACTTTCTTGAATCTCAATGGCATGTAATATTTGCTTCCTAATACTCTCTAATTTGTTATTACACAATGGTAATATATTTTTATTTATATAATCACAATAAAATTTTATTTGTTTTTCATTATTTTCTATATGCTTTTCTGGAGATAGAATTTTATAAATGTTATCATACAGAATCACTTTAAAATCAGACATAAAAGAATATAAAAGTTTTTCGTCTAAATAGTATTTTTCATACTTTAGGATAACTTTATATCTCGCGTCTGCTTCATTAAATAATTTGTAGTGGTCTATATTCTTTATTTCTTCCATGAAATCATCTCTTTTCTATATAATTTAAAAACTATGTATATATGATTCATACATAGTATTTATTATTATTTTAATATCTTCATTTTAATTGTGAATCTATGAATTGTATAATTTACAGTTGAAAGTGGTGTATTAAACATTTTAGCTATTTCTTTTCTACTAATTACATCTTGATTCTTTAAAAAGTAATCTACAATTTTCTTTTGCCCTAAAGTTTTAAATTCTTTATCTGGATTTAATACATATTTATTTTTTAATACAACACTATAACAAGTATAACAATAACCTTCTTTATAAATTTTATTTTCCTTCATGCAGTATTTACATTTAGGTTTATCATTTAAGTTATAGTTCATAATTAAAACCTACTTTTTTGGATATTTTCTTGTAGTATCTTCTCTAGTTCCTCTTTATGAATACCGTCATACTGTTTTACTTTTGAAAATACAAAACTCTTACTTACTCCGAAATGTGTTGCGGTTTCTCTTACGCTTTGTTTTGTCTTTAAGATATGATTCACGATTTCCTCCGAATCAATATTGATAATTTTAGGCATTTTAAAATCACTCTCCTAATAGTAAATAATTAAATCATTATAAGGTGTTAAAACCTCTTTTCCATGCTCGTCTAAACCTAAACATTCATGATTCACTTGAAAAACAACATCATGGTCTAAATATTTATTCAAGTTGATTTCATCTTTTCTTCTTGCTAAACTTAAATCATTCGCAAAGATTCTATTATCCTTTTTAGGTTTCAAAAATATTCTATCTATTTCAATGTTGTTTATAATATCTCTTAATTTTTCCATATTTTCTCCTTATTGCTTTTTAATTTCGTTGTCTATGATCCACTGTTCTACTTTATCCCTTGCGTAACCGTTTGGAATATCTAAAACATATTCTAAATCAATTAAATCGTATTCTAATATTATTTCAAGTATTTCTCGCATTTCTTCTTCGGACATTTGAATCATATTTTTTATTCCGCCTTTTTTACAATGTTATTATACTTTTATTATATAACATTTATTGTTTCTTTTAATACTTGTAAATTCTTTTTTTCAGAAAAACCGTCATATAAGAAAAATTCTCTACCATAAGCGTCTATCTTACTAAAGACGTATTTGTGCTTATTAGGAAACTTTGGATCATAACTGCAGGAAATGCAATATGTATATTCTCCATGCTCAAAATATAACCATTCTATAAACCCACCTTCAATTAAAACAGATTCATTGAAAGAATATTTTGTATTTTTTAAATCAAACTTCTCAATGTATTTTTTTAAAATTTCTTTATTCTCCATGATTATCTCCCCAATACTTTCATCATCATTCCGTAATCTTCTGCTGTTAAATCTTCTAATTTAATAGTAATTGAATCAATACCAACTTCAATTTCTCCACCCCTTAATACTTGGCTTACATCATCTAAATTGTATGAATCTTTACTATCCATTCTCTTAAAATATACTTGATTATCTTTTTCATATAATTTGTATTTATAATTATTATTACCAATATCTAATACAGATACAACTCTATACCCACAGCCACTTTCTTCACATGACATAATCTTAAAAGTATCTTGGTATCTCTTATTGATATTCTTAATTAGATTCTTACTGCTAGTATAATCTTTAGCAACCTTATTTAAACTTAATAAAATCTTATTTTCCATTTTCTTCTATCTCCTTTGACATCAAAACTGTTGTATGGATATTTCCAAAGTTATCACATATCTGCTTAAAATTTTCTAATTCCCAGCCTTCTCTTGAAAGTTTATCCATTCTTTCCTCTAATCTATCTAAATCCATACTTTGTAAAAAATCAAATTTTTTCATTTTTTTTCTTCCTTTTCTATATCCTCAATTATACTATTCAACATTTCTCTTAATTCTTTTGGCATTTCATCTTGTCTTATAACTTTTGTTTGCATTTCCAAATTTTTAAATGCTTTCGCCTTTGATTCAACAAACTTAATTTCTGCATTTATCATTTTATTATGTAATCTTGTACATGCAAAGAAATATCCTAAAAAAAATGAAAATATAATAGCAACAATTATTATAAAAATTAAAGTTCCAACTGTATTACTATCCATTATTTTCCTCCATTAAATCGAAAATATCATTTTCTTGCTTTTCTTCCTTTTTGACTTCTTCAACATTTTCCAAACATCTCTTTTGAGTTCTTAAAATCTTTTTACGCTTGATTCTATACAACTCATCTTGACTAATATTAAAAAAGACTTTCATTTCATCTAGCATGAGTTGTACATCTGCCATTTCTTCTTTAATATGGTTTAAATCGCCTTTATTTCTTAAATATTTGCATATTTCTTTTTGCAATTCAGAAAGTTCTTCACATGCAATAATAAGTTGTAAATCGCCAAATTTTTCTATCATTTGTTTTGCAAAATCTTTAATTTCCATGATTTCCACCTTTTTCTTCTGGTTTGAGTTCTATGATCCTAACTTCATATCTTTCTTGCTCTTGCAATTTAATAGGAATAACACTACTTGTTTTATATATAACACCTTTTTGATTCACATAATATATATTAGAATCTAAATATACTTTTTTCTTTTTATCATATATTCTATATATCATATTATACCTCCCCAAACGGAACTAAATTACCTTTTTCGTCATACACATTGATTTCAGTATAGAATCCACCAAACTCTCTTAAAATTTCTTCTTTTTTAGTTTCTATTTCTTCTTCCTTTACATTTTCAATAGTTTTTCTGCCAACATATTCAAAACCACCACTATCATCATTTTCATAAAATCTAAAAACTATTTTATACATTTTCTATCTCCTTTATTTCTCCTAATGAGTATCTTGCTTTATTTTCTTTTGCAATCTCTAAAGCTACATGATTTAATTCGGATAGGTTTTCTGCTTTTATTTCTTTTTCCAAAATAATCTCTTTTCCATTCCAAAACCGCACTTTACATTTTAGCACTTGGAACACTCCTTATTTTATAAATTCTTTACTGCAATTAGGACAAAACTCAATGTCGATTTTTAATTTGTTAGGATCGGCATAATATTGACTTGCTATTATATGATTACAATAAGGGCATTTATATTCTATAAAATTAGTATTTGGATTCAATTTCATATCTAATTTCTTCAAAGAAATTTGTTCTTGTTTCTTTTTAAAAAAACCGAACATGTTACCCCTCCTTTTTTAACATTTTTATTCTTTTTTCAAGTTCTGTCGCAATATCATCTCTGCCTAGTTCCTTAAAAAACTCTAATAACTCTTCTGGTTTCTTTTTAGTTTTATCGCCAACAGCTAACACTACCATTCTATAATCATTAAATAGCAAACTTCTAAAATCATGAATTGTTTTAGCGTCAGTATTATAATATGCTTTAGATTCAATAAAATTCTTGTTATTTTCAATTTTCAGTTCACTTTGGTTACATTTATACATTTGACAAATTAAAGGTCTTACTGGATAAATCATGCACTCTTTTTTATCGCTATCATAGAAACAACATCTTACATAAATATCATTTCCTTTAAAGAATGGTTGATTCAACGCTTTTTCTTTTATTTGGGGATTCTTTTTTAAATATTCCTTAACTGTTTTTACCTCACTTTTTGTCATAGGTAAGAATGGTGTGCAACAACCACCACATCTTGAACATTCGTTATTTTTGCAAAAGTTCATTATTTGTTTTCTCTCTTTCTTCTAATTCTTTATTTAAACTTAATAATTTAGTAATAGTTAATAATAATCTCCATGAGAATCTAATAAATAATAATATTGTAAGTAGTATATTTAGCCATAATGGAGTTAAATTCCAGCACCAAATTATTAAACAAATAACAATTTCTATCATTCTTCTATTTCCCTACTTTCTAATTCTCCCCTTCTTTTTGCTATATGTTTATGACAGCATGGACATTCTACAGCTACATGTCCGTTGGGACATCTTTCAACATCTAAACAGTCCTCTAATTCAAATTCAAATTCACATTCGCAAAAAAAACATTCAATTTTATATATATATTTTTTAGGCTTTGGAATTACTCCTTCTTTTAATATCTTAATCATTCCTTATATTTCTCCTTTGCTATTTTTTCCCACTTCTCAAAATCGAAGTCTAAATAATCAATCAATACATTGTTTTCTTTTAGAATTTCTATAATTGTATCTACACAATCTTCACATGCACTTTCTTTTTCTTGTTTACACTTTTCACAGCACCAATCATAACCACAACAGAATCTACCATGATAATCGCCTTTTTCAAAGTATTCATTGTTTGCATAGTCAACGAATTTGTTATACCAGACTCTCTTTTGTTCATCAGTGAAATATTCACTAGGCGGAACACTATTTTCTCCAAATAAATCTTTCATTCTATCTACCACAATTCCTTTCTATAACCGTCATATTTTTCAATTTCAAATAAGATTCCATTACTATTTTTGTTTGTTAAATTGGGGTTATATTTTTCTTGTAATTTATCTGCTAACTTTTCTGCTTTATCTCTGGAAGAAGTAATCAATACAATACTTCTACCATCATCATTATTGCAAATAACCACCCATAACGCTTTCATTCCTGCTCACTCCTTATTGTAATTTATCAGTAATTTCAATTAGTTCATCTGCTAGTTTTAATTCAACTTTAGTCATGCAACAATTTCCCTCTTTGGTTTGTTGCTCGTGATAATCTTTAGCAAACAATATGATATTCAAAAAGATACTTATTTCTTCTTGTTCTAAATGTATTTCTATTCCGTTGCTTGTTACTTTCATATCCACTTACTCCTTATACACCACAACAACATTTTTCTCCAGATACTTTAAGTTCTGGATATATAACCTTTTGTAAATGGGATTTAGGAATCCTTATATGCAAGTCATCATCTTCTAATGTAACTGCATAATCCTTAACTCCATTATTATCTAAAGCGTATAAAACTCTAGGTAG
>CALATF010000019.1 GCA_937891595.1 uncultured Clostridia bacterium
ATCTTAATTAGTCCTGCTAGTGGGTCTTGAAGACGTCTTGCAATGCTTACAGCACTACGAGTTGTTACATCATAGTCTGGGAATTCTTCTGCACCTAATTTTGAAGCACTATAAACAGAAGCACCGGCTTCGTTTACAACCATATATTCAACTTTACGCGGAAGTTTTTTTATAAGGTTACTTACAAATATTTCACTTTCCTTACTTGCAGTACCATTTCCTATTGAAATTGCATCAACATTATGTTTTTTTACAAGTTCCGCAATAACAGTTTCAGATTTTTCTATTTGATTATGTGGAGGTGTTGGGAAAATAACTGTTTTATCAATAACATTTCCGCTTTTATCAATAACCGCAATTTTGCAACCTGTTCTGTAAGCAGGGTCAAGACCTAAAATAATTTTATCCTTTAGTGGTGGTTGCATAAGTAAAGGTTTTAAGTTAACTTCAAACATTTTAATAGCTTGTTCGTTAGCAGTATCAGTTAATGCAGTACGTAATTCTCTTATTAAAGAAGGCTGGATTAATCTTTCAAAACTATCTGCAATAATATTTGAAATAAATTCTGCAAAACTACCATTTTTAATTAACACTTGGTCAGAAATTAACTGTAAGCATTTTTCTTCGTTTATTTCAACATCAACTTTTAAGCAATCTTCTTTTTCGCCACGATTTATTGCTAAAATTCTGTGACTAGGAATTTTAACAACAGGTTCTTTATAATTTTCGTATGTTTGGTAGGTTAAATAATTTTCACCCGGTTTTAAAGTTGTTACTATTTGAGCAGAGGTTGAAATAAATTCCCTTAAAATTTTTCTAAGTTCTGCATCGTCTGAAATCATTTCAGCAATAATATCTCCTGCTCCAGCAAGAGCACTTGCTATATCTTCTACGCCTTTTTCAGTATCTACAAACTGAGAAGCAAGTTCTTCAAGAGTTTTTGTTTCTTTTTGTGCAAAAATTACTTCTGCAAGTGGTTTTAAGCCTTTAGCTTCAGCAATAGTTGCCCTTGTTTGACGTTTTGGCTTAAATGGACGATAAACATCTTCAAGTTCGGTCAAAGTTAAAGCCTTGTCCAAACTTTCCATAATTTCAGGTGTCATTTTTTCTTGTTCGGTAATAAGTTTTATTATATCTTCTTTTCTTTTTTCAAAATTTCTAAGATAATCAAGCCTATCTGCAAAATCTCTTATTTTTTGGTCGTCGCAACTGCCATGTAATTCTTTACGATATCTTGCAATAAAAGGTACTGTACAACCTTCATCTAATAAAGAAATAATATTTTGTGCGTAATCTAATTGAATGTTAAATTCTAAACTTAATGCTTTTGCAATATCCATTGTTGTTGTATATTCTCCGTTTTAATAATTTATATATTTAAATTTGTATAAACAAAATTAAACCGATTTTATTTTGTGCCCTTCAAGATAATATCTCTTTTCCCTTGCGCTACCTATTGAAAAAGCTTTTCTAGGAAGTACACCGTGTTTAATAATAAATTCAAACAATTCATTTTTATTAAGCGTTGGTAATGTTATACCTACTGCATCTTTTTTATTTTCACAAAGGTTTTTAAGTTCTTCTTCCCCATGAATATAATCAACCGACATTTCTAGTCGTTTGCCATGAAAATTATCTATATACTCTTGAACCATTTTAATTGCAAGTGGCGAATTATTTGGCAAATACAAATCTTCTTCAACGCCATTAGTTATAATTTTTTGAACTATATAACTATTTTGGTCTAATTTTTTAACATTAACTTTAAAAAGCTTCTTTAAACCTTTAATAAACTTCTTTCCAGCGTTAAAAACAACTCTATGAATAGGGTGAAATTCAATACCTTCATCATGAATATTAATTGCTTCAACAAGAGCATATCTTGCTGGGTGAACTTGTTTTTCTTCTTCAGATAAATTTGCTTTTATATTATTCCAGTGTTCTTTTGCGGTTGCCAAGCTATGATTACCATCGCCTACAGCAAATAACAAGGGCTTATCTGTATTAAATGTTTCTTTAAGATATTCTGGTTTTAAAAGTTCTTCAAATTGATTGATAACCTTTTGAACTTCTTTATCTTTAATTTTATATCCAGCTAATTTTCCACCTTGCATATTAAGGTTAAAATTATATACTTCTTCAAGATTTTCTTTATTTTTATATAAATTTTCTGCAATTTTAAGCTTTCTATCATCATATAAAAGTATTACATGACTAAATTCCATAATAGCATTTTTTCTAATTTCTACACGAGGAGGAATTCTATTTAAAATAGTGTGTTCAGTTGCTTTAATTAAAGCTTGCTCATCCGGGTTAAAACTATAATTTTCTAGGTCAACCGTCATTACAATTCCAAGCCTTTTTTTATGTTGTTCAGTAGACCTATTTACCAAAATCATGCACAAGCCTTCATCATTGAACAATTCACTATTATAATAATTTGCAATATTTTGGTTTATTTCTTTTATTTTTTGGCTATTGTCATTAGATAAATAAATTTCTGGTAGAATTAAATTATATGCAGTAGGGGCATCACTAACATAATTAGCAACCGTTTCCCAGTATTCTTTATCGCTAGTAAACTGGTCACAAGCAATAACCGCCCATTTAGTATAATCAAATGTCCTTTTTGGTAAATATATGTGTTGACCTTTTATAACTGGCATATTTTTAATTCCCCTTAAAATTATTCTGTAATAATAGTTAATTCTACTTCTCTTATCCTGCGTTTTTCAACCTTAGTTAATTTAAAATTCATAGTAATTTTCTTTTCTATAAACTTACTATTTTCGTCGATAAGTTCATCTATGGTATCAAAAGAAATAACACTTTCTTGTTGTGGTACCTTTTTGCTTATATCACATAAAAATGAAGCTATATTTGAATATTTATTATTAGGCATTCTTTCTATTTGCAAAAAGTCAAAAAGTTCTTCAACACTAAGTTCGGCATTAACTTTATATTTATTATCGCTAATTTTTGAAATTGTGTTTACTATGCTATCATCATGTTCATCATAAACTTCACCAAAAACTTCTTCAAAGCAATCTTCCATAGTTACAACACCACTTGTTCCGCCGTATTCATCACTAACAATAGCCATATGCTTTTTCTCTTTTTGCATTAATCGCATTACATCATTAATTTTTGTGTTTTTTGAAACAAATAATGGAGATGTAACCATTTCTTTAAGGTTAATTTTATCGTTACCAACAATAGCAGAAAAAAAGTCTTTTTGGTTTAAAATACCAATAATATTATCTTTACTTTTATCATAAACAGGTATTCTTGAAAATTGATTTTTTAAGAATACTTCTTTAATTTCGTTTATAGTACTTTTAATGCTTACACAAACAACATCTACCCTTGGAGTCATAACATCTTTTACAGCAACATCATTAAATTTTAATGCACCATAAATAATATCTGCATTAGCTTCGTCTAAAACACCCTCATCTTCCATTGTTTCTACAATAGTTTCAAGTTCATCTTCGGTTATTGTTGGCTTGTTTTCACTTTTTTTTCTTTTAAGTGCTTTTTGTATTAAATTAAATGGTGCACAAACAATAAACAAAGCCTTCATTGTAAGAAACAGTAAAGGGGCTAAAAATAAAGCTGTTTTTTCAGGATTATTTTTTGCAAAAGATTTTGGTAAAATTTCACCAAAAATCAAAATGACAATAGTCATTATTATAGTATTTAATAAATTATATAAAACTGGGTTAAATATAAAAGAAGTAAATAAATAGCCACATAAAGTAGTACTTAAAATATTAACAAAATTATTGCCAACTAAAATTGTTGATAAAGCTTTATCAAAATTTTCTTGTATATATAACGCTTTTCTTGCTCCCCTAACATTTTCTTCAGCACTATTGCGTATTCTTATATTACTAGAAGATGAAAAAGCAATTTCACTAGCCGAAAAGAAAGCAGATAATATAAGAAGAACAACAATTCCAGCAATAATAAAAATATTTGAAGAAGTAAAAAAATTAGCAGACAATAAAAGCGTATTCATAGTTAAATAAAAAATCTCCTTTAATATTTATAGCATATTAAAAGCAAATTGTGAAACAAATAAAACGTTTTAATTTATACTACTTATTTAATTTTTTCGTTTGTTTTTTAATTAAAAAGTGGTAAAATAATCTAGTAATTTTTATTAAAAAGGATTAAATATGCAAACAAACAAGCCATTAGTTAGCGTTGTTATACCTATGTATAATGCTGAAAAATATATAAAAGAAACACTAAATTCTGTTTTTAACCAAACATTCAAAGATTTTGAAGTAGTTTTAGTTAACGATTGTTCTAGTGACAATAGTTTAAAAATAGCTGAGGAATATCAAAAAACTCACAAAAATTTAATTATAATTACAAACGAAAAAAACCAACACGTTGCAGAAAGTAGAAACATAGGCGTAAATAATGCTAAAGGAAAATGGATAGCCTTTTTAGACTCTGACGACGTTTGGTTTGAAGATAAACTTGAAAAACAAATAAATGCTTTGGAAAAACAAAATTCTAAATTAAGTTATACTTCTCAAATATTTATAGATGACAACAGTGTTGAAACCGGCAAGAAATTTATTATTCCTGAAACCACAAATTACAAAAAGCTTTTAAAACAGAACATTATTTGTATGTCTTCTTCAATAGTAGATAAAGAGTTATGTTTAAAATATCCTTTTAAAAACCCAGAAATCCATGAAGATTTTATTTTTTGGTTAGAAATTTTAAAAAATGAAGATGTAAAACCTGTTGGCTTAACTAAGCCATTAGTAAAATATCGTTTAACAGCAGGCTCAAAATCTAGAAACAAATTTAAGTCTGTTAAGATGACATATAAAACATATAGAAAAAGTGGTTTAAACTTTTTTCAAGCTATGTATAATTTGTGTTTTTATATTGTAAAAAGTTTAAAAAAGTATTCTTAAATTTAAAAAAATATTATTAATAAGAAAAGCAAAAAAAATTCGCAGGTATGCGAATTTTTTAATATATCTTATTTATTTTTTAACAAATTTTTATATAAATCTTCTAGTTTTTTTGCTTGTTTTACAATGTCGTAATTATCAACATTAACTTGTATTTTTTGTGGATAATTAGTATTCAATATTTGCTCTGCCCAAAAATTTGCGCTTTTTTTAAGTGAAATATAACTAATGATATTAGAAATATTTGTTTCAGGTGGACAGCAATCCGAAGTAAAAGTTAAAACTTCTGCTACTTGACTTTCAATTAAAGATAATCCCAACCCTTCAAACAAAGACGGAAATACTAAAGCATGCGAAATACTTAATAATTTTTCAACATCCTTTCTTCTGCCAAGCATTTTAATATTATCTTTAATACCAGAGTTTAAAACTTTTTGTTCAACTAAGTCTTGATATTCTTTACCCCCGTCACCAACCAAAAGCAGAATTGAATTATTGTCTTTTTTGTAAATTTCTTTAAAAATGTCTATTAAAAATAGTTGGTTTTTTTGTTTATTTAACCTTCCAACATTTATATAAACTTTTTCGTTTGAAATATTAAGTTCTTTTTTAAGTTCTTCTTTTTCTTGTTCTGTTATTTTTGTAGAAAACCTTCTAATATCTATGGCATTATATAAAATTTCACCATTTTTCTTAAAGGCTTTACCAAAATATTTTTCACCTGCCATAGTTGAACACGCTAAAAACTTATCAACATTTTTAGTAATTCCTAAACACATAATTCTGTTTCTAACAGATTTTAAAAATTTAGTAGAATAACTGGTGTTATGAGAGCTTAAAACAAGCTTTATATCTTTATTTGTTTGTTTTATAGCTTTTTTTACATAGTAATGCAAAATAGGTACATGCAAGTGTACTATTTGACAATTACTTAACAGCATTATTTCTTTTAACCTAGAAACAACTTGTTTTGTATTTTTTAAACCTGCTCTTGGGTACAAGTATAAATTAGCACCATTACTTTGGAAATGTTCTTTTAATTCATTGTTTTCTATAAAATAGGCAATATCAAAAGCTACATTATCTTTATTTATGTTGTCAAAATAATTTTTAACAACCATATTAACACCATTAATACCGCTTAAATCGGAAACAATTTGTAAAACTTTTAATTTTTCTTTAGACATAAATTATCTTCTTTTAAATTATTTATTTAAACCAGTTGAGCCAAACCCACCTGCGCCACGATTACTTTGTGATATTTCTGTTACTTCTTCTATTTTAAAGTGTTCTACTTTATTTATAACCATTTGTGCTATTTTTTGGTGCTTTTCCACTTTGTAGTCATTATCAGAAACATTCATTAAAATTACACCAAGTTCGCCGCGATAATTTTCATCTATTGTTCCTGGACTGTTTAAAACAATTAATCCACTTTTATATGATAAACCACTTTTACTTCTAATTTGAGCTTCATATCCTTTTGGCAACTCCATGCTAATGCCTGTTTTTACTAAGTCCCAGCTTTTTGCCTTTATTATTTTTTCTTCAATACTAAAAATATCCATACCTGCATCTTCTGGGTGTGCATAATTTGGCAAAATTGCTTCTGCATTTTCCTTTTTAAATTTCAAAACTTCTTCCATAAATTTTCTTCCTTTATTAAATAGATTTTATTATATTGATAGATTGTTCTAAAATACTATCCATTTCTTCTTTTGTTGGTTGTTCTACAACAACTCTTATTAAATTTTCGGTACCACTAAATCTTAGTAAAACCCAAGAATTATCTTCAAAAATATATTTAAAACCGTCTAAATTCCCTGTTTTAATAATTTTTTTAGAAAATACTGGTTTATTCTTTTGTAGATAGTTTATTATTGCCTCTTTCTTATCTACTTTAAAAGAATGTTCTATATAAGACATATCATAATTTGCAAATTCTTTAAGCTCCTTAAATATCTTTCCAAGTGGTTTATTGTAAAATTGAACCACCTCTAGCAATAATGCATAAACAAGCAAACCATCTTTAATATATACATGACCTTTTACTTCGCAACCACTATTTTCTGCTCCCATTAAAGCATCGTTTTTAATTAATTCTTTAGTAATATTTTTAAAGCCTATTTTTGTTTCATAAACTTTAAAATTAAGTTTTTGAGCTAACTTATCAATTAAAGTTGAAAAAGAATAATTTTTAACAATTCCACCTTTTAAACCTTTTTCTTTAATTGCAAAGAAATATAATAAAGACGCAACTTCATTACAATTATGAAAAACACCTTTTTCATCAATAACCGAAACTCTATCACCGTCACCATCTGTTGCAAAAGCAAAATTATATTTATTTTTAACTGCAGTTTTTATATAATCTTGCAAATTTTCTTCATTAGGAATAGGTCCGCCTAAATTAAATAAAGCATCTCGTTTTGTATTGTAAACATCTAAGTTTTCTAATTTTAATTGTTTTTTAAGTTCTTCAATTACAAAAGCAGATGAACCATTCATTACATTAAAAGCAGTTTTAACATTAAATTCTTTTTTAAACTTTAGCAATTTTACTATATTTTTAACATATTCTTTATTGTAATTAAAATATCTTACTAAATTTAACTCTTTAGCCTTGTTAAAGTCTAAATATTTAACTTTTTTAATTTTTTCTGGTTTTTTATTTAATATTTTTTCTAACCATTCTTGGGGCTCTTTACCTTCTTTAGAAAAAACTTTCAAGCCATTATAATAGTAAGGATTGTGACTTGCAGTAATCATAATACCAAAATCATAATTTAATTTTTTTGTAGCAAAACTAACCAAAGGCGAAGGAACAGAAGAATCAGTTAACAAAACCTCTATTTTATTACCAGCAAAAACCTCACTTAGCCACTGAGCTGAAATTTCGCTCATAAAACGATTATCATAACCTATTATTATGTTCTTTTTATAGTTTTGTTTTATTATAACATCACAAATAGCTTGGGCTATTTTAGTTACATTTTCTTTTGTAAAGTCATCCCCTATAATTCCTCTAAACCCAGAGGTACCTATCTTCATCATATCCTTTTTCCTTTATAATTTTCTTATATCATTATACTTTTAATCGTTGTTATTTGCAAAAGTTTTTAAGTATAAAATTATGTTTTTTCAATATTATTATGGAAAATAAATTGATTTTAAAAACAAATTTTTATATACTAATATTAGATTTTTTTAAAGAGGAGAAAAATTTATGGATATTTATCAAATTTTTTGCATTATTTTACTTGGCATAGTAGTTTTAATGTTTATTGTATTTGCTTTTATAAATCGTAAGTATACTAAATTATTAAAAAGTTTAAGTGAAAGAGAAGTTGATGACGTTAATATTAAAAAAGGAGTTAGATATACTGTAGACCAAACAGTTGTTACTGAAAATGGTGAAATGAATGTTTCTTTTGGAAAAGACGATGTTGTTTTATCTCAAAATGTAACAGAAATAGTTGGTGTAAAAAACAGAGTAAAACCTGGAAAATATACAGTACTATCAACTAAAGACGAAGATGACAAATTTAATCTTAGAATAGGTGCTTATGTTAAGGAATATGCACACAATCAAAAAATAGTTTTAGCAGAAGGACAAGAAATAACAGCTGTAAATTGTTCTGTTATTCTTAGATAATTAAAGGAGAAATTAAATAAAATGGGACTTTTTAAATTTTTTAAATCACAATTATTAAAAAATATTGACTGGACAGATAGCTCTTCTAACACTATGGTATACAAATACCCTATGGAAGGCAGAGAAATTATGATAGGCTCTAAATTAACTGTAAGAGAGTCACAAGTAGCAATATTTATGGTAAAAGGTAAAATCGCTGATGTTTTTCAACCAGGTATTCATACTTTAGTTGTAAATAACTTACCTATTCTATCTTCACTTTTAGCTTGGCCAAGAGGATTTAAATCTCCTTTCACTGCTGATGTTTTCTTTGTAAATACAAAACAATTTACAAACCAAAAATGGGGAACAACAAATCCTATTACAATGCGTGATAAAGAGTTTGGCTCTATAAGAATTAGAGGTTATGGTAGTTTTGCTTTCAAAGTTAATGATGCCGCCTTATTCTTGAAAGAAGTTTTTGGCACAAACAACATTTATACTTCTGAAAATCTTGCTAGCTATTTAAAAAGTATTTTAGTTTCAGGAATTTCAGATACTATTGCAGAATCAAAAATAGGCGCCCTTGACTTAGCTGGCAACCTACTTGAATTTAGTAAAGTAGTAAAAGAACAAATAGGCGAACAATTTACAAACTTGGGATTAACATTATCTAACCTTGTTATTGAAAATATTTCTTTCCCTGAACAAGTTGAAAAAGCTATTGACACACAATCTTCAATGGGAGTTCTTAAAAATAGCATGGATACATATGTTAAATTCAAATCAGCTGAAGCTATAGGTGATGCTGCTAAAAATCCTGGCATGGCTGGAATGGGTACTCAACTTGGTGCTGGAATGGCTATAGGCAATATTGTAACTGACGCATTAAAAGGTTCAACCAAAGCAACAGAAGAAAAACCTGCAAGCGGAAAATTCTGCCCAGAATGTGGTGCAAAAAATAGTGCAAGAGCAAAATTCTGCTGTGAATGCGGTAAAAAAATGTCTGCAGATAATGTTTGCCCAGGATGTGGAGAAAAAATTACAGGCAACTCTAAATTCTGTCACAACTGCGGTAATAAGTTAAAATAATTTAAAATATTATTAAAAAGCTCTAATTAGTATTAGGGCTTTTATTTTTTTGTAAAAACTTATTAATATTCTATTAAATATAATAATAAAAGTAACATTATAAAAGTATTTAAAAAAATATTAAAATTTATTAGGCTTTTTTGTACTTTTTTTGTTAAAATATATCTAATTTTAAAAACGAGGTGTTTTAAATGATAGATAATAAATGTGCTAATTGCGGAGGAGAATTAAGTTTTGACCCTATAAGTCAAGAATTAAAATGCGATAAATGTTCTTCTATTTTTGATATTCCAGAACAATCTGTATTAGCCGATAAAACAGCATTTAACGAGTTATCTCAATTAAAAACAAGCAAAGCAGAATATGCTCAATATTCTTGTGCTACCTGTGGTAGAAAACATACAGTTACGGTAGATCAAACAATGAACAACTGCCCTTCTTGTGGCGATGCAAACTTAACAAGAACTGTTAGCGTTGATTATTTACCAAATGGTATTATTCCTTTTAAATTAAATCATGAAATGGCTATAAAAAGTTTTAAAGAATGGCTTAAAAAACGCAAGTTTGCCCCAAATAATTTAAAGAAGATTGCAAAAGAAGATAAAATTAAAGGCATTTACTTACCTGTTTACAATTTTGACTTGGATGCCTTAACTATGTACACAGGTATAAGGGTTGAAACACATAAAGATTCTGACGGACGCAGTCACACAAGACGTTACCCTATTAAAGGAAATCGTATAGATAAATTTGTAAATTACACAGAATCTGCTAATGCAGAAATACCTTCTAACTATTTAAGAGAAATTAACAATTATGACTATTCTAAAATTTATGCTTATAGAACAGAATTTTTATATGGTTGGATAGGAGCAACATTAAATATTCCTTTACAAGACGCTTTCCAACGTGCAAAAATGTCACTTGACCACGAAATTAAAACTCGTATTAAACGAGCCGAAGAAAGATATGATAGTAGAATAGAAAACCTTATTTGCAATACTTCATTTAGCAATATGGCATATAACTATTTGTATGTGCCTGTTTGGTCTTTTAATTATAAATATAAAGACAAAAATTATAATTGCTATATTAATGGTGTTTCAGGGAAAGTTTCAGGGAAAGCACCAAAATCTTTCTTAAAAATATTCTTTACTGTACTTGGAGTTATTACTGCTATAGGAGTGGGTGCTTATTATTTATATAAATCTGGTATAATAGGTTAATAAAATAATAAAAATACGTAAAAAGAGAAGAATTAATTATTCTCCTCTTTTTTTAATATTTTTCAAAATAATCGATAAAACTTTATCTAACTAAATTATACCAAACATCAATATCACATTTGTTTGGCTCTTGCCATTTAGACAAAAACTTATTTTTTAACCCTTCGTCTATATAATAATCAAAACTGTTTTTATCTTTTAAAACTTTATTATTTCTTTCAGTAATATTTTTTTGCCATGAATTATCATCTATATTAATATAATGCCATTCAACAAATACTTTGTTTTCAATAAAATAAGCTTTAATAAATTCTCTGTCTTTTTTTGACCAAAATCCCCAGTCTAAAATGACATTAGTTCCTGTATTAACTATATCAACCGACTTTTTTAATAAGTACTCCCAAATCTTTTTTGACATTTCATCATGTTTATCTCCCAAATTATTATCAAACAAATATCTAGTTAATTCATCACACGATAACACAACAGCTTTTCCGTTTCTTTTATTTTATTAGAATAATGTGTTTTACCACCACAAATTTTACCGCATATTGCTATTACCTTTGCCATACTTTTATCCTTTTTATGTTTTATTTATTTAAAGATTTATGCATTTAACTCAGGCAAAACACCCAAATTAATTTGGTCAAAAACAAAATTAGTAGTTTCATTTTCTTTAAAATGCTGGTTGTATGGTATATAAGTTAAGGATATTTGATAAGGTAAATTATCTTCTTGGCTAGTTCCAAAAGAATGTAAATATTCACCAGATTTATATAAAGGTGTTTTACCGCTTATATCATAAAAACACCCCTTACTATCAAAAAGTTCTTTTGGCGTTTGATTTTCGTCTTGAGTAATTACAACTGCTTGATGACTAATTTGTTCATATGGTAACCTCATAAATAAAACTTTAACATTTTCATCATCTAAAAATTGTGACTTTATTAACATTGCTAAGTCTTGGCACATACCATGAGTATAAGCATATTTTATTTCTTCTTCTTTTAAACCTTTTTCTACTTCAACTTGTTTCACTTTATTAATTATATTTAGAACTTTATGTTCAACACTTTTAAAATCTTCCATTTGTCTTATCCGCTTTTGTTAATTTTTACTATTTTATTCTGTTAATTCTTCAGCGTGGTTAATTATACTTAAATTTTCATTTTGTATTTGTTCATAAACTTTGTTTGTTTTTGAACTTTCTTTATAATAAGGAACGAAAGGCACAAAAGTTAATTCCATTTCTGGCTGACTTTCTTTTGGAGTTTTATTTTCAAAGCCATATAAATATTGTGCTCCTTGGCTAATAGGTGTTTTACCATTAATATCATAAAAACTTGATTGAGATTTTAAGAAGTCGTCTTCATCTTTGCTATCAGTTATAACTACAGCCATATGTTCAACACATTCTTTAGTTAAAAACATATGCATAACTTTAACACTATCATCATCTAAAAATTGAGATTTTATTAAAGAAGCTAAGTTGTAACAAAAGCCATGGGTATATAAATATTTTGTCCATTCCTCGCCGTTACCTTCTTCAAGTTCAACTTGCTTAAGGCGGTTAATAATATCAAATATTTTTTCTTCTTTTTGTTGATAATCTTTCACAAAACTTTCTCCATAACTTTAGTATAAATATTTTAAGATATACTTTACTAAAAATCAATACCATTTTTAAATATTTTCTTTTTTATAAATTGCTTCAGCAACTTTTATTCCGTCTTGGGCACTAGACATTATGCCACCTGCATAACCAGCACCCTCACCAACTGGATAAAGACCATTAATATTACTTTGGTAATTTTCGTTTCTTATTATTGTTAAAGGGCAACTAGAACGCGATTCTATTGCAATTAATAAGTTTTCATTTTTAGCAAAATTTTTTAATTTTTTATTAAGTTCAGGTAATCCTAATTTTAAACTTTCAACTACAACTTTAGGTAAACATTTTTCAATTTTACATAGCATAATATTTGGGTTATAAGTAGCATTAATTTTAGTTTTATTTTCGTTGTTAAATAAAAAGCTTCCAACACTTTCTGCTGGTGCGTTGTAGTTGCTTCCGCCAAGTTCAAAAGCAAGGCGTTCATACTTTGCTTGATAGTATATACCTGCTAGAGGGTCTTCCGAGCCATAGTCGCTAGGAAGTATATTTACAAGCACTGCGCTGTTTGCATTTTCTTTATCTCTAGCAAAGTTACTCATACCGTTTGTAACTACTTCTCCTATATTAGAACTACTTGCTACTACTTGCCCACCTGGACACATGCAAAAGGTAAAAACAGATCTACCATTAGGCAAATGAGCAACCAACTTGTAATCAGCGTTCGGTAAACCTTCAACCTTTTCAACACCGTATTGACTTAAGTTAATATCGCTTTGTTTTTGTTCAATTCTTACTCCCATAGCAAATGGTTTTTGGTGAATTTCTACTCCTTTAGCATGTAACATTTCAAAAGTTTCCCTTGCACTATGACCTACACATAAAACCACATAGTCTGCCTTGATTGTTTGGATTTCAGCTGTTTGTATGTTTTCTAAAAGAACCGACTCTACGTTATTATTTTTAATAACTATATCTTTTAATTTTGTAGAAAACATAAATTTTCCACCAAGAGAAATAATATGTTGCCTTATATTTTTAACAACATTTTTTAAGTTGTCGCTACCTATATGTGGTTTGTTTAAATAGGTAATTTCTTTAGGTGCGCCAAAGTTATAAAACTCATTAGTTACTATTTTGCAATATTCATTATTAAGGTTTGTATTTAGCTTGCCATCACTAAAAGTTCCTGCACCACCCTCACCAAATTGAACGTTTGAATATTTGTTTAATTTTCTTTCATTCCAAAATAAAAGAACATCTTTTTCCCGTTCTTCTACTTGTTTGCCTTGTTCTACAATAATAGGATTAAACCCCATTCTAGCTAAGGTTAACGAAGCAAAAATTCCGCTAGGGCCAAAGCCTACGACTACAATATTTTTTGAAGATTTTATCTTTTTATAATTTAATAATTTTGTGTTTTTTTCAAACTTTAAATTAGTAAATTTTCTTTCAATTTTTTCTACTAAATTTACTAAAATTGATGCCACATATTTTATATTTGGTTTTTTACGTGCATCTATAGAAAGCTTATATATTTCAAAGTTAATAATATCATTTTCTTTAATTTTTAAACATTTGCAAATGCCATTTTTTATGTCATTATTTGTATATTTTATAGGCAACATTATTTGGTCAATTTTTATCATAAACTTTCTCCCACGATACTTCCGCTTGTCCAAGCCCATTGTAAATTATAGCCACCACATTCGCCGTCTACATTACAAACTTCGCCTGCAAAAAATAAATTACTATCTTTTTTGCTACAAAGGTTTTCGTTTAAATTTTCTAACGCTACCCCACCACTAAATATCTGATTATTATCAAAACAACCGTCTACCGAAAAGCTTAAATTTTTAATGACTTTAACTAAACACTTAATTTGAATATCTGTTAAATTCAAACTATTTATATTGGTGTTAATTTTTGCTTGTTTAAAAATCTCGTTTGCTATTGCATTTTGAAAAAATCCTACAAAAAATTTATCTAATTTTACATTCAAGATTTTCCTGTTATTTAATTTTGCAATTAAACTTTGTTCAGAAATTTGTGGTAGCAAATCTATTAATATTTTACCTTTAAAATTATTTATTCTAGAAAATAAAGAAGACATATTAAAGATTACAATTCCGCTAAGACCGCCCTCTTTAAACAATACTTCCCCTTTTTCACTTTTACTTTGTCCTAAAGAATTTACACATGTAACTAATACATTAGAAACCTTAATTCCATTTAAATCTTTAACGCTATTGCTTTTTAAAGCAACTAGACTTGGAATAAAAGGGCAATAATCAATTTTTAGTTGTTCCAAAATACTTTTAGAATTGCCACCTGTAGCAATAACTAATTTTTTGCAAGAAAATAGTTCATCTTCCGCTTCTATTATAAATAAATTATTTTCTTTTTTTATACTTGTTACTTGTTTGCCTAAAATTAAATTAATAAATTTATCTAACTTATTTACTAATACATCTACTACAGATTTTGCACAATTCGAAATAGGGTACACCCTACTTTCATCATCACTATAAGTTTCTAGCCCTAAGGAATTAAAAAAAGATAATGTTTTGTTAACATCAAATTTATTTAAAAATTTATCAATGTTAACATTGTAATGTTTGCTTGTTAAATTTATGTTGGTTAAGTTACATCTTCCATTACCGGTAACTAATATTTTTTTAGCTGGCTTAGTATTGCTATCTATAATGGCAATATTTTTTTGTTTGCTTTTAAGTGCGCACATAATTCCGCTTGCACCACAACCTATAATTATAACTTCGTAATATTTCATTATTTTACCTTTTAGAAAATTATACAACAAAAATAATTTAATCTACAATATTTTACTAATTTTTAATAAATTGTTCAATATTAATAACCTAAAAACAAATTTTTTGTTCAATTTACACATGGTTAATTTAATAATTTAATGATAACATATTGTATATGAAATGTTTAATTAAAAATAAAATAAATTCAAAGTTTAATTGCCCAGGTCTACAAGGTAGAAGCTATGCTATAGAACAACAAAAAAAATATCCTGAGGAATTAAATTTAGATGAATGCTATTTTCATGCTATAAACACATATTTACCTCACCATAAATTAAAAAGTACGCTACAAAAAATAATAAAAAGCAAAGGCTTGTTAAGTGATGAATTTCAAATTAGGCAATATGGCATAATGCCTGATAGATATCAAACACCTTCCCCAAAATGTAATGGAGATAATTATATTTCAATTTGTCAAAAACAAAGTTTTTTAAACAATGGTCAACCAAGTGAAAGCTTTAGAATGTACCCTGCAAAACACCTTAGCATAATTTTGCCAAAAGACATATCAAAAACTATTATGATTGAAAACAACTTTAATAATTCGTGGGACTGGTTAGACGGAGAATTAAGGGTAGAAAACAAAATACCATTTGATAAGTTTATAGGGTTAGGTGTTCCATGCGAAACTTATAAAGATATATTTCAAGATCTTAAGTCTTTAGGATATTCTCAAGAAGAAAGTTTAAGCATAATAGACTCTGGCTACGAAACAAGTTTTTTAAAAGTAGCTGAAGAAGTTGCTAGCGAAGAAGATTTAGACTTCCCTATTTATTCTATTTTCTCTGGAAAAGTTATGGGAAATAAATACTTGGCCCTTAATGAAGTTTTTACTCAAGAATCTAATTTAGCTAACCAAGATTTTGAACAATAGTTTATACAAATCTTTAAGAAATTTTAAATATTTATACCCTAGTTATTGTGCACAAATAAATTTGTATTTATTGACTAAGTTAAATAAATTTGATAAAATTTGGTTAAATAAAAATTTGGAGAAAATTTATGAATAAATCATTAATGAAAATCTTTAAAAATTTAGAAAATACAGAAACAGCAAAAGGCATTATAACTCCTGGCTGTTCAAAATATCCGGACCATACATTATATCATTCTTGCAGAATTCATGATTACCTTTTAATAGCACAAAAAACTAAAGAACCTTTTGATTCTATAATTGACAAGTTAGGTTATTTTAAAGAATATGATGGGAACGATGATAGAATGCTTTATGCACAAGGTGACACTTTTTGTGCTTTAATGACTTTAAGCTTAATTAAATCAATGTTACCAAACGAACAACAACCTACACAAGAACAACTACAACAATATATTTCACAAATTGAAAAACCAACATATTCAGGAAGATTAGAACATATTTGTAAAATCGTTCCTAAAGGCATAGATAAAGTGACAGAATTTTTAGCTGAACCAGAAATGCAACAATATTCAGAAGATTTTGCTCCTGTAGTAGAAGCTCTTGACAATGTTAAAACTACTATAGCTCCATATGCAGAAGAAGCTAAATCTACAATTCAAAAAATCAAATCTATTGAAGAAGCAAAACAAAATGAAATCAATAATTGCTTTTCAACTTTTGGCGAAAATATACCTAGTATTCTTACCACTCAAAATATTACACCTGAAGAATAACAAATATTATATTAAAAAATTAAAACCACTAATTATATAGTGGTTTTTTATTTTCCATTTTCAAATTTATTTTTTATTAAACTTTAATACAGATAATTTTTTATTAATTTAACCTATTTTATATATAATTATTTCAAGCCTTTATATTCTATTACCTTGATAAATATTTTCATTTTCAAGACCTTTATTAATTGCATTTAATATTATCTTTTTATGAGCATTCCAGCTTGGTGCTACTAAAATATCTTTAGGAGCATCCCCTGTTATTCTACATATTATTATATCTTTTTTTAAATTAGATATAATTTCGCAAACTTTATTAACATAATCGTTTAATTCTAGCGGTTTATATTCTCCACTATTAAACATTTTTTCTAGTTTCGTATTTTTAATAACATAAGTGGAATGAATTTTTACACCCATTATATTTAAATTATTTATAAATTTTACAGTATTTAATACATCATCTTGTTCTTCATAAGGCAATCCTACCATAATGTGCGTTACAACATCTATATTAGCCTCGTTAAGCATGTTTACTGCATTTGTAAAGTCTTTATTTGAATATCCTCTATTAAATAAACTTGCTACTTTTTCATTGGATGTTTGAAAACCAAGTTCAACGTAAACATAAATTTTTTTTGCAAACTCTTTTAGTAGTTCAACTACTTCTTTATTTATGCAATCTGGTCTTGTTGCAATAGCTAAAGCAACTATTCTATCATCTATTAGGGCGCTATCATATTTTTCTTTTAATGTTTCAATATTTGCATAAGTGCTAGAAAAGTTTTGAAAATATGCAATAAATTTATTAGCCCTTTTACCCCTGTAACTATTTAAATGATTAATAACCTGCTTACTAATATCTATGTTTTTTGTATTTTCTCCCGACCCCCTTTCACCACAAAAAGAGCAACCACCAAATCCGCATTTTCCATCACGATTTGGGCAAGTAAACCCGCCATCTATACAAATTTTTAAAGTTCTTTCACCAAACTTTTCTTTTAAAAAATCATTAAACTGATTATATCTCTTTATCATATAAACATATTATTACAAATTTTTCTTAAAAACAATTAATAAATTTTTTTTATTAAAACAAATTGTTTATTCATCTACAAAATTGCTTAAAGCTTCACTTTCTACCTTTATTTGAGATAGTCCAAGTGTTTTTATAACTTCTTCATTTGCAAGTTGTTTTTGTTCATATTCATGTTCAAAGTCTTCTAAATTTTCATTTGTTAAAGGTTCGGTTCTTGGCAATCCATCCAAACTCATTGCCATAGAAAATCTTTCGTCATAAATTTGCATTTTGCTATTAATTCCCGAAATTAAACTTTCAGTTGAAATAAGCGTATATTCATTTCTCATCGTATTTTGTAATGATAATATTTGTTCATTAATAGCCAAACTATCTTCTTCATTTGCAGTAGATAGACTATTTTTTAAAGCTATAATATTTTCTGCTGTTGAAAAAATTCTATCTACAACTTTTTCTTCTGGTGACATATTATCTATAACATCCCCACTTACATTAATAGCAGGATAATTATCTAAATTTCCACTTTCTAAATAATAACTTTTATCTATTAATTTATTTTCTTTAAGCAGAAATTTAAATTTTTGCAAATCTGCATTTTGCGTAAACATTAAAGCATCTTCAACATCTTTGGTTCGCGATTTAGGTGAATTCATTTTAAACCTTAAACAAAATTCAAATGAATGTCCCTTTACCTGTACAGTAGTACCATCATCCAAAGGAACATCAATTTCCATTGAAACATTTTCTTGCATTTGCTGACTTACAGCAATAGGTTTTTCAAAACCATTACTTCTATCTAAATAATATCTAATAAATCTTGGTTTTAAACCCATTTTTGTTTTAACTTGTCTATTTAAAAAAAATCCTACTTCTGTATAACCCTTAGGTGCATTTGGGTCTATTAAATTTACTTGGCACTTATGCCCGCCCCCTATACCACCATTTAAAGCTTTAATTTGCCCGCTTTCACTATCAAAAGAACCTTCTCTTTGACAAAGCCTTTCATCTTTAAACGCAAATTTAGTTCCGCTTTGTTGTAACCCTTTCAAAAATTTATAAATATTGTTTTCTTCAATATAAAAATCTAAATCGCTATGTTGCCTAGTACTTTCAATTCCTAATTTATTGTATAAAGATAAAGAACCTGTAAAAGTTGCATTTATACCCTTAGTAGAAATAATACTTGAACAAAGTTTAAAAGCAGACATTGTTCTTTCATGATTTTGTTGAATTGTTTCATTAGCATTTAAACCATAAACTTCTTCATCTTGTTCTAAATGCAAATCTTTTAGTTTGTTAAGTATTACATTAAAGTCACTTGTATAATCTGAAATATTAATGCCCAACAAAAAGGCATTGCTTATTATCTTTAAAGCATATAATGGCATATCACTGTTAGTAATGCCCCTTATACTTTCTTTCCTGTCAGGGCGAAAAGTATGAGCATTAATTCCAGTAGTTAAATCTTTCTTTAATCCTTTCAAAGCTTTAGATTCATCAGATGATTTATCAATTTTTTCTGAAAGATAAAGTTTGTCTATTAAATTAATTAAATCTTCTTTAACCTTTTCCATTATTTATTTCCTATATAGTCATTATATCATAAAAACTAAATTTTAAAATACTTTATTTTTTAGTTTATTTTACTCTTTTTTGATATATAAATATCATATTAATTTTTAGATAAAAACAATAAATCATCATAATTTGGAAAAGGTTTAAATTTTTCGGGTAAAATATGTTCTAGTTCATCATATATGTTTCTAACTTCTTCCATTATTAAATAAATTTCTTTTTGACAAATATTTGCTTTTTTTTCTGAATTAGAAATTTTTATAACCATATTTATTTTTTTGTTTAAAATTTCAACATTCTCTTCTAGGCTTAAAAACTTTTCAACTAATAATTTTATTTTATCATTTTCATTTTTAACTTTAATACTAATATTTTCATAACTATCAATTAATTTTGAAATAAAACTTCTTATACAAGGAATAACTTGCTTATGACACATATCAACTAAGGTTTTTGCTTCTGTTAAACAATCACTTATATAAGAATCCATAAATGTATCATATCTAACCTTAAGTTCTGTTTTACTTAAAACACTAGTATTTTCAAATAACTTTATGTTTTCTTCTTCTAGTAATCTTTTATAACATTCAATACTATTTTTATAATCAACTAACCCTCTAGACCTTGCTTCTTTAGCCCAGCTTTCATCATAACTGTTACCGTTGAAAATAATTCTAGAATGATTTGTTATATTATCTATTATTATCTTTGCTACTTCTTGCTCGATATTTATTTCAACCTTACTTAATTTTTCGTTTATCCTTCTAAATTCATCCCCTACTAACATTGCTAAAACAGTATTTGAAAATGCTATGCTTTGTGAAGACCCAACCATTCTAAACTCAAATTTATTTCCCGTATAAGCAAAAGGCGTTGTTCGGTTTCTATCGCAATTATCTTTAAAAGGCTTTACAACCGAAGTTGTTTTAATATCTAATTGCGAAGCTTTTTTCTTTTTAACTTTATTTAATTTTACAAAATCATCAAGCATATCTTTCATGTCTTCGCCTATAAAAACTGAAATAATTGAAGGTGGTGCTTCACTTCCACCAAGCCTTAAATCGTTTCCAAGTGAAGAAGTTGACATTTTAAGTAGATCATAATGTTTATCGATAGCTGAAATAATAGAAGTAAAGACTAACATAAAAACAAGTTCATCAACTTTATTAACATCAAGTAAATTAATTCCTGTGTTTGTAGAAATTGACCAGTTATTATGTTTACCACTGCCATTTACACCTTTATATGGTTTTTCATGAAACAATACTTTAAAGTTGTGTTTATTTGCAACTTTATTCATAACTTCCATAAGTAATGAATTTTGGTCTGCAACAATGTTTGCTTGCGAATACACAGCAACAATTTCATGTTGGGTAGGAGCAACCTCATTATGTTGAATTTTTGCCATTATACCAAGTTCCCAAAGCTCTTTATTTAAATCATGCATGAAAGCACTTACGCTTGGTTTTATTTGACCTAAATAATGGTGAGAAATTTCTTGGCTTTTAATTGCCTCTGCCCCTAAAAGCGTTCTTCCTGTTAAAACAAGATCTTTTCTTTTATAAAATAAATCTTTATCTACAAGAAAATATTCTTGCTCGCATCCTACAAAGCAATCTACAGAAGTTACATCTTGATAGTTAAGTTTATTCAAAAGCTGGGTTGCTTGTTTACTTAAAAATTCGGTAGCCCTTAAAAGAGGTGTTTTTTCGTCAACCGCTAAGCCCATATATGTACAAAAAGCAGTTGGAATGTATAAAACCTTATTATCTCTATCATCTTTTTTTATAAATACAGGACTAGAATAATCCCATACTGTATAACCCCTTGCTTCAAAAGTTAGTCTTTCCCCACCTGACGGAAAACTAGAAGCATCTGTTTCACCTTTAATTAAACTATTTCCGTTAAACTTTTTAATATAATCACCTTTTGAGTTATATTCTAAAAAGCTTATGTGTTTTTCAGCGTATTTACCTGTTAAAGGGAAAAACCAGTGAGTATAATGTGTAGCCCCCATTGATATAGCCCATTTTTTTATTGCACTAGCAATTTTATTAGCTAAATCAAAACTCATTTCACCTTTAAGTTGCTTTAAATTAATATATTCATTGAAATCTTTTCTTTTCATTAATTTTTTTAACTTGCTATCTGTTAATACACAACTAGCAAAGTTATATAGTAAATCTTTTTTCATTTGTTTGCTCCTAACATCAAGAACTTTTAAAAAACGGTATTAACATTATATCACAAATTAAAAAAACTTAATAACATAATTAAAAAAAACTCAAACACTTAATTGTTGAGTTTTTTATTTTGTCCTCTGTTTCAAAATTGCACTGAAAAATCTATTCAGAAGTGGTTCAACCATTCAATATAATAATTGAATTGTTCTGTTCCGCTACACTTTTTTTGTAAAATACTCAACGTGCTGGTTTAGCAGATTGCTTTGCAATCCATTCTTTTTTAAATTGGCTGTAAACAGCGGGCCACAAACATATTTTGTATGTTTTTTATTATTTTGTACATAAAAATAAATTTACAAATATTTTATTAAATTAATAAAACAAAAATTCACTTTAAACATTTTTAACTTAATATTAGTTGTACTTATTTATAAAATTCTGTGATATAATCAACCCAAGGAGTTTTTTGTAATGTTTAAAAAGTTAGATATTAAAACACCTAAAGAATTAATGCAATTTTTAACTAATAATTATAAATATGGTTTTGTTTATAAAAACAAAATATTTACTAATACTGAGCCTGATTTTTATAAAGAATTTGATAAACATTATAAAATAAGATTAGGAGAAGATTTCATAAAACACAAATATGGAATTTGTTGGGACTTTTGCGAATTAGAAAGATTATTCTTTATAAAAAATAATATAGAACATGAGTGCTATTTTATTGAAAGCTTTATAAACCGAGAAGAAGGTGGCCCCACTCATTCCTTTGCATTATTTAAACAAAAAAACAAATGGTTTTGGTTTGAATATAGTTGGTCAATCAACCGAGGTATTTGGGGATATAATTCTAAAGAAAAAGCTATACAAGATATTTTATTAAAATTTGAAAAATACTATAACAGAAAAAAAGAAAACATAAGGATGTATAAAACAAGCAAAATTACAAAAAGATTAAATTCCTTTGAGTTTGTTGAACACTGTTTAAAAGGGGACAAAATAAAAATATAAAAATAAATTGTCAAATTTTACTATTTTTAATACTTTACAAAGAACATTCATTATACTTATTAAATTTTTCAAATAAAAAATCGAACACTTTTTAAAGTGCTTAACTTAACTGTGGTGTGATGTAGAAAAAGAATATTTACTCGAATTAATAGCTTATCTAATCAATTCCTCATCAATTTTTACAACTATATGATTAGAAGTCGATATTGTTGCTTGTATTTTATGTTTATTTATAGAACAAAATAAAGTTATTGGTGTAAATGTAAAAGAAGCTTTGTATTCATCTTTTATTTCTCCATTTACTTTTATATAATGAGTAGCAAATCCAGCATATATTTCTATATTGTTATTTTCAACAACTAAATTTTTATATTTAATATTAAAACTACATATCCAAAAAACCATTGCAACAGCGTCCCAAATAATAAGAGGATAAACAAGAATAATAGCCCACATATGTCCACTTCCAACTGCAAAGATAAAAAATAAAATATTTACCACTATTGTTAAAATCAAAATATAAGACCAAGTTTTAATAATTTTTTTCTTTTCGTTCATAAAAGTAAATCCTCTCTACAAATTATAATTGATAATAAAATAAATCGCAATAAAAAAAACGAACACCTTTTTCAAGGTGTTCGAGTTAAGTTGCCAATGGTGGAGCAAAAGAATATTTACTCGAAATAAGAATATATTTTTTTATTTTTCCGTTTTTTCTAATTCTTTGATTTGCTTTTCAACGTCTTCAATAAAAACTTTCTTTATATCATCAAAATTTCCATAAACTGTAATAATATCTTTTTCTTTTAAAAAATCCTCTCTTTTTATATTATTATGAATTTTATTATCCCTAGTTATTGCTAAAATTGTTAAATTATAATTTTGCCTGATTTTAATTTCTTCCAATGTTTTATCTTTAAAATCATTTGGAACTTCTATAAGTGTAATTTCTACGATGGAATTTGCACCATATGCATCAACTACTTTTAAAAAGTTTTTTGTTTTTGTTTTACTAAGTTTATGTCCAATTTTAAAAATCAAAGAGTCAAAGGCATTTTTAATAAACTTTATTTTAGATAAAATTATAAAGAAAATCATGACTACTAACAAAATTAAAAAAACATACCACAAATTCTCATCTTGCGAATTTCCAATACTTAAAATAATTGATATAAAAGCAGAAACAAGAGTTGCAGAAAAAGCATACCCAAAAATCATAGCTGTAATAGCAAGTTTTCTCCTTGTTGGAGTTGTAACAAAAACTTCTGTTTCTTTTGTTGTAAATCCACAAGTTGTTAAAAGAGATACAACTTGTAATCTCGCTTTTGCTTCTGGCAATCCAGTTAACCTAAAAAGTACTGTAAAAATTTCAGCAATTAACATATAAGCAATCATTACAATAAAAAATAAAATTAAAGCACCCGTCATATTTTATCTTCCTTTTTATTATAATAAAAAAAATTTTTTATTATTACAAGTAAATAAGAGCAATTTTTTCTATGAGTATCTTTTTTTTTACTAAGTTTTTTTGCTTATTAATAAAAATACTAAATCAGAAAATAAAATAACTAAGCTGAACACTTTTTACTAGGTGTTCAACTTAGATTCATTTTGGCGGATCAAAAGAATATTTACTCGAAATAAAAACATATGAAATTTTTTAATTCTTAATTTAAAATTATTTTAATTTTTTATCTCCTCATATTATTATCCCATTATTTTTTTATTATCTTAAATAAAAGCTCTGCATATAATATCAATCTTTCTATAAATAATAATTATATATTTTTCTTTAAAAGATTGTTATCTCTTTTTATACATATTCTCTATCAATATCAATTGTAAATTTACAACTTTTTCCTTCAAATAAAATACTTTCTTTTAAGGTTTTTATAATTTCTTTTTTTGTAATTGAAACTTCGTAAGGAACTACACAATCAAATAAAATATGAACATTTTTTAAATTTTCTATTAGATGAAAATCGTTTACAATAAGTTGTTTGTTTATTTGTTTTAATACCTTTTGAACCTTATTTTTTAAATTTCTTATTTTTTCATTTTTGTCTTCAATAGGATCTGTATGTATAACAAAATGAATTTTTAAATCTTTTAAAAAGTCTTGTTCTATTTCATCAACAATTTTGTGTATATCAAGAGGATTTGAATCCGCCGAAACTTCTATATGAACAGAAGCATAGTTTTTATTTTTACCATAACTATGTATTATAAGTTCATGAAAGCCCAATATTTTATCATACGAATTTAATTTTTTTGTTATTTTGTCAACTAATTCTTTATCAGGTTTCTCACCTAATAGCGGATTTAATGTTTCTAAAAAAACTTTAAAGCCAGAAAAAATTATAAAAAGAGAAACCGCAAGTCCAACATAAGCATCAATATTTATGTTAAAAACCCACATAATTATAACAGCTAATAATGTTAATAAAGAAACAATAGTATCGTTTCGTGTGTCAACTAAATTTGCTTTAATTGAATCAGAATCAATAGCATCACCAATTTTTTTATAAATAAAAATTTGGGATATTTTAATTAAAATACTAACAATTAAGAAAATTATGATTAACCAAGAAACCACAATTTGCTGAGGGCTTAAAATTTTATCAAAAGATGTTTTACATAAAAAAACACCTATTATACAAATAATAAAAGCTACAATTAAAGCAGAAATATATTCAAATCTTGCATAACCAAAAGGATGTTCCTTATCCGCTGGTTTATTTGAAACTTTGAAGCCAATCAAAGTTATAATAGCAGAAACACCATCAGATAAACTATTTATTGCATCAGAAATTAATGCAACTGAACCGCTTAAAACACCTATAAAAATTTTAACAGCAAAAAGAATTAAATTAGTTAATAAACCATAAATACTAGCAAAAAAGCCACATCTTGTTCTCTCTTTCTGATTATTAATTACTTTTTGATTCTTTTTAAATAAAATATCTATCACAATTACTACACCTTTTAATAGGTACATTATAACACCGATTATTTGTATTTCAAAATAAAAAAAAACTTGAACACAGTAAAAGTGTTCAAGTTAATGTGATAGTGGTGGACGACCAGGGACTCGAACCCTGGACCCACTGATTAAGAGTCAGTTGCTCTACCAACTGAGCTAGTCGTCCATATTTTATAATAAAAATTTTTGTTTTTTTCCACAAAAAGATATTTTTTGTTGATAACTTAAAACAAAAGCTCACTTTAGTTAAGCGAGATAAATTTTAATATGATTTTGACAAATTGTCAACACATATTTGTTTATTTTATTTATTCAAAATAGATAAATTATTTTTAACATCAAAAATAAATTCTATTAAAGTCTTTTTATAAGGTATAAATTTGTTATTATCTATTAAATTTAAAATTTCTTCTTTTGTTGCCCATTTTACACACTCTACTTCTGTTTGTTGAAGTTTTAAAGTTTTAATATCCACATCTTGCATAATAACATAAAAATCGTTAAAACCTTGAACAAAATTAAAAGTAAAAACGGGACGAATTTTAGAAAAATTATAATCAAAACCCAACTCTTCAAGCAACTCTCTATGAATTGCTTGAGAACTTATTTCACCCTTTATTGCAGAGCCACCGCAACTAACGTCCCATAAACCTGGATAAGGATTTTTTGTAGCTAGTCTTTTTTGAATTAACATTTTGTTGCCAGTAGAATTCAATATTACACAATGAACAACCATTCTGTAACTATTTTCTGGCATTTGTGTTCCTCTTACCATTGTTTTATTTAAAGGCAACCTATTTTCATCAAACAAATCAAAAATTTCCAACTTTTATCCCTCAACAAAAATATATATAATTATTTTATCTTAAAAGCTTCATTTTGTTAAGCAAATTTAATTTTTCTATTTACTTATTAATAAATTTATTTTATTATATATACTATGAGAATAATAGCAGGCAAGTATAGGGGAACAATTATTCCCTCACCAAAAGAAGAAATTGTTAAACCTACCTTAGATAGAATTAAAGAAAATATTTTTAATGTTATTCAATTTAAAATACAAGACAGTATTTGCCTTGACCTTTTTTGTGGAAGTGGTGCTCTTGGTTTAGAATGCGTTAGCCGTGGTGCAAAAGAAGTAACTTTTGTAGATAACAATAAAAACAACATTTTTGCACTAAAAAAGCTTTTACAAAAACTTAACGCAGAAAACTACTTACTTTGCAATAACGATTATTATGAGGTTTTAAAAAAAGCTGAAATTAATAATAAAAAGTATGACATTATTTTTTTAGACCCACCATATGACACTAATCTAGCAGAACTTGCACTTCAAAAAATTTTTAAATTTAATTTATTAAACGAAGAAGGCATTGTGGTGTGGGAACATCCCACAGAATATGAAAATTTAAAATTTAAATCAAAAATTAAAGATACAAGAACGTACGGCAAAGTTCAAATAGATATATTAGGATAAAATAAAATGAAAGAAGATTTATTACAAGAAGAAATAGAAAAAATTAAACTTAGAAATGCCCGAGTGGAATTAGATAAAACTTGGGAAACAAGTTGGACAAGACGTTTACTTATTTGCTTATTAACCTACTTAGTTGTTGTTGCTTATTCTTTAACTATAAACAAAATATCAAACATTTGGTTAAGTTCATTTGTTCCTGTTATAGGTTTTACCCTCTCCACCTTATCATTAAAATTTATAAGAAAAATTTGGGAAAAACACATTTATAAAAATAAAAAAAATAATAAAAAGGAAAATAATTAATATGTTAGAAAAAAAATACGATTTTAAAAATTCAGAAAAAAAATGGCAAGAATACTGGCAAGAAAAAGGTACATATAAATTTGATAAAGATAGCAAAAAACCTATTTATTCTATTGATACTCCACCACCAACAGTTAGTGGTAAAATTCACATAGGTCACATTTTTAGTTACAGTCAAGCAGAATTTATTGCTAGATATAAAAGAATGACAGGTCACAATGTTTTTTACCCATTCGGTTTTGACGACAATGGCTTACCTACTGAATTGCTTGTAGAAAAAGAAAAGGGCTTAAAAGCATATACCGTTTCTCGTGAAGATTTTTCAAAAATGTGTATGGAAACAGTTGCTAAATATGAAAATGATTTTAAAAATCTTTTCATTTCTATGGGTAACAGTGCAGACTGGTCTCTTGTATATAATACTGTTGGACCAGAATGCCAAAGAGCAAGCCAAATGTCTTTTATAGACTTATACAAAAAAGGTAAAGTATATTATGCTGAAGCTCCTGCACTATGGTGCACAAAATGTGGAACAGCTATTGCTCAAAGCGAACTTGAAAGCGAAGAAAAAGAAAGTACATTTAACTATATAAAATTCTATCTTGAAGATAGCGATGAGTATGTTGAAATTGCAACAACTCGTCCAGAACTTCTTTGTGCATGCGATTGCATTTTTATAAACCCTAAAGATGAAAAACGTCAATATTTACTTGGCAAAAAAGTAAGAGTTCCTCTTTACAACTTCTATGTTCCAGTTTTAAGTGATGATAAAGTTGAACTTGATAAAGGTACTGGTGTTGTTATGTGCTGTACATTCGGTGACCAAACAGACACTCAATGGTACAAAAAATATAATCTTGAACTTAAAGTTGGTATTGATGATAATGGTCGTATGACTAGCATTGCTGGAAAATACGAAGGCATGAAATCTAAAGAAGCAAGATTACAAATTATAGAAGATTTAAAAGAACAAAATCTTTTAATTAAACAGGACCCTATTTCCCACCAAGTTTCTGTTCACGAAAGATGCGGAACAGATATGGAAATTAAACTTAAAAAACAATGGTTCATTAAAACTCTTGAAAATAAAGAAGAATGGATTAAAAAAGGTAATGAAGTACAGTGGCACCCAAGCTTTATGAAATCTCGTTATATGGACTGGGTTGAAAACTTAATGATGGACTGGTGTATTTCTCGTCAAAAATATTTCGGTGTTCCATTCCCTGTTTGGTATTGTAAAGATTGCGGAGAAATTATTGTTGCAGATGAAAAAGATTTACCTGTTAACCCATTAACTTCTTCACCAAAACACGCTTGTCCAAAATGCGGTAGCAAAGAATTTATTCCAGAAAGCGATATTTTAGATACATGGGCAACAAGTAGTATTACGCCTCAAATTAACACTAAATGGAATGTTGATAACGAGTTCTACAAAAAGATGATGCCTATGACTCTTAGACCAAACGCTCATGATATTATTAGAACTTGGGACTTCTACACCATTGTTAAATCTTTCTATCATTCAAATTGCTTACCTTGGGAAAATGTTATGATAAGCGGTTTCATTATGGCTAGTCAAGGTCAAAAAATTTCAAAAAGTAAATCTAACGCTAAAAACGACCCTATTGAACTTATCAATAACTACTCTGCTGACGTTGTTAGATACTGGACTGCAACTGGTAGCTTAGGTAGGGATATATTATTTAACGAAGAAAAATTTAAAATAGGTGCAAGACTTACAAATAAACTTTTCAATGCAAGTAAGTTTGTTTGGTTGTTCTTAGAAAATTATAAACCAAAAGCAAATACAAAATTAAAACCTATGGATAAGTGGATACTTTCTAAGTTCAACGAAATGCGTGAAAGATTTATTAGTTACTTTGATAAATATGAAGTTGGTCTTGCAATGCAAGAACTTGAAAATTATTTTTGGAACTTCTGTGACAATTACATTGAACTTGTTAAAGTAAGGCTTTATAATCCAGAAATATATGGCGAAGAAGCAAAAGAAAGCGGACAATTTGCTTGTTATTATGTTTTACTTGAAATGCTTAAAATGTTTGGTATTTATCTACCTCACTTAACTGAAGAAATTTATCAAAACACATTTAAAAACCAAGAAGGGGTTGCTTCTATTCATAATATGGAATTAACTGCCCTTCCAGTTGAAATAGATAAAGACTTAATTAAAAAAGGTGAAGAAGTTTGCGATATCGTTTCTCAAATAAGGGGTTACAAAACAGACAATAAACTTTCACTTAAAACAAAACTTACAACGGTTACAATTACAACAAATAACCAAGATTTCTTTAAATCTGTTGAAGACGACGTAATGGCTGTAACTTCAGCTCAAGAAATTGTTTACAACGCTGGAAATACAGCTGTTGAAATAGCTGGCTTTATTGTTGAAGAAAAAGAAAGCAAATAATAATCAAAAAAACACTAAGTGAATTTACTTAGTGTTTTTTATTTTAGATTTTTGAACTATATAAGAAATTAGTAAACATAATGAAATTGTAGTAATAAAAGATATAATTGTTGGTATTTGAAAATTAAAAATCATATAAAAGACATCATTTAAGACTATCAATATTATAGGATGCCAGTAATAAGTTGTATCAGCTGATTCTTTTAGATTTAAGCATAATGTATTAAATTTTTTATTTTGATTTTCAATTTTAATAATAATAGAAAATATTATTGCCACTAAAGGATAAAGAAAAATTGTAACAAAGATATTAATTTGCAATTTAAGAATATAAACATAGGCTATTTCTAAAATAAATAAAATAATTATTAAAATTAAACTAATAAGTAATTTACTGTTTTTTAAATTTTTTATCCTTTCTATATTATTATTAATAAAAAATCCTAAAGAAACAAAAGGTAGTCCCATTAAAAATATTCTTCTAATAATATAAAAATTTTCCCATGTAATAACTTCTTTTATTAATGGAACTTCTGCAAAAATATTAAAATACGAACATCCCATACATCCAAATACATATAAAAATAGAGAAAAATAAACTATAAATTTTAATAGTTTAAATTTATAAAACAAATAAATTGTTAATATTGAAATTATTAGAGCTGGAAAATACCATAAATGATAAAAACTTCCTTTTATAAAAAAATTAGTTAAGATTTCTAAAAAAGAAATTTTATTTATAAAAATAGAAATTATTATGTAAGGTATACTAACAAAACTATAAACAATAAAATATTTTTTTAAAATTTTCCAAATTTTTACTTTTTTATTTTTTAATTTTTCAAATAAAAAATAACCACTTGTTAAAAAAAATGAAGGGACTGCTATTCTAGTTAATATCTGTACAAATATATAATTTAATGTAAAATTAACATCTGAAAATAAATTTACATGTATAATTACAACTAAAACAGAACACAAATATCTATAAAAATATAACGAATATGCCTTTTCATTAGATTTTTCTTCTTTCATAGTATTTTATTACATTATATATTAGCTAATGTCAAATAATTACATTTATAAATAATAAAAATTAAATTAGTTCTTAGTCAAAAGATTGTTTTTTATCTCTTTTTCCTTTATTTTTCTAGCTACGTAAACTGCTGGAGTATCAAGCAGTGAAGTAAATATATATATAACATAACTAGAAATCATTATAGTTATTAAAGTAGTAAAATCATACCACCCTGCAAAAGAAATGGTTGTAAATATAATTGTGTTAATAAGTTGCGAAATTAATGTTGACCCATTATTTCTAAGCCATAAAAATCTACGTTTATCGCCTGTTTTATTTTCTGTAAATTTCCACCAAACATGGTACAACCAAACATCGAATAACTGCGAAACAACATATCCAGCCATACTACCTAAAATTAATCTTGGTGTGGTAGCAAATATAGCATTTATACTTTCTTTTGCCCAGTCATTTTCTGCTGGAATATATAATCTCATATATTGCGTAAAAATAAGCATAACTAATGATGTGAACACTCCCAGCCAAACAGCTTTAGAAGCACTTTTTTTATCTTCATTTTCACTTAAAATATCTGTAATTAAATAGGTTGAAGCAAAAAGCACATTACCTAATGTTTGGTTTAAACCAAAAGCATCAACAAGCAACAAAACCTCTATATTTGCGATTATAGTAACAATTATCATCATTGTATATAAGCCTATTTTTCCAAAAATACGATAAGAAAGCAATACTAAACCATAAATAATTATAACTGAACCTATAAGTAATAATTCATTCATTCTTTATTTTCCTTTATGTTAAATTTTGTATAAATAACTAACATAAACAAAACTTAAGGAATAAAATAAAAATTTTTATAATTAAAAAAGCACCCGATATGGGTGCCTTGTTTTTTTTACATTCCCATAGTTTTGTTTTAAGACAGGATGGTTTCGAACTGTCTTTTATTAAAATTATAGCGAGGCTTTAAAAGTCTCGCTATTTTTATTTGGTTGCGGGGGTAAGACTCGAACTTACGACCTTCGGGTTATGAGCCCGACGAGCTGCCAACTGCTCCACCCCGCGATAAAACATGTGTATTTTAACAAATCAATAATTGCTTGTCAAGTACTAATTTAATATATTTTCATTATATTCAATTTTATTAAAAATTATTACAAAAAAATTAAGACGTTTTTTTGATTTATAAAACTAAATTAATTATATATTTATTCATTTTGCATATTGACTTTTAGCTATTATAATTTTACAATTAATTTAATTTTAGGAGTATAATATGTTTATATTTGATGACGAAACACTTGTAGTATATAGCAAAAGCTTAAAAGATTTTTGTGATAGTTTAGAAATTATGGAAAAAATTAATTCAGTTGATGGGATTGATTTTTGTCATACTAAAATAAATACTCTTGTTGGCACCTTGACTACTTATGGTCATTTAGGAAAAATTAAGGAATTATTTCAATCTAATTATGATGAAAAATATCTTCAAATAATAGACAACGCTTATGCTTATAATCAATCACAAACATTACTTAAAATGTGTAAATCTAAAAACAATTCAGGCGAAAAAGAACAAACCACAGATGAAGATATTTTTAATTTCTTATCAAATGTTAATCAAGCCGGCTTGATTAACGAGCCTATTGCTAGTATAGGGGGTTCTTTAGACCAACAAAAAGAAGATATGTGTCCTTTTGAACCACATTTTAAAACAGGAGACGAATACGAGCATTATCACCTATTACTAAACAACTATGAATACGCTAAGTATTATGTTAATTCAGCTTTAGCTTATCAAAATGAACAAACTACAGATGTAAGTTTAACAGAAGCACCTGAATTTAATGCTTAATATTATAAAATTGCCAAATTATAAAATTAAAACACCTTGTAATTAAGATGTTTTAAATTTATAATTTTTTTTATTTAAAATAGATATTAAATTGTTAATTTGAAAATTATTAATAATTTAATTAAATTTTAATATTTTTAACAAATCATGTTATCAAAACAACGGTTGAATTTGTTTGTTTTCTATAGCAAGCATTATTGTTTCTTCTATTTTATCGAACTCCGCAACCATTGATTTTGGCTTTTGTTCAGGGTTATCTTGTTTCATAGGCACAAAATAATAATTTTTTGTATTCAATAATGTTGCTATGTTTTTTAAAGACATGCCTAATGCGTCGTTTGTAGAAACTGCAATAACTACTGGCTTATTGTTTCTAGTATGTGCTTTAGCTGTCATTGTAACGGCACTATCTGTAATTCCATTTGCTAGTTTTGCTAGGGTATTACCCGTGCAAGGAGCTATAACTAAAATATCTATTAAATTTTTAGGACCTATAGGTTCTGCCTCTACAACACTACTTATTATTTTATTTTTTGTAATTTCTTCTAATTTTTTCAAAAAGTCCTTTGCTTTACCAAAACGAGTATCTGTTGAAAAAACACTACTAGAAACAATAGGCAAAACATTGTGACCTTTTTTAATAAGATTTTCAACTGCTTTCAAAGCTTTATCATGTGTACAGAACGAGCCTGTAATACCAAACCCTATATTCATTTAATTTTCCCCTTTTGTTAAATAATTTTGTATAACTTCTATCATAAGTTCAGACGCACTTTCCGGCGTGTATTTTGATGGTAATGCAGGACATAAAACATATTTAAAGTTTTTAATTTCTACGCCCTCTAAACACTTTTTAGAAGCAAGTTCGAAAACACAACTATCTTTTTTAAATTTGTTTTCATCTTCTTTACTAAATAGCACGTCTGGTATTGTATTAATTACAACATCATAATTTTTAAGTTGGTTTTTATACTCTTCCCCTAAAATGCATTTCCTTGCAAAAAGTTTAATATGATTAAATTCTTTTTCATTACGCATAGCAAAGTCAAAGTTAAGTCCAAGTTTATAAAACAAATACCCGACTGCTTTAGCTACGCGCCCGCTTCCCAAAATTAAAATATTGCTGTTAAACATAGATTTGTTTGTATTTAAAATTAAATCGCAAAGCATACCTTCCGCGGTAAGTGTTGCATTCTTTAAAACAAAATCTTCATCATCCATAAAATTTATATATTTTATATGTTTTTTATTAAATATTTTAAGATATTCTTCACTTATTGCGCCTGCAAAAATTGTTACGTTACTTGGCATTTTATTAACCAAATCCTCATTCCACTTAAATGCAGGGGCTAAAATTAAAATATCCCCAGAAACTATGTTATGTATATTTTCTTCTGAAAATTTTAATGTATTATGACCTTTTTCTTTTAAAAACTTTTCTACAAAAGGAAGTCGTCTATCTTTACTATCTAAATAAAATTTCATATCTACCTTAGCCCTTTCAATTCACTTTATGCTCAAAAATTTTGATTTGACACAAAATTAAAAAAGAAACATATGCGAAACAAATTTCATATTTTATAATAACACCTTGCAATTTAAAATGCAATAAGAAAATAAAAGGATAAGTACAATGGAAAAACATTATTTAGCTTCAGCTAACACATGCTCTGGTTTTAAAAATTGCTTTGAATATATTAACCCCTCTAAGAATGCTTTTACTTATATTTTAAAAGGGGGCCCAGGCACAGGCAAAAGTACTATTATGAAAAATTTTGCAAAAAAATATAAAGAACTAGGATATGATGTAGAACTTTTTTATTGTTCTTCTGATATTAACAGCTTAGACGGAGTTAGAATACCAAAAAAACATATCGCCATAGTTGACGGGACTGCACCGCATATTACTGAAGCAACAATGCCAGCTATAAAAGAAAAAATTTTAAATGTCGGGGCTTTTATAAAAGAAGATATAAAAGTTAACAAAGAAGTTATTGAAAAACACTTAAATAAAAAAAATTATTACTATACTCTAGCATATTCTTATTTGAAAACAGCTGGTCAATTATTAAAAACGGAGCAAATTTTATACAAAAAAAATAAAATTGAAAATAAAGAAGATTCTATTTTAAAACTTGATATACAAAACTCAATAGGGAGTGAAAGAAAATTATTTAACAGCTTTTTTAGTATAAACGGGATTGAATTTTTGTATAAAGAAAATAAATTTAAAAACAAAATAATATTAAAAGGCAGTCTTTTTGAAAACTATGAAAAACTAGAAGTTTTAAGAAAAAAGCTAAACGAAAATAATTATAATATTGTTTGTTTTTTATCTCTTTTTAACCCACAATTAATTGAAGCTATTTATATTGAAGAATTAAAAATAATTATTATGGCTTTTGACCCAGAGCAAGATATATTAAACAATTTTAAAAACAAAACTATTTTTAATAAACTTATTAAAGAAGCGGGTGAAAACATTGCAAAAGCAAAATATCATCATTTAAAAGTTGAAAAATACTATGTAAAGTATTCTGACTTTAAAGCCATTAATAATTTTATTAAGGACAATATAAAATAAGAGAGATTTTTAAAACATCTCTCTTTTTTATAAAAATATATCAGTTTTTGTTATTTTATAAATGAAACTTCTACTTTATTATTTTCTATTTTAAGAATAGCATATTCACCATTTTTAAATGCACCTGGATTTATCAACCTTACTCCGTTAACTGATTCATCTTTTTGGCAGTGAGTATGACCATAACAAACAATATCGCAATTTTGTTCTTTAGCATAATTAGCCATAAGCATCTTTGTAAGTTTTGCTTTATAAACATGACCGTGTGTTATCATAATTTTTTTGTCTTGAATTTTTACAAAAGTAGTAAACGGCTCATCGCTAAATAAGTCGCAATTACCACTTACCATTTTTAAGTTTTCTAAATAATAATCTTTAAAATCTCTTAATCCGTCACCCATAAAAAAAATATAATCAAAAGTATTATTAAACAATAAATCTTCTATTTTATCTTTATTTCCATGACTATCACTAATTAAACATATTTTTAACATTATACTAACCTTTCCCAAATTTTATAATATTTTTACAAAATCTTTTTTTATATAAATATTTGTATTATCTATTTATAAAAACATATTAATAATTAAAAAATATCCACTATTTATTTGTTTTTGTGGATATCTTATAAGTTACTAATCTATAATTCTATTTTTATCAATTTTATTTAATAATTTGTCAATAACACTAGTTTGAATATCTAACTTACCTTTGTTTGCTTTTGCAAAAAATTGACCTGGATAATTATGATAGTCACTACCGCCACTCATTAACAAGTTCTTTTCTTTGCAAAGATTTACTAAGTAAGCGGAATTTTCTTCAGTCATGTCAGAATGATAACATTCTAAACCATCTACTAAGTTTTCTGCCAAAATATTATCTATCATTTCTTTTGGATTTTTAATGTCATAAACACCAAAAGGATGAGCTAATATTGCAACACCCCCGGCGTTATGAATAAGGTCAACTGCTTGTTTTAAATTTAAGCTAAATTTTGAAGAATCAAAATATAATGGGCTATCAACATTCATTAATAACTTTCTGTAAAAATGACCAGTATGTTCAATATCATACTCTTTTAAAATTTTTAAGTTTTCTTCATGCTTTGTTAATTCTTCAAAAAATATTATTTCAGGTTTTACATCATAAGAATATTCTATTTTATTATACACAAAACCCATTTTTTTACTATTTTCCAGCAGATGCTTTAATATTGCTTGTTTTAAAGCATGATATGATTCTTTATTTACCCATCTACTATTTTTAATTTTATCATAATCATACCCAAAGCCTAATACTTCTAGTTGATTATTATGATATAAAAATCTCAATTCGGTGCCCGGTATAATTTTACCCGAAAAATAATCATCAACCTTTATATTTTTTAATTCTGCATATGCACCCACGTCGTCATGGTCAGTAAAAGAAATATAATCTAATTTTTTTTCTTCGGCTAACTTTAACATTTCTATTACAGTTAACTTTCCGTCTGAATTTGTAGTATGTATATGTAAATCAATCATAATAAAATATCCTTTTACTTATGTTTATTATATAATTATAAAAAAATAAAAGAAAGCAAAAAAGCTTTCTTTTTTAAATTTCTTCTACGGCATTTATTAATTGAGTAATAGCATCATCTTCAACTTTTGACATACCTTGAGTCATTACTCTGCAAACAGAATAAACAAAATCGTTTGTTGTATCTATATGTCCTTCAATAAAATTAAATGTATCTACTTTTCCTTCTTCATTTTTAGCAACACTAAACAAATTTTGTTTAGGAATATTCCAAGCTGACATGCAATCATATAAATGCTCTATATCATCACTTTCAAATCTTCCATTAAAAAAAGCTCCGTGTCCGCTTCTATATAGTAAAGTGTCTATAATCATGTCTTCTTGTTCATATACATTTATTTTTGGATTATTTTTATTTAATAAAGTTATAACTCCACAACCATTTAAAACAGAAATAGATTGAGCTATTCTTTCATCTATAACAGCATTACCTTCTTTATTTATATTAATTAAATCTTTTTCTTGAAATAAAACACAAATTTGTTCTTCTTTTTCAGGATTTCTTGATTGAGGAATAGCTTCAGCAAGGTCTGCAACGCCTTCATAGAACCTGTCAACAGTACCTATATCTTTAACATAACAAGGTGAGGTCCAAGCGCTAACCTTAAAGTCGCTATCATATATAGCCTTACTTAAAATACCTTCTTCCATATCCATATAACTAGGGTTGCTTGGTAATTCTCTAAATACACTTTTGTTTATAATCATAAGCCCGTTTTTAGGGGTATTTGAAAATAAACATGTTCTTGGTCCATCATTTTTACCTTGTTTTGGCATCATACTAACAATTTCATTTGTACCATTTTGAATAGTAAACAAAGGCCTATCATCTGGCTCTGAACAAGGAGAAATTAAAACAGTTGCATCTGCATTTTCTTTTAAATGATGTTTGTACATATCTTGAACATTAATATCAAATAAAGTATCAGAATAAATAAAAAGAAAATCTTTACCCGGTATTAAATCTTGAAGTGTTTTAGAACAAAAAGCGCCCCCTGTTCCCAGCGGACTACTTTCTTCAAAATATGTTATATTTACATTCTTATTAGGAATATTTTTGTTAATTATATCGTTTGTAAAAGCGTTTTTAATAAACTCTTTTTTATTACCCACTACTAAAATGAAGTTTGTTACACCATTTTCAGAAAGCACCCTCATTTGATGCTCTAAAATAGTGTCTTTAGCTTGGCCATGATAAAGGTGGTCAGTATTCCTAATATTGACCATTGCTTTTGGCAATTCACCAGTTACAGCAGAAAGCCTTGTACCCATACCACCACACATAATAACTGCTGATAAAACTTCATTTTCCATAACTATACTCCTTTATTTTCGCTAATGCAAAAAAAAAGAAATTAGGTCACCATTATAATTCAACATTTTTTATTTTTCAATACCTTTTTAAAATTTTTTATTAATTTTTATGTTTTTGTGCAATTTGCACATATTCTACAAATTTTTACAATATTTTTTTGTTTTTTGTTTTTATGGTAATTGAACTAAATATTTGTTTATTATATAGTTACCTTTATAATCAACAGTTAAATTCAAATAAAAAATAGATTGACTTTTATTTAATTTATAACTATACTACTACTCGTAAAGTTAATTAACTTTTTTATATCAAGCAATCATAGCTCAATTGGATAGAGCGTTGCGCTACGGACGCAAAGGTTTGGGGTTCGAGTCCCTATGGTTGCACCAAAAATAAAAACCGAACTGTTTTTGTTCGGTTTTTTTGTTTTAAAAATTAAAAATATCGCCATGCTTTATCTTTTTTGCTTTTGAATAGTTTTCTTTATCTTTTTTAGTTATTGTAATATTATTTACCTTACCTCCATTATTACACAACTTTAAATCTATACAACTTTTTCTAACAATAGGTTTTCTAATTACCATATTTTCAACATTTTTTATATCTTGTTTTGAAAGTAATAAATAAAAATACTTTTCATCCTCATACCCAAGTGCGCCACCTTTTATATTCTTTAAAAACTTACTTCTGTTTAACCTTACTGTAAAATTACAATAATCATTAATTAGTGGACATTTTTTACAATGGGTACAAGGTAATAAAACTTTTAAATTTTTAGCCACAACACAATCTCTTATTTGCATCATTTTTTGATAAGATTTAGGTGTGCCAGGTTCAACTAATAATATATATTTATTTGCTTTGTTAATCATTAAATCCAAAGCTTTATAACTATCCTTTTCTGCCATTTCGTTTAGCATAAATGACTCTATAACCAAATCACAATTAGATAAATTATTAGTTTCTTTAGACAAAACATCTTGTAAAACATATTCAATGTTTAAATTTAAGCTTTTACACAAAACTTTAGCATACTTTTGCATACACTTTTCTCTTTCAACAGCTGTTATATTAATATTGCTAAAAAAGTTTTCTAAAGCCCATAAAACAGAACCCGTACCACTACCCAAATCTAAAACACTTTCCACTTCACTTTTGTCTACAACTTGAAATATCGTTTTTAAAACTTTATCAACTATAATCGAAGTTTCATTCATTCTACTTGCAACATAACTTAGTGCCTGCTTATCGTTATTCACAACGCTACCTGAGTTAATATTTTCTTCCCTATATTTTTTACTTATGTTTATAAAATCTTGTTGCAATTTAGAAAAGTTTTCTTTGCTTAATAGTTGTTCAATTTCTTGTATCTGATTTAAATTGTTATCCATGTTTTTATTGTAGCATATTAAGTTTATATGTTTAAATCGTTTTAACATTTTATTTATTAAATTGAATATTTTTTGTTATAAAAATTTTAAATAAAATTGTTACAATTATTATCTTAATATGGTATAATTTTTTTCATAATAAGGAGAAAAAATATGGCAAGCTTTATTGAAGTTAATGACACTTTAAGAATAACAAAGGAACAAGGTTTTCCTAAAGAACTTGATTATAATAAACACATTTCCTGTGGGGGGGGGGTATTATAATGCAAAAATGTTTGAAGGTAAGATTTTTGAATTTAAAGACAAACCTTCTATAAGAATTTACAAAATACCACCTGTTAGGAATTTTTTGGTTGAATATACTAACGACGGAAAATGGTTGTACTGGGGCTTATGTCATGTAATAGAAACAACATGCGACTATGAAAACCAAACAACATCTGGTAAATTTAAAATTATTTATATCAACACACCAGAAGAAATGAAAACAACGTTTAATGTTGTCGACAGAGTGTGGAAAAACGACTTTTTTAACAGAACTGAAAATTGATAATAACTAGGAGTTTTAAATATGAACATGATGATTGCTGGGCTTGGCCTTATAGGTGGCTCTATGGCGAAATCCTTAAAGCGTGCAGGTTTTAAAGTTGATGGCTTTGATAAAGACGAAGTATTAGACTTTGCTTTAAATGAAAAGATAATAGATAATAAAGTAACAGATTTTACAAATTATGATTTAGTATTTATTGCCCTACCGCCAGACGCAACAATGAACTTCTTGGATAACAAAAAATTTAAAGACGGAGCAATAGTTGCAGACATTTGTGGCGTAAAAGGTGTTATTGAAAAATTAGTATATAGAAGTCCTAGAAATTACAAATATGTTGGTTGTCACCCTATGGCAGGTAAAGAAGTTTCTGGAATTAAAAACTCTACTGAAAAACTTTTTGACAATGCAAACATGATAATAGTTGAAAACGAATATACAAATGCTGAAGCTGTTCAAACATTAACTGAATTATTTGCCAAAATGGGATTTAAGTTAATAAAACATTGTTCTTCTGACCAGCATGATAGAAAAATTGCATACACTTCCCAACTTGCACATATTGTTAGCAATGCTTATGTAAAAAGTCCTGCTGGAAAAAATTACGTAGGCTTCACTGGTGGAAGCTTTCAAGATATGACCCGTATTGCAGGAGTTGACGAAGAAGTTTGGACAAGACTTTATATGTTAAACAAAGAAAAGATTAGTGAAGAACTTTCTACACTTATTACAAATTTACAAAAATATTTAATTGCTTTTAATAATAATGACGAACAAGCTTTAAAGGAATTGCTAAAAGAAGGCAGAAAAGAAAAAGCAAGATTAGATAGCGAAAAACCTATTATTTAATTTTTAAATAATAGGTTTCTTATTTTATAAATTAAACTTAAGTTTTTGTACAAAATGCACATTGAATTAAACATTAAATTATATTAAAATAATTTTGTATTTAAGGAGAATTTTTATATGAATGAAAATTTTAATGCCATGATTTCAACATTACAACAATCTGCAACAGACACTCAAGAAAAAATGAATTCTTACGTAAAATCAGATAGAGTTTATACCGATGCAACACATGAAATTCAAAAAGAATATCACGATAAATTAAAAATTTTAGAACAAAAGTTTAATGAAGATAGAACTTCACTAAGTGAAATAAAAGATGCTAAAATAAATTCTATTGATAAAACTGAATATGAAGAAAATGAGCAAATAGCTAATACAGCTCAAATGGATTTTAGAAGCGTTTTTTCTCAATTAAAACAATCTTTTAATATAAATAACGACCAAATGTGTCAAATATTACAGAATCAAACTGGGTTACAATGGAAATTTTTACCTGTTGTTGGAAAACCAGTTTTTTTCCACCAATCAGGATGTGTACCTTTGCACCCATACGGTATGCTTTTAGTGAATGAAAATGATGAAAATTTTGATAATGAAGCATATTACACAGGCTCTAATGATGTTGGAGGTATAGTTGTCCCTCAATCTGAAACTTGCTATCCAGGTTCAGTTGGTGCAAGTAGCGATGAAAATGCAAATGCAAAATTAGAAAACTTTAACTGGGGGCATTTATACCTTTATTCTAAAGTAAGACAAACCCAAAAAGAAATTAATGAAAATGATATATCAAAAAGCGAAGAAAATAACGAAGTTGCTGTTGTTTCACATAAAGACATTTCTTATTCATTAGTAGACCACGACATAATAAGCCTTTATGAATACCGCCCAACAATAGTTGAACTTGTAACTTCAGCTATAGATAGTGAATTTAATTTAGTTAAAACTAACCCTGTAGAAGAAACTACTCAATTAGCACCTAGTTTCGCTGAATAGTTTACAAACAAAATATAACATTAATTTACGAAAAAGCTTTAGCCATTATTAACGACAACCGAATAAAAGAAGTAATTTTACTTCTTTTTTTTTGTTTACTACTTAACAAACTATAAAATATTATGGTATAAATAAATTATAAAAGAATAATTAATTTAAAAAAGAGGTATTTTATGATAGCTGTTGTAACAGGTGGCACAAGTGGCATAGGTTTTGAAATAAGCAAACAATTTATTTCTAGAGGAGATATTGTTTATGCCATATATAAATCAGATGATAATAAGGCAGAAAACGCAAAAACGCAAATAAATAATCCTAATTTTATTACTAAAAAATTAGATATTACAAATGAAGAAAAAGTTAAACAATTCTTTTCTTCTTTAAAAGAATTAGATTTCCTTATTAACTGTGCTGGTACAAGTATAGAAAACAATTTCGAAATATTAAGCATGCAAGATATTAAATATGTAATGGATGTAAACGTTTTTGGAAAAATGATTTGTGCTAAATACGCCTTACCTTTACTTAAAAAATCAAAATGCCCAAGAATAATAAACATAGCTTCGCGTTTTGCTCAAAAACCTTTTATAGAAGGAATGATGGCATATTGTTGTAGCGAAGCAAGTATTGATATGATGACAAAGGTTTTAGCGTTAGAGTTTGCTAAATATGGCATTAAAACAAATACTATTAGCCCTTCTCTTACCCTTACTCCACTAACTGAAAGTATTTACACAAAAGAAAAAATAGAAACAATTTCTAGTAAAAATCCAAGCAAACGTTTAGGTAAGCCTGAAGATGTGGCAAATGTGGTTTTGTTTTTATGTAACGAAAAATCAGATTATATTAACGGTGAAAATATTAATGTTAATGGCGGAATACTTTTAATTTAATATAAAAAAGAGAACGCATACGTAACGTTCTCTTTTTATTTGCTCTTTAATTACTTTTTTCATCTGTTAATGGTCTTATTACAAACTTTGCATCTTTTAAACTACCAACATTTACTATAGTTTCAACCCCTATAGGTAAAATATCTAGTTCCTTGGCTTTTTTTAATGCAAAATTTGTATCTTCAAATAATACTATTTTCTTATTGTTTACATTTAAAAAGTTACTAATATTATCTAAAAAATATTCTTTAGAAACTTTTAAGTCAGGCAAACAAAAAATATTGTCAAAATATTTATAAATATCTTTATCTTTTAACATTTCAAACAATATTTTATGTGTTTGGTTAGATAAAATATAGAATGACTTATCTTTCTTTAATTTTACAAGTTCAAAAAAATAATCAAAAACATTTAGGTTGGCTTTTCTTAAAATGTCTAAAGCAATATCTATTTTTTCAGCTATCATCTTTTGTTTATCAAAATCTACGCAAAAATCTTTTTTATACATTTCAAATATTTCATCATCTTGTTTGCCTTTATATCTTCTAAGAAACTCCTCACTTGTAATATCTACTTCCCTACCAAGTATTTTCTTTAATATTTCCAAGTGAGCTTTCATATGTAATTCTTCTGTTTCTACTAAAGTACCATCAAAATCAAATAAAAAGATGTCTTTATCTTGCAATTCTTTTAAAATTTTGTTATCCATATTAACAATATAATAAATATTTACTAAAAATTCAAGTTTATAGTAAAAATAAAATAATACTTTTGTTAAAACCCTTTATACTAAACAAAAATTATTATATAATTTAATATAAGTAATTTATTTCTAATTTATATATTTTAGGAGCAAAATAATGCAACAATTAGTAAAAGAATTTAATGAACAAAAAAAGGTTCATAAGAAGATAATGCCTACCAACGCAAGGTTACTTGATATTGCTAGTGAAATTGGTGAACTAAATAAAGAATATTTACGCATTTCTAAATATGGCACTAATGAATTTGTATTAACCCAAGACTTTTTACTTGAATATGGTGACGTATTATATTCATTACTTAGTCTTGCTGACGAATTAAATTTTAATGCACAAGAAGCACTAAATATGGCAATAGAAAAATATAAAGCACGCATTAAAAAAAATAATAATATGGGAAACATAAATAATAAGGGATAAAGTTATGATTAATTTAAGAATAGCAAATAGTAAACAAGACATTAAAAATATACACAAATTATACAAAAGTGCGTTCCCAAGATGTGAAAGAAAGCCTTTTAAACTTTTACTTATGTGGGCTAAGCTTGGTAAGTCTACTCATTACATAGTAGAAGATGATGAAAAAAACTTCTATGGTTTTATGCTTACAATAAATAATGGCGATTTAATTTTGTTAGATTTTTTTGCAATACTACCTAAATTTCGTGGACAAAAAATAGGTTCTAAGGCGCTACAACTATTTATGAATATTTATGCAAAAAACCGCATAGTATTAGAAATTGAAGATACATCTTGTAATAATGCAAAAAACATTCTTACTCGCATAAAAAGAAAAGGATTTTACATAAAAAACGGCTTTACATTAATGAATTATAAAGTATCACTTTTTAACTGCCCTATGGAAATACTTACAAACAAAACAAAAGTTGAATTTAATGAATATAAAAACATATTAACATCCGTTTTATTTGAAAAGGCTCAAAAAAATATAAAACTTTTGTAACTTTTTTAAATGTCTACTAATAAAATACTAATAATAAGAAGTTATTAATTCATATTAATAATTTCTTTTTTATTTCTTTATTAGGAGCATTATGGACGATAATACAAAAATAGAATTAGCACGCGAAGTAATGAACGCTTTTATCGCTAGAGCTTGTAAAAATGGCTTTGATAAAAATAATAAACTAATTACTACCCTTTTAAAAGAAGAAAAAGAAATGAACAATTTCAATTTCAAGGTAATAGATAAAATTATAAATAAATATGCACCTATTATAAAAAGGGGAGAAATTTAAATGCCAAAAACACAAAGAGATTTAGTGGTAGAAAAATATAGATTATCTCCCGAACTACTAGAACAAATTAAACATACTATTATAGAATCTTTAATTTACGACAAAACGCCTTCAGAAAATCCTTTGGCAATTATAGTAGGCGGTCAATCTGGTTCAGGAAAAACTGCCTTAATAAACTATACACAACAATTATCTTCTCAGCGTTCTTTCATAACTATTGATAACGACTATTTTCGAGGCTTTCATCCTCAAGCTAATGTTATAAGAGAACAACATCCTGACTATTTTAGGCAAGCTACCGACCAACTTGGAATGGATCTTACTTCTGAAATTGTAGATTACTTTATAAAAAATAATTACGACGTTATATTCCACCAAACTTTACGAAATAACCGTATTGCTGATGACGCAATTACTAAATTTAGAGACAGTGGTTATACCGTTGGAGTATGTGCCTTCGCTGTTCCTTATTTTCTAAGCAAAGCTTCTCAAGTTCAAAGATGTATCAGCCAAATAGATAAATTAGGTTATTGTAGATATGTTCAAGCAGATAGTCATATTTCAGCCTATTTAAATATGCCAGAAACAATAGATTATATTCAAACAAATAATTTGTACGATTATATTCAGGTATATAAACGTAGCGACAACATTGCAAAACCAACAAACGTTTATACTACTTTTAATCCTCAAACTTTAAATAAAACTTTAAAAACAATTAAAAATTGCGAAAACTTGCCACAATGTGAGGAAACTTATGGTTTTTTTAGTGCAAAAGACGCTATTATTAGAACTAGAGTTTATGAAACTAAAAAAATGGAAAGCTATTTGTTTTCGCAAATTAAAGAACTTGAGAAACAAGCTCAAACTGAAGAATTAAAAATACATATAGGTGAACTTCAAAACGCTTTTTCGATTTATCAATCTAATGAAAGCGTTGAAGATTCTTTAAAATTATTTGTAAAAGGTGAAATGTTTTCTCAAAATGAAGAACTTCAAAACTATGCCTTATCGGTAGCTGAAAGCTTTAAAATACCTTTTAATAATTTAACCCAAACTAATGACGTATCCTTAATTTCAGCTGAAACATCACCTTAAAATCAATTTAAAAAATATTGTTTTAAAATAGAACAATATTTTTTTGTTGAATGAATTTATTTTATACTTTTGCCTATCATTATAAAAACTTTAGTAATTATATAATAATATTTCATTATTTCTACTTTATAATTTTTAAAAAGCTATATAAATTTTTATGAAGAAATTATTATAAATTAATTTGTTTAAAATAAAATTTAAAATAAAATAATTAAACTCCTATTATAACTAACCCTACAGTTAAAAATAAAAATTTATATGTAAATTAACTAAAATAATACTTGATTTATATATAAATATAGTATATACTTGAAAAGTCAAAAATTTATGGAGAGTTGGCTGAGCGGTCGAAAGCGGCGGTCTTGAAAACCGTTTAGGTGAAAGCCTACTGGGGTTCGAATCCCTAACTCTCCGCCAACTAAAATCTAAATCGATTTTCTCGGTTTAGATTTTTTAATATACGCATAATGTCAGTAAAACTTGT
>CALATF010000020.1 GCA_937891595.1 uncultured Clostridia bacterium
TGATAATAGCATTGTAAAGAACATCCAAGTATCTGATTTAAAAGAAGATTCCATTTTTAAAACATTAGATTCTACAGATAGAAATTTAAAAAAGAACTCTATGGTTATAGCAACAAATAACATTCCTGTCGCGTTAGCGGGTATTATGGGTGGAGAAAATAGCGAGATTAAAGAGAATACAACATCTGTATTAATAGAATCTGCAAATTTCGACGCATATAAAGTTAGAACAACCGCTACTTCTTTGGGATTAAGAACTGAAGCTAGTGCAAGGTATGAAAAATCTTTAGACCCAGAACTTACTAAAGTTGCTTTATTAAGATATGTTTATTTAATAAAACAAATAGATGTAAATTCTGTAATTTCTTCAAGTATAACAGATGTATACAATAAAAAATATCCCAAACTAGAGGTTGAAATAACAAAAAATTATATTGATAATTTTATAGGTATTGATATTCCAGAAGAAACTATATTAAATATATTACAAAGTTTAGAATTTAAACTTTTATCAAATAATAATGGCACATATAAATTTTTAGTACCAACATTTAGAGCTACAAAAGATATAAACGGCAAAGCAGATTTAGTTGAAGAAATTACTAGAATTTATGGTTATGACAATATTACTCCAAAATCTATATTACAAGACGTTAAACCAGAATTATTAGATAAAAAAATTAAGTTAGAATATGATGTTAAATATTCTTTGGCTCAAAGATTTGATTTAAATGAAACTCATTCTTATATTTGGTATGATTTAGCTACAAATAATTTATTAAATATTAAACCTAAAAGCTTTATAAAATGCATAAACTCTATAAATAAAGATAATAATGAAATAAGAAGTACTATTATTCCAAGTTTATTAAAAGTAGTTTTAGATAATAAAAATTCATTTGATAATTTTGGAACATTTGAAGTTGGCAGAGTAGTTAAAAGTATAAATAAAGATAAACTAGCTGACGAAACAAAAAGTTTAGGCATCGTATTATATAATAAGGAAAATAATTTAACTCAATCGTTATTACATTTAAAAGAAATCTTAAATTATTTATTTGAATATATTTTTAAAATGGATTTAACTCTTGAATTATCAAATCCAGATAATAACTATTATCATCCAAAAAATTATTATAAAATTTATGCAAATAATGTTTTGATTGGAGATTTATTTGCTTTACATCCTGTTTCTGTTTGTAAAATAGAAGAAAATGCTTGTGTTGTGGGTATTGAAATTAATTTTACTAAATTAGCAGAAATTAGCCAAAATGAAATTAAATTTGAAAAAATTAGTAAATATCCAACAACCAAATTAGATTTCAACTTCTTGATACCAAATAAGTTTTTATATAAAGATATAATTTCATATGCAAAAGATATAAATACTAACTTAAATTATTCTGTAAGTTTATTAGATATTTATGAAAATCCTAATGCAGACAATAAAAGTTATACATTGCATTATGAAATAAATAGTTTAGAAAGAACTTTGACATCTGAAGATATTGAAATTTTCCATAAATCTGTAATTAATAAATTTAAAGAAAATAACATTGAATTAAAACTTTAAAAATAGGAAATGGTATGATTTATTTAGATAATGCAGCAACAACTAAGCCTTGTGATGAGTGTTTAGAAACATACAATAGGATTAATAGCCTTAATTATTTTAACCCTTCGTCAGGATATAGCGTTTCTTTTGATTTGTATAAAAAAATAAATGAAATTAAAAAAAACTTTATTAACTATTTAGGCGGGGCAGGCGGAGATAATATAATATTTACCAGCGGTGCAACTGAATCTAACAATATTGCTATTTTTGGCTCTTGCACAAATAAGCAAAAAAAATATTTGTTTTCTATGGGTGAACACCCCTCAGTTTATAATTGTGCTTGTGAGTTGAAAAACAAAGGATATAATGTTGAATTTATCCCTTTACAACACAATGGGCAAATAGATTATGAAAAATTTGAAGAAATGTGTACGTCAGATGTCTGTTTTGTATCAACAATGCTAGTAAGCAACGAAACTGGGGCAATTAATGACATAGATAAAATAAGAAGCATCATAAACAACAAATCTCAAAATGCGATTTTTCATGTAGATGCTGTTCAGGGCTTCGGTAAAATTAAATTTTCTGTATTAAAGTCAAAAATTAATTTATGTTCAATTTCTGCACACAAAATTGAAGGTATAAAAGGTATAGGAGCTTTATATATATCTAAAAACACAAAAATTAAAAATATAAATTTTGGTGGTGGCCAAGAAAATAATTTAAGGTCGGGTACTATTAATGCGCCGGGAATATTTTCTTTTCATACATCAGCTTCGTTATCAATTAATAACTTAGAAGAAAATTATAATAAAGTTACAATTCTTAAAGAATATTTATTAGAAAATTTATCTAAGAGTTTTGATAATAATAAATACATTATTGTATCAGAAAGTGGCAATTCTCCTTATGTTATTAGTTTGATTTTTAAAGGAAAGAGAGGAGAAACTATCATGAGATATCTCGACTCAAAAAAAATATATATCAGTACTGGTTCTGCCTGTTCTACAAACAAGATTGGTAATAGAATTTTAGAAAATATGGGCTACAAAAAAGAGGAAGTAATGGGGGCTATAAGAGTAAGTTTGAACAAAAACAACACCAAAGAAGAACTAGATATATTTTTAAAAAATATTCTTAATTATTATCAAGAAATAAATACATAAGGAAGATTTTATGAACGAAGTAATATTAATTAGATTTGGAGAAATTTTCTTAAAGGGTAAAAATTATTCCTTTTTTGAAAACTCATTATTTAAAAATATTAAATATAGATTAAAAGATATCAATTTGAAAATAGAAAAAATTTCAGGCAGGTTTTTAATTTCTAAATTTGATTCAAGTAACAAAGAAAACATTATAGAAATTTTAAAAACTATTTTCGGCATAGTTTCAATTAGTGTTGCCTATGAAATTAATACAAATTTACAAAATATTATTGATACCTGTAGAACAATTAAAATTAATAAGAAATCATTTAAGGTTGAGACTAAAAGAGCTGACAAAACATTTCCTTTAAAATCATATGAATTATCAGCAAAAGTAGGTGGTGTTATTTTAGAAAATAACACTGATAAATTTGTAGATGTTCACACACCTGAAGAAACAATTTTTATTGAAATAAGAGAAAATGGTAAAACATATATATATTATAATAAAATAATGTGTTTAGGTGGCATGCCTATTGGCACAGCGGGGAAGGGAATGCTTTTATTAAGCGGAGGGATTGACAGCCCTGTTGCCGGATTTCAAATGGCAAAAAGAGGATTAAAACTAAATGCAATCCACTTTCACAGTTATCCTTATACTAGTGAGCAAGCAAAACAAAAGGTAATAGATTTGGCTAATATAATAAAAAAATATACTGGAGATATTCGTTTGTTTATTGTGCCATTCACTAAAATACAAGAAGAAATTCATAAAAAATGCGACGACGAGTATATGGTTATTTTGGTAAGACGATTTATGATGGATATTGCTGAAAGGGTTGCAAAATTAAATGGATGCTCTGCTTTAATTACTGGTGAAAATTTAGCTCAAGTGGCTAGTCAAACTGTAGAAAGTATAACTGTTACAAATCAAATGTCCAAACTTTTACCTATTTTTAGACCTTTAATAAGTTTTGATAAAATAGAAATCTCTAAAATTTCTGAACAAATAGGTGCATATGAAACTTCTATATTGCCATATGAAGATTGCTGTAGTGTTTTTTTACCAGAAAGCCCAGTTACTCATCCTAAACTAGATAAAATTGAAAAAAATGAAGCACAATTAGACAGAGAAAGCTTAATAAATGAAGTCATAAATAATTTAGAAATAATTGATATAAAAAACTAATATGTAAGGGAATTATCTCTTACATATTTTATTTATAACTCAAATAAATTTAACTTTTATACCTTGTCAAACATAATTTTGTTGACATAATTTTAATGTATTGGTAAAATATTATATATCAAAGAGTTATAAGTATTTAATAAAATATTTCTTATTAAATTTTGATAATAAAAAACTTCATATATTAAAAGGAAACAAGACTAAATGATATCTATTGTGTGGTTTTTAGTTGCTTGTGTTCTTTGTGTTGCAGTTGGTATAGCGCTAACTTACTTTTTGTTAGCAAGAAAATCTAGTCAATCAAAGAGCAATGCTGCTAAAATTTTAGAAAATGCTTATGCCGAAGCAAAAACGGCAAAAAAAGAAGCTATTCTTGAAGCTAAAGAAGAAATTCATACTTTAAAAGAAAAATGTGATGCAGAAATAGCTGAAAGATATAACGAAATTTCAAAATCTGAAAATCGTTTAGCATTAAAAGAAGAATTATTAATAAAAAAAGAAGAAGGGATTGATAAAAAAGTAGAAACTCTTGATGTTGCTTTAAATCAAGTAAAAGAAAAAGAAGAAGCTCTAGAGCAAGAAAAAGGAGAACTTGCAAAGGCTTCTGAAAAAATGACTCAAGAATTAGAAAAAATTGCAGGGCTTACCAGAGAAGAAGCTAAAAAACAATTAGTAGACAAATTTGTAGAAGAAGCTAAACATGATTGTGCAACAACAATTAGACAAATGGAAGAAGACGCAGTTGAAAGTGCAGAGAAAAAAGCAAAAGAGATTGTAACATTAGCTGTTCAAAAGTGTGCAACTAATATTACTTCAGAGATAACTGTTACTGTAGTGCCTTTACCAAATGATGAATTGAAGGGAAGAATAATAGGACGAGAAGGAAGAAACATTAGAGCAATAGAAAATGCTACTGGCGTAGACTTAATAATTGATGATACTCCAGAAGCA
>CALATF010000021.1 GCA_937891595.1 uncultured Clostridia bacterium
AAACTGTGCCTGGGTCTTAAAGGTGGTTTCGTCAAAGCTGTCCGTCTCGGCTTCCGCCTGATAGTAGCAGTTGATTATGGTTCCGCTATTGCCGCCTGCTACAGAACCGTAGCTGTAGCTTGCGCTGACCGTTGCGGTGGAATAGCAGTTTTCCACGGTGCAGCTCCAGGCCGTTCCGGAATAGTAATCCTCTCCGCCCGCATTGTAGCCCACAATACCGCCCACAAAGGAGGTACCGGACACACTGCCGATGGAGTAGCAATTGCGTACAACCGCACTGTGGGTATCCTCATAGTAACCGCTGCTGCCGTTATAGCCCAGGATACCGCCCACATTACGGTTACCCACAACCATAGCGTCTGTCCAACAGTTCTCAAGAACCGCCTTATTTGCCAAAGCACCTGCAATACCGCCAACACCTTTAGCATTTGGGTTTTTAACATTTACTCTATTATAACTATGATTAATGTTACCTGTACCAACTGCATTACCATTACCTACGTTAATACCTGCAATACCGCCTATGTAATTAGGAGTGCCACTAGCAAATAATGTATTGTTTATTTGAATTTCGGCCGTTGCTGTTTGATCTACATATTTTCTAATATTTTCATCTACAAGATTAATATCTTGAGAATTAAATGATAAATAACATTCATTTATTCTACCAAAGTTAACACCAACTATACCTCCAGCTACTTCATTAGCACTAATAAAGTGTTCTTCACTATCTGACTTAGCTATAAATTCACCACGTTCTAAGAATGACTCTGCCCCCAAGAAGCCGAATAATCCGCCAGCATAATCAGAAATTACACTAACAACTCTATTATAATTTACATAGCTAGTTTCTAAAATATTATTTGGTATTATTTCGCCAACATTAATATCATTATCACCCACAGTTTCACTTAATTGGTGTAAATCTATAAGACCTGCTATACCACCACCATAATAAACGTTTGTTGGTAAATGATGTAATCTTAAATTATTATTTATTTCAGATAACCCACTTGAATTTGATGTAGGTTTAATTTTTTCCCAAATTATTGATGAACTTGGTATAGCTGTAATAATTTCACTATCTGAAGAAGTGCTACCTACTATAGCTAAGTTAGATTGAACATCTGAAATTGTATATAAATTGTCTTCATGTTCAGAAATAATTATACCTGCTAAAGCGCCTACATAATTATTTCCTATAACAACACCTGTTGTTGCGCTTGAAGCAACTAAGGTTATGTTTGAAATATTACTATTAACAATTACACCTGCTAAAACACCTACACTAGTAGTATTACCAGCACTAACACTGTTAACACTAATAGATAAGTTTTTAACTGCAGCATAATAAATATCTTTAAATAAACCGAATGAACTCTTTCCGCTTGTTTTGTCTGAAAGTTTTACATTATATAAAGATAAGTAGTTTCCATCGAAGATAGATGTCATATTAACAAGAGAAGTAAATTCTACTGATGTTGAATAAACATCTTCTGAGTTACCAAAATCAATATTTTTGATTACACGAATATTTCCTGTGAACTTTGTAGTAATATCTTCATTAAAGTTTGAACCACCTATTGTATCTTTAAAGATATTATTGTATTGTTCAAAACTTGAAACTGTGTAAGGGTTCAAGTACGAACCAGCTTCATAACCATCAACATAAGTATAATAATAAGTATTTGTTTCGGAATTATTAGTTTTTGTTACGTTAATAACTCTGCAAGAAATTGCTATTGTGTTTGCACTAATTAATTCTGGGTAGCCATATGTTCCTCCACGTTTATAAACAGCCCAAACTCCACCCATACTTTCGCCAGTATATATGCTAAAGTCATCAATAGAATTATCAAAACTGAAATTATTGAAGCTATTTTTATTTATAAATTCATTAGTACCTACAACATTTTCAGCAGAATCTAAATCTATTGAAGGATTATCTGAAAGCATTCTTGCTCTTTCATGTTCATAGGTAAATGTTTCTGATTTTTCTTTCATGAAATAACAATTTGTAACTTCACCATCGTTAGTAACATCAGGAGAAGTTGTTCTGCCCTCAAAAGCACCATGAGTATTTAATTTACTTGTGTTGATTTTACTTAATGTATACGAAGTAGTTATATAACTACCTTCACTAGTTTTATAAACAAAACCACCAACCGCTGGAGATGACCATTCAGAAACATCATCTAACATTGATAAGTAAGAAACATAAGGTGTTCTTGCTGTAAATGTTAAATCACCACTTACATTAATATTAGAATAAGCATCTTCAATATAACCTAAGTTAGAGAATACAAAACCACCTATATAACCATTACTTAAAATACCACCACCAAGTTTACGATTACTTGAAATACCTGTTGTAACTGATGAGAAATTCTCTTCTTCCCAACCTGCTACATAAGAACCATAAACATAACCATTATTTGTTGTTACAAAACCACCTGTTTGTACATAACCAGAAAAGCTATCACTTATAACTTCAAGTTGCATATTTTTAGCATAGCTTGTTGAAACAGTACCATTATTTTCACTTACAAAACCGCCAACATTAGCTCTGCCATAAATTTTAAATAAAGTCATAGGTTGAACTAAGTTGTAGAAATCTTTATAAACAACAGTGGCTTCACTATCGTAAACTTGTAAAATTTCAACACTTTCACGACCGACCCTTGAGTTTGTTATAAAGCCTGTAGAAGCGTTAATAGCAACTAAACCACCTATATTAGCAACCACTTGTTTGCCAGATATAGTTGTACTTGTTTCAATATTAAGAGTATAGTATTTTTCGTTTCCAGAATTTTGTTGAGCATTTCTTGGTGCAACTGTTATAACATCACAGTTTGTAATAATACCTTCGTTTACAGCAGTAATTCCACCAAAATTAATTTTTGAATAACTTTTTAAATTCATAGCAACTGCTTTATCTGCAGGATATGCAACAATTACGTTTTTAATTGTTGTTTTCTTATTAACAGTATTAAATAAACCTAAGTTAATAGAATAATCTGCGGAAGAACTTGCCAAGTCAGTTCTGTAATCAAAGCTTTCAATAGTAATTATCTTATTATTACCATCAAAAGAATTAAAGTTTGCGTTTAAAGCTGTATGATTTTTAATGGTAATGTCGTTCATTAAAATATAATTACCAGCTGAAGCTTTAGACATTTCAATAAGACCAGCCTCATCATAAACAGGTGTTGGATGATCTTCGTTAGAGTCTTCAGTTACTATAACCTTAATATATGTTTCTTTAATATAGAAAGCTTGATAGTTATTATGAACAAAAATTATTTTACCAGCATTTTCGCCGGCACCTGCAGGAGAATAAACATAAGAAACTGCAAGTCTTATATCTACAGAGCCTGCATTTGTAGAACCTTCAAGAACAATAATTCTTGAACGAGATTCGTTATATTTTTCATCTTCAAGTTTTTTATAATCTACTAGTTGGCTTGCACCTATGTGTTGAGCCGTAATTTTTTCAGTAGTTACATCATTAGATAAAATAATTTTATTAACAATAAAAGGTAAATCTCGATAAACATTAACTGACTCTAAGTTAGTATAATTATCGCCAGTTGAAGGTGTTTTAACTTGCCAGTAATAAGTAATATCTCTATTACCAGCAGTAACTTTTCTAGAAATAATTGTTTCTGCTTCTTCTATAGCCTCATCTGTTCCAAAACCATTAATTTTTACTTTAAGTTGTTTTGAAGCAGAAACTGTCATTTTTAAATATCCGTCTGAATCAATTCCTTGAACAGAAATGCTTTCAATAACTAAATCTACTACTGTAATTTCTTTTTCATAAATTCTAGATTCGGTATATCCGTCATATTCAATTTCTACTAAAGCTTGAATTAAAACCTTATCGCCAGGTTTGGCTTTTTCACCAAGATAAATTTTATTTGCACCAACGTCAAATTGAATATAGTCAGTATTTGAAGTTGCTTTATCTTCTTTACCTTGAATTAATAATGAAACATTAATATTTTTATATGAATAACCGTCTTCAATAATAGGTTTAATTTCTACCCAGTCTTTACCTTTACCAAGTTCTTTAGTACCTGTATAAGCAATAACTTCTCTGTCTTCGCCATTATGAGTAATGCTCATCGAGAAACCAGGCATAGATTCTACTACAAGCTCATGTTCATAAGTATATTCTTCTTCTACTAACAAACCTTCTTTATTAACAACTTTATATTTAAATGTTACATAAACAAAGAATTGCTCTTCTTCTTTAATGTTATTTGGAGCTAAAGTTTTAATATAAAGTCTTCCTGTTTCAGAAATATCTGAAATAGTATTGAATTCATATTTTAATTTATCTTCACCTGCATTAATAAACTCAATATTAGCATTTTCTTCGCTATCATATTTTAATTTAGCGTTGCTTACTGTTGAATATAAATTTAAATAAATTCCACCATCAGGTGTAGATTGTGTTAATGGAGCATAAATATAATAATCTCCACCATTTTTGCCTTGTATTTTTACAAGTTGTACAAATTGTAAAGCATTACCATCTTTAATACTTGAAGTAATAGAAATTTCAGTAATATTTGCATAGAAAGGATAAACATCTATAACAAACAAACCTTCATTACCTGCAATAATTGTATTTTTTGGTTGATTTGAGAAACTATGTGAATAATTCTTTTCTGAAACATCACCGCCTGCTTCTGTGTTACCTATATTTTCAATTAAAGAAACTTTTTGTGAATAAGGATAGTGAATGCCATTAACACCCTTTACACTTTGAGGAACAATTACTAATTTTACTTTTGCTTTTAAGTTATCTTTATTTAAAAATTCGTTTTCATCATATGCATATAAAGTATAACTAATAGGAGAAGTAAGTGCTTTAAAACTATCCCCCACTTTTATATACATGTTGTAAATATACGAATTTTCTTGATGTGAATAATTACCTATAGTTATTTCAAAAGGATAAGGTTGTTGTGATTCATTTTCAAAAATGCTAGCACTTTTTCTAATAACACCTGTTTTTGCGTCATAACTTAAGTAATAAATATTTTCATTTACATCTACAAGTTGTAAAACTAAATTTTCAAAATCACCAACGTCACTTGTTAAAGCAATTTTTAAAGAGTCATCAATTTCTTGACCTTGTAATTGAACTTCTTTTTTAGTGAAGTTAATTTCTGTAGCACCTGCGTAAACATTGAAATATATTACCCAGCTATCATTTGTAATTTTAAATGTATTTCCATCTACTACAAAAATAACACTTACAACAACTTTATAGTAACCAGTTGCATTAAAAGAAATTACATTGTTCTTTAATGAATATACATAGCCACCATTCATTTCTGTTGTTGTAGAAACAGATTGATAACTGTCATTTAACTTATAAAAAACAGAATAATCTAATACATAATTATCTACATTTGTAATGCCAGTTAAATAATATCCATTTTTAATACCAAAGAAATTACTTTGATTATATTCGTTTGAATATTCAACAAATTGATTAAATAAATTTAAGTTTGTCTTTACTCTAAGTTTATAAGCATTATTTTCTAAATTTTCTTCATTTTCAGCATTATTAGTTTTGTCTGAAGTAAACAAAGATTCTTTAAAGGTTGGGTAATGAGAAACTAATAATTCATCAAAATTCTTAACAACTTTTATATTAATTGTTTGACTTGCAGAAACATTTTCCCTAACAGCAAATGTTAATTGATAGTTTGCACCATTATCAAATAATTTACCATCTTTATTATCTAAAATAATTTTTCCATCACTAGTAATAATTAGATGTTTACTATCTGAAGAATAAACAACAATATTTAAAGCTCCAGAAACAACTGGTGATGGTGTTGTAGTAAACAAGTCACTAAGTTTAAATGAAGAATTAAGTAATGCATAATTAATAATTAATTGATATTCTCCATTTTGATTTTGGAAACTATAATATAAATTTCTATTTGCATTATTTAAAAATTTAATTTCAAAAAGATTTACATCTGCTTCTGTAGGAGTAATTTCGTTATTAGATTTTACATTAATACTATTTGGAACAAATTTTGCTAAATAATAAGTAACATCTTCAGCATTTACATTTTTAACATAAGTAGGTACTCTTACTTGTACTTGTTGAAGCGTAGGCTTAGTATCAATTATATAATAATCAACTGTTAAAACTTTTTCTGAACTATAAGTTGTTTGTAAACCTGCGAAATCTTCTCCTATTACACCAGCATTTATCTTTTTAGAAGTCAAATAGATTTCTGTAATATCATTTTGATTGCCGTCTTGTCCTACAACAACTTCTGTATAATCTAAAACATAGTAATATAAATAGCCAAATACCGTAGTAATTCCACTGCCGATAGCTTCTTCATTAGGTAAAACGCCAACAAAAGAGATATCTGTTAATACAGCATCTGAACTTACTGCAACAATACCAGCAATGCTATTAAATGGAGCTCCCTCTTTTTTAGCAACATTAGCCATTACATAGCTAGATGAAATATTACCTGTTGTTAAAGAGCCTAATAAACCGCCAGCATTTTCACCAGTTAAAGAATAAATATCACCAAAGTTAATGTAGGTGCTGTTATATTTGTTTACAAAACTGTTAACGTATGAATACTCTATATTAACATTTGTTGCATTACCAACTAAACCACCCATGTTGCTTGAAGCAACAATTAAAGTTTGGTCAATGTTTTGTGTGATATCTTCATAAGCTTCTACTTTAGCAAATGAAATATTTGTATAATTAGCATAACCCGCTACACCACCAACATTATTATTTGCACGTAATTTAACACTTGATATAACATCTATAATAATAGATTTTTCGCCATCATTACCTGAAACATAACCAACAACGCCACCAACATTATTATTTGCTCCAGTTATATTATTCGAAGCGAAATCATAATAACCTATAGTTCCTTGAACACTTGTATTTGCAATAGTACTATTTTTATCTGCTTTACCTACAACACCACCTAATGTTGAATTAAAGTTTGAAATTTTACCAGTACCAAGATTATTTATATTAAATACAACATCAACACCTTGGTTTTGGTAGCTAGTAACATATTGAATATTAGTACCTTGTAGATTATTGTTTACTGCTACTTCGTTTAGCTGTTTATAATAACCATAAATACCATTAATAACACCATTAGAATAACCAGCAATACCACCAGCATTAACAATCACTGAAGCACTATCTGATATTTCTAAAGTTCCATTAACAGGATTTAAAGAGTTGAAGTATTCTCTAGAATTTAATTTTTCACTATTTGAACAACTTATAAAAGAATACTTATTATTATTTTTTATATTGTTGTTATTATCATTTTCATTTTTTAATTTTAAATTGAAGTTTTCTGAAGCACTTAAGCTTGGACCTTGACCAAAGCTAATAACAGCACCATTATTTTTACCAGAAACACCACCAACATTAAGTGTTAAGATATTAGCATAATCTTCTAAGTTTATTTTAAAGTTAGAAATGTTTACTGCACTATTTAAAATAATGCCATCATTTGTACCAGCAATAGTACCAAGATTAATTTCAGTTGCGTTAGTTTTTATAGAATCTTTAGTAAGAATAATACTTGAAACATTTAAAGTTAAGTTTAATACTGCACCAAAACTATCTGTACTATTAGAAATTTTTTCAAACAAACCAACATTATCAGAATTTATTGTATTAATATTTAATCCAGAAATTGTATAGAAAGTATTTGCTTTATTAAAATTATAACCATTTAATGAACCAGTAAAGTTTTTAATAGGTTTCCAGTTTGAAACAGAAGCTAAGTTAATATCTGCGCCTAAAACATAGTGTTTTGTAGGAGCTTGTTCAATATTCATTAATTGTTTTATATTTCTAATTTCATATGGATATAATTGTGTTCCATCTGCAATTTGAATTTTAATTTTTTTATAAACCTTTCCAACTCCTGCTTGGGTCATACCATCTCTCGCAAAAATCATGAGATAACGAGATTCACCTTTTGGGATAATAAAAGTTGGGCTAATATTTAAAGTAAAAGAATCAAAACCATTTATTATTACAGTAGAAACATCTTTAACATCTTTATATGTAATAGTAGCAAAATCTGTAGTTTCAATATACCCACCATTTTCTTCTTTATATAAACAAACAAATAAATCATCAACCAAAACATTTTCAGCAGTAGGAATAATAGAAGTGTTAATTGTAATTTTTTCACTGTTTACAGTCGAAAAATAAAATTCTTCATTAAAGTTTTCAACATATTCTCCACTTCGAGAAATTTCAATTTCCTCTTCACCAGTAAAAGCACTTACATTAATTTCATCTATTTGAACAGCTTTTTTAATTGTAACAGCACAAACATCTGAAGATTTTAAACCATATTGTTCAACGTTTAATACAACATAAACAACAGCTGAGGTTTGTCCATTATTCAAATAAGCATCATATTCACCCTCTGAACCGCTTAAATTATTATTATCGTTAGATAACGAGAATGATACTTTTAAATATTCACTTTCGTTTATTTTATAATCAGCTAAGTTAGAATCTTTTGTAATGTTAAGAGGTAATGAAACTCTAGCTAAACCTTTATATTCAAAACCTAAAGAATTATAATCATAAACCTCTACTTTATTTCTTAAGAAAGTTGCTGCACCCGGAATAAATACTTCTAAAGTATATTTCTTAGTTTCAGTAGCCTCTATGCATTGATAATATCCGCTATTATTTTGAACAAATTTATAATATTTAACTGTTACTGAAATTTCTGTTATACCCTTATTATTATCTCTAGTTTTTGTATTAACAATACCTGTTTTAGAGTCTATTGTTGCAACGTTTTCATTACTTGAACTAAATAATATTTCATATATACCTGATTTGTTTGGTAAAACATTATAAATGGTAGTGAAAGATTTCCCTGAAATAACACTAGCATATGGTTTATCAGTATTTTTTAATTTTTTTATTGTTACACTTTCATTATCAGCATTAATATCAAGTTCTAAACTTTGTTCTGTATATGGGTCAACAACTTCAACATCTATTTCAACACTAATACCATTGCTTGCAATAAATGTTATTTTTGTAGAGCCTATTTTTCTACCAATAATACTTAAAGCTTGGTTAAATTTAATTTGTTTACCATTAACAAAACTATCAAAAACAGTTTGAATATTTTCCAAATTATAAATTTTTAAAAGGTCTTGTCCATCTTCAGCTATCTTTACTTGTACTTCATCTAAAGTTCCTACATTAGTGAAATAAGCAATTAATGTTCCTTGGGCTGAGCTTAAATTTTCTAATAAATTTGTATTAAGTGGTAAAATTAATTTTTTACTATCTGTTTTTGCATTATCTAAAGAATAAAATTTAGGTTCACTTTCACCTGTTTCTTCAGAAGTTTCCTCAACCATAGTTACTACTTGAATATCTTTAATACCTCTTAATGTAACTACTTTGTTATCAAGGCTAATAAGTTTATTTTTTAATGTTGTTGAAACAGTTTCTTCATTTGTTCCTGCTGAAATTTCAACATTTGTATATGTCGTAATTGTAGATTTAATTAAGTTTTCAAATGCAAAAGTAAATTCAGCATTATTAGATAAGTTGTTACTATTTGCTTTTACATAAAAATATCCTGAATATTTAGATAAATCCAAATCAAAACAAAATACTTTTCTAGTTGTTCCGTTTAATTCAATATCTACTTGATTTAATTTTATTGTGTTAAAATTACTATCATAGAAATTAAAATGTTCGTTAATTTTTTCATCTATGTCATCACCTGTATAAACATAAACTCTAACTATTCTATTTTCATTTTTAACATTAGCAGAAATATTTCCTGAAGCTAAAACCAACTCTGCTGAAATTTTTGTACCATAACCATTGTTATAATTACTACCATATTCATCATAAATTTTTACTAAACTATCTCTTGACAATATAACATCATCTTGAGCTAAAGCAATATCATTTGCTACTGCACTTGCCTCAAAAGTTAGTTTGTTTCTTTTTAAATAATTATCTGAAGAATTATCAACATCTGCATCTTGTGTTTTTAAATACTCAGCATATAAATCAGAGAAATTATAAACAATTTTATTAGCAAAACCCTCGTATTCTACTACAAAGTCAACATATGCACTACCTGAACCACCATTTGCAGAAATGTTAATATTTGTTTGATAACCTACCCTCTTATTTTGTTCGTTAATTTCATTTAATGTTAATTTTTCAGGAACTTTTACAACATTTTTATCACTAGCAATTTTTGTACCATTTGGTAATATTAAATCCCCTACTACTGCAGATATCTTAACTTGTGCTTGTGTATATACAGAAAATTTTACATTTTCATAATTATAGTAGTGTGTTTCTTTTTTATCACCAGTACCTATTGTATATGTATCTAAAGAATTTAAATATAAAGAAGCGTTTAATTTATTATTTTCAAGTTCAGTGTTGTTTTTGTCTAAATTAAATGCTACTTGCCCACCTACAAATGAAACATCTTGATAACTAATAGGTTTTACAATAGTAATATCCGTTTCACATTTTAATTTATCGTTTTGAGCAATTTCTTCAGCTGTTGCATTAGCAGAAAGGTTATTATTGTATTTAATAGATTTCGCGCTAACTGTAAGTTTACCACTTGTTAAAGTATTATCTAAAATAGTTAAAATGCCTTCATCAGTTAAATTAAAAAGCATTTTTAAAGGATTACTTTGTAAGTAATAATCTTTACCTTTTCTACCATTTTGTGCATTTTGAGATAATAAATTAAGACTAGTTTCTTCTATTGTGTATTTTGTTAAAGAAAATGTTGCGCCCTTTTCATTTGTTTCATAAGGAGCGTTTGGATAGATGCTAGTATACTTTAAAACCTCATTATTGTTTAAGTTTAAAGTCATTCCATAAGTTAAGCCAAGATTATTTGTTAACTCAATTTTATCAACTGGCAAAATTACTTTTACAAAAACATATTTACTATTTCTATTTGTTTCTACTGATGAAATTTTAATTTTAAATAATTCATCATCACCTGATTTTGATTCTGACGGTGCAACAGCAGTAAAGGTTGCTTTTGAACCATTTGCAGTATCCGTTGTTTTTAACAAGTGAATAGAATCATTATTTAACGAAGTAAAAATAAGTGATTTACTAATATCATCAGAGCACTTTGTTTGTGCATTAATGGTAAATTCCTCACCATACAAAACGGTATAGAATTTACCGTTATTATCGTACTTAACATTCTCGCCATTTGTCGTGACAGAACTTATGCTGATGGATAAATCAGCATACTTGTCCTTATTACAAGCAAACATAATACCTGTTAAAGCAAACATAAAAATAGATAAATAGATAATTATTTTTTTCATAATCCGCCTATCCTTATTATTTCAATTTTTTTAATTTTTATTAAACTAGCTATATATTATAAATAATTATATTCTATTATGTATTATAATGTCAATAAATTTGCTTAATATAAGTACTTAAAAAGGCTATTTTTTAAAGAAAATTTTATATATTTTCAACTGAAAAATTTAATAAAAAATTACAAAAATTCAAACAAAAAAAATGGCCTAAAAACCATTTTTTTTAATTATTAAAATAAAAAGAAAAAACTTAAATTTATTAAAATATTTTTATTAAAAAATATAAAAATTACTAACAATTTAAAAAATTTAAACTAATAAATTATTGCTGTTTTTTTGTTTGTTTTTCATATTTATGTTTAGTAGCTAACCCACCCCTCAAATGCCTTTGTGAAAGATTAAATTTTAAAATTTTATCTACTTGAACAAAAAGAGAAAAATTAATTTTTTTTAGTCTTGAGGATAAATCATAATGAATTGTGCTTTTTGAAACTTTAAAGATTTTTGACATATGTCTTACTGTTGATTTATTTTTTAAAATATAATCTGCTTCTAAATAAACTCTATTTTCAATATCTTTTACCATAAACGCCACCTTTTTATGTTAAAAGATATGATAAATTTTGACATTTTATGACTTATTTTTCAAAAAAAGCAACATAAAAAATATAACTTTGCAAATTAACAAATTAATTTTTTATACTTGTTAATTTACTATATTAAAAAAAATTAAATAAAAAAAATAGCAATTAACTTGCTATTTTTGTCTTAATTTTCATTGTTATTTGAGCCTATTGTTTCATCAATAAACTTAGCAATATCTCCTACTGTTTTAAGGTCTTCAGCTTTATCATCAGGAACACTGATATCAAATTCTTCTTCTAAAGCCATTAACATTTCAATCATATCAAGTGAATCTGCCCCTAAATCTTCAACAATTTTAGATTTATCGTTTATTTTATCAACTTCAATATTAAGTTGGTTTGATAACATTTCTTTAACTTTATCAATAGTCATATATTGGTTTCCTCCAAAAAAAATATATAAAAATTATATATCAATAAAAATTTTAAGTAAAGTAAAAAAGGCAAAAAAACAAATTTTTAAAATTAAGACATTATATTTTATTTATTTGAAGTATTTAAATATAAATTAGGGTCTGTTTTAATATTATCTACTAAAACTTCAAAGTGTAAATGATTACCATCATTTGATTCCCCTTTAGCACTTGTAGAAACTTTTCCTATTACATCACCTTGTTTAACTTTATCTCCCACTTTTACATTTACATTAGGGTCAAGAGATGCATAAACAGTTTGTAAAGATTTATTATGTTTAATTGTAACTATCGTTCCCATTAAGTAATTAGATTCCACAGCAACGACTTCTCCGTTCATAACAGCAAGAACATTAGCATCATCCCCGCCTTTAATATCTACAGCTTTATGAGCCTCCCATTGTTTCAATGTAGAATTATATTTTAAAGCAGTATTAGAAAAATCTTTTATTATTACACCATCCTTTACAGGCATAATAAATGAAATGCTAGCTGGTGCTGAGGTTTGAACATTTTGAGCATTTTCATTAATAAGATTTTGTGAAGTTTTTGCTGCAACAATTCCAACAATAGCAACAGCTAATAAACAAACACTTGATGTAATAATTAATCTTTTGAACCTAATAAAAAAATTTTTAAAGTTATCTTTGTAAAACATATTTTTACCTCCTACAAAGATTGTTGACTTAAAAAATTTTTTTAAACATTTTATTTAAAAACTACTATAAATTAGCGGGCATCCTATCGTAATTTGATTATTTGAATAAACAAAATGAAAATTTATTTTTTTATTACCTAACATACAAAAATTTTTAAACATGGAAGAATAGCCATATAAACATACTTTATTTTCAATACATTCTTTTAAAACAATTTTAATATTAAAATCGCTTAAAATCTTATTAATTTGCATCGCACTAAGTTTAAAGCTTACCTGTTTATAATCTGCTTGAATATGTATTTTATTATTTAGTTTTTTAAAATAAAGTTGATTTTTAGCCCCATTTTTTACAATTTTTGATACCAAAACATTATTTTGAATTTTTTCATTTTCAATACTTCTACCTAAAACATAACAAAATTCCACATTTTCATAGTTCTTAAAATAATTATAAAAATTATCATTATTTAAATTATTAAACAAAACAAAAACTAAAATAATTAAAATAAAAAGCAAACTGTTTTTTCTCATAATGTAATTATTAACAACAAAACAATATATAAACAAAAAAAAGAACTATAAATTAGTTCTTTTTAAATTTCTTTTTTATTTTTTAATTTCATTCTTTTTTTGTAAGGAAGCATCCAGTATTCTTTGTATTTTTTAAGTCTTCTATCACCTATTGCATAGTCATATGTTAAAACAAATAACCCTTGAACAATATAAATATAGTAGTTTAAAATTCTCCAAATAATTAAAGCCCAAATTTGAGCACCTGGTATTGAGGCAAAGAACATTCCATATAAAACAGTAAAGCTAAGGTCTGCTGTTCCTACACCCATAGGGATAGGATTAAATGCTGAAGATAAATCAACCATAACAGCTATAGTCATAATTAACATCCATGAAGATGGGTCCCAGCCAGCAAAAGCACAATAAATAAAATATGGAATAGAATATACAGATAAATAATATAAAATTGATGCAACAATATTTACAAATACAACCCAAAATGATTTGCTATATTTTTTTGTTGTAGTTTGCCATACGTTTACAGTTCGCATAACTTTAACAAAGGTTTTTTTGTAGTCTTTAATAATTTTAAATTTGCCTATTTTTATTTTACTTAATAGTTTTAATATTCCAGCAACAAAACCTGTACCTGCCCTACGATTTAAAGAAATAAATACTACAGTAATAATTAAAACCGCTGTACAACCATAACCTATCCAACTTAAAGTAGAAACTAAACCGCTTGCAACTGTACCCACAAAATCAAGTGAATGAGTAATAATGTTTCTAAATAAAATGTAAGTAATAAAAATAAAGAAAACTATTTGGGAAAAGATATACTTACCCATAGCAATAGAAATACTTTCACCAGCATTGATACCATATTTATTCATATAGAACATTTGAAAAGGTTGCCCGCCAGTGCTAAGTGGCGTAATAACATCATAATGCTTTCCTAAAGCAGCAACCTTATAAGCTAACCTAAACCTAAATACACCTGTGGCTTTATGTATTAAAAATGCAAACTTTATTTGGTCTAAAATCATGCAAAACGCAAATAGCCCAAAAGCGCCTAAAATAAAAAACCAGTTTATATCTAAGATTGAAGTCAAAGATTCTATAGGACTTTCTTCTTTAGCTAGTTGTACCCATAAAACTATGGCTATTACAACAATATTTAAAGCAAAATAAGAAAAGTTCAACCATTTTTTCTTATTAGTTGTGCTTTTAACCTTAATGCCCTTGTTTTTTACTTCTTTTTCTTTTTTTTCTCGATGCTCTTCTATAAACTTGTTAGAACTTTCTTTAGAAATAAAATATTTTGTATGCTCATCAACGTTTCCACCATAGTTAGATAAACAACGCTTTATTTTACCTCTTTTAACTATTACTTTTTTAAGTATAGCTTTAGTAATTTTTAAAGAAGAAGTTATATCTACAGTATCTTTATTTTCTGAATCTTCTTCAATATTGTTTTTAGACATAACTCCCTCCCTTTAATTTTAATTAAAATAAATCTGAAAAACGATTAATATTAAATTTGATATCTTCACTTAATGAATTAATAATATCAGATTGATATTTTGAATAATTATCTTTAGCAACCATATCAAAAACATATTCAAATAAATCTTGGTTATAAGCTATAGATGTTTTAACTTGACTTAATTTTTCATAAACATTAGCTGCTGTAACTTTATCAGCTACAACATTTTTTAATGTTCCTGTAAATAATACAATATGATAACCGCTATAATTAGATGCTTCTTCTAAGAAAGGCTGAGAAATAGCACCTGCATAGCCTACACCATTTGGAAAATATAGTTCTATATCTTGATTATATTCTGGAGTTACTGTAACTGGTGAAAAATTTTCATTACCATTGTTATATAAAGTTCTTACAACTTCAGTGAAACTTTTTACCATACCACTAGTTTTAGTACCAACAACATAATCAAATTTAGCATTCATTAT
>CALATF010000022.1 GCA_937891595.1 uncultured Clostridia bacterium
CATAATTAAGCACCTCATTTAAACTTATGGATAAACTAGTAATTTTAGTAATACTAAATTGTATAAATATTACATTACACATTAATTTAGTATTACTTATAGGTATTCACCTCTTTAAAAATTATTTTTTTCAAATTCATATACATCATCTCCTTTCACGATGATGCTAGCTTATTAATTATTATTTGTAAAATCATATTTTATTAATTAAATTACTAATCAATCCTAATTATTAATAATTTTCACTAATTCTACAAAAGCAGGATAAGATGTTTGCACAACAACATCGATTATTCCCTTTTTTTATGTGTAAATCTGATTTTGCACTTGCAAAATTCATCCTACTTAGTAGGTGTTAACAAAGGATAAAGTCTTATTTTATAAGATATTAAAACATATAAAAACATCCTATTTTTAATAAATCATTTATTTTTGTAGGATGTTTTATTTTTTTAATTATTTTCTTCTATTTCAAAATCTAATAGTTCTTCGCACATTTTTTCATATAAATCTTGTTCATGTCCGATAGTATCAATTAAGAACATTTTATCATTTTCATATTCTTTTAAACCTCTCATATAATAAGGTTTATCATCATCTAATACAATAAATGGCATAATATTATTTCTTAAACATTCTTTAAACATTATAATTCTACCAACACGACCATTTCCATCTCCAAATGGATGAATGCGCTCAAATTTAAAATGAAAATCCACTATATCTTCTAAAGTAATATTAGTTTTAGTATTATATTCATTTAACAATTCTTCTATTTCTTTTTCAACATCTTCTGGAGCAGTAGTATTAATAACTTCAACAACTCCTATAATATTAGGAACAATTTTAAATCCACCAACATTATATCTAGGGTTTTCTTCATCGCTAGTGTTTCTTTTTAATATTTTATTCATTTCAATTATCATTTCTTTTGTTAATAACTCATCAACATTATCTAACATGTAATCAAATAATTTGAAATGATTTTTAGATTCAGTTAAATCATCTAATTTAATTAGAGTCTCACTTTTAGGAATAAAAGATGATGTATCAAATATTGCTTCAGTTTGTTCACTGGTTAATCTACTACCTTCAATTTTATTTGAATTATAAGCAAAATTAACTTGTGAATAATGATATATATTACCTTTAAATTTAGATTCTTTTTGTTTTATTAATTCATTCTTAATTTTAATTATATTCTTTTTAGCTTTATTAGAATAACTTGTTTCGGTAGGTTTAGTTTCTGTCTTTTCACCGATAACAGCTCCGCCAGCTTTACCGTCGTCTGTATCAGTATTAGCACTATAAATTTTGAAAGTTTTACCATTTAAAACGATTAATGAATCATTAGAAGTTTCATTATCTAAAATTGCTCCGTTTTCAAATTCAAAGTTATCAGCACTAATACTAATCAATGGAGCTTTTAGCCCTTTATTATTTTTTATTTCGGCCCCTCTAATAGCTACATAGCCTGAAGTTGTAGTAGCATTTATTACAGCATTACTGCCTTCGTTTGATTTATGTTTTTCTCCCGTTATTATAACTCTAGAATTAAAGCTTGCCGAACCTTGAATGTAGAACATACTATCTACAGCATCATCATTACCTTCAAAGGTTAAAATATGTTCACTAGAAATACCTTTTGCTTTATATACATTTTCAAAAGCAGAATCATAACCAAATATTACAGTGTCGCCTTGTCTAACATTAAATAAAACATCACTAAAATCATTTCCACGAGCAATCTTGCAATTTTTATAACTAGTTATTGTATATTTTTTGTTTTCACGTTGAGCATCCTCTCTTGGTTCTAAGTAAGAAGAATATAATGTAGTTGTAATTGTAAATAATTCTTCATCATTTATAACTAACAAATGTCCTTCTTCAACGCCATAGAAAGCATCTTGTAAAGTATTATAGGCCTTAACAGGTAAAACACTTGATGTATTAAATTCTTGAATTATTTGCTTACTTAAAACAACATTGTTTTGATTATTCTCAGATAAGGATAAAGAGAAACCTGTTCCAACATCTATTGTAACATTAGAAATACTTGGTGGTACTCCGTTTATAAATGTAGCAACAATATCATTATAGGCAAAAGTACCTTCATTTAATCCGCTAGATAATTCTATATTAATGAATGATTTTTCCAATTTGCTATCTATAATTATTTTATTAATATCTTCATCTAGTTGGTTTTTCTTAGTGTTTTTATCTGTCAAATAAACATTTGTAATAGTGTTTCCTTCATAACTTCCACCTATATACAAATAACCACTTTCTATTACTGCATTGTTATTTTCCCCCTCTACTCCTAATTTAGTAGAAGTTAAATACAATCTAGCATTAGATTTTGTTAATACACTAGCTTTACATTCAGTTCCTATTGAATTCTTTAATACTATGCCTGAATTGTTAGTAATTTCACTAGCATCTAAAACCACGTATGCTTCATTAATGGCTGTTACTGCTGTAGCATAAGCAATAGATTTTAAATTGAAAACAACATTACTACTATTAACATTATTAACAATTTTAGCACCTTTAATTTTTGCTGATGAATTAGTAACATATATAACAGAGCTTTTTACATTATTATCTTCAAAAACATTATAAATTGTGCTTCCACTTTCATTAAATGATAACACTTCTAAATTGTATTTTGCATATTCATCATAGTTATTTGGTAGATCTTGTAATTTTGAGCTAGCAACTTTAATAATATTATCACTAGTATTAGAAGTAAAGCTACAACCTAAAATTTTAAGGGTACCTTTATAATCTTCTGTTAAATTAATTAAGTCTCCTTCACTTGTGTTTCCACTTATAGTACTATTTCTTAATTCAACATCCCCACTATTGTTATTTGAATTAGGTTTTAATTCAATTATAGAAGTAAATTCAGTAAATGAGCTATTAATTATGGTTAATAATTTATCTGAAGAATAACTTATAGCCTGGGTTGAACGTTCTTCAATTCCAACGAAACCAACACTATTAATAGTAGTTACTGCAGAGCCTACAATACTTAAAGTTGTACCGGTGTTATTTACAATTTTTAAATTACTTTCTGCCAACCCTAATGTAATTTCACCGGCAATAAAAATCGCATTTCCTATATTTTCAGAAATAACACCACTTGTAACAGATAAATTTGTAACATTGTTATTAACGTATATCGCCGAACCATTTTCAGCTTCGTTTTTGCTTATATTAGCATTAATTGTAGTTAAACCAACAGAACTTGTATAAATTGCACCACCATTTGTTGCTTTATTAGCAATTAAATTTGTTCCATTGAGAGTAAGTGAAATTGAACCTGTAATAAATAATGCGCCACCATTTGTTGCTTCGTTTTTATTAATGGTTACACTATTAATTTTTAATGTTCCACCATTTTGATAAATTGCACCACCATTTGTTGCTTTATTTGAAGTAATAAATTCTATTTCTTCGTCTACAGAAGCTGTTGCAACCTCACTGCTACCTATAACAACTACCGCATTCTCTGAATAAATAGCACCACCATTTTGAGCTTGGGTATTAGTAATAATAGCCCCTTCGTAAATATTAATTTTTGCAGAGTTTTCCGAATCACCCTCACTAGCTAATGAAGTTCTGATAGCACCACCATTTTCTGCAATATTATTTGTTAAAACAGCACCACCATATATATTTAATTCACCGCCTGAGCAAACTCTAATTAAAGATTCAGTAGTACTCATTGATGCATCATCTTCATATCCCTTAATAGCCATTACGTCTGAATAATCTGCATTATTAATATTTAATATTGCACCATTTAATACTTTAAACATTACTCCGTTAAAGCTTGGATCTCTTAATATTCCATATCCTTTGTTAGAAACAATAGTAATATTTTTATTTATTTCAACTGTGCTTGTTAAATAAGTGTTTGTATTTACTATTTGAATAACATTTTCTTTATCTATATCTTTAATATCCCAAATAGCGTTATCTAATGAGCCATAACGTTTGCCATTTAAACTACTTCCTTCTGTAATATTTTTAACAGAAGCTTCTGTAATAAATATTTCTTTACCTATACTCTTAAAGATATAATCACTAAAAGTATAAAATCTATTAAAATCTGCATTAGCGTTATCTGTAAACTGCGCAACCTTTATATCAACGCCATAATAAGATTCTTCAACTAAAATATTAATGATATTAGATACTGTGTCATCACCAACAGGAATATAACTTTCTGTAATAGTAATGAAAGTATTTTTTGCCAAATATATTTCTTCATGTCCGTTTAAGAACTTAACATTATTAGTTAAATATAATGTTGATATATCATTTTCAGTTCCATCGTTTTGCAAATATATGGCAACTGCCCATTCATTAGCTTCGCCATACACGTTATCAGTCATAGTTACATCATCTAACGTTAAATTTGATTTATTGCAAATGTAAATTATTGCTAAGCCTTCCCCTGCATCAACTAATTTATTTGCGTGAATTTTTGCTTTATCTAATATAGCTATAGCATTTTGTCCAAGATAAATAGCTGAGCCATTTACTGCTTTATTTCCACTAATTTCGGTAATATTATCATTTTCACCACCATTAACAACTAATTCACCATTGTTAATATAAATACCACCACCAAGTTTTGCTGTATTTCCGTTAATATCGCAATTAGTTATTAGCACACCGTTTTTATTAATATAAATACCGCCACCATTACCACTTTCAGTAATATTATTTTTAATTTGTGCCCCATCTATTTCTACCACACAATTATCACAATAAATACCTGCGCCATCTATAGTTGCAATATTGCCATCAATGTTAACTCCATCTTGAATTTTTAAACTTCCACCAAAAGCATAAATACCAGCACCATTTTCTGCTTGGTTAGCTTGTAATGATGATGCTCCACTTAAAATAGTTTCACCATTTTCTACAAATATCGCACCACCGGCTGTATTAGAATTATTTGAGTTAAATGTAGAAGATTGAATTGTTACAATCCCATTTGCAACATAAACACCAGCGCCATTATTTGCAGTATTTGTACTAAATGTACAATTAATAATATCTAAGCTAGCATTAGCATAAATTGCACCACCTAAATTGTTTTCACTATTTAAAGTTTCATTTGCTTCAAAAACTGTAGATATAATTTCGCTTATATCCTCAGTCTTTGTAGATTCAAAATACAATCCTGCACCATAGTTAGCAGAGTTAAACAAAATTTTACTATTACCTATGCTAAGCAACACAGAGCCCTTTACGTAAACACCACCACCACAAGATAAGCTATCTAAAGATTCACTATTTTTTACAATATTATTTGATATTGTGCTATTAGATATTTTTAATTCGCCATTAGCACTATAAATACCACCGCCCAAACTTGCAGTATTATTAACAATTTCTGTGTTGTTTGTAATATTTATTTTACCATTAGCTTGATAAATTGCACCACCATAAACTGCTGTATTAGCAGTAACAGATATAGTTGTTTTATATGCAGAATTTTCAAAACCGCTTGGAATTGCACCTATACTTGCATAATTTGTATTTAAATTACTACAACTATAAATTGCGCCACCATAGTTAGCTTGGTTAGCTACTATGGCACTGCCTAAATTAACATTAACACCAGCAGTATTTTCAATATAAATAGCTCCGCCATTAAGGGCATTATTATTGTAAATTAAAGTATTTCTACCTATGTTAACTTGTTGAGAATTGTTAACATAAATAGCACCACCTTCTTCAGTTGCTGAGTTATTTCTAATTGTAACGCCTTGCAATGATAAACCACCATTACCAGTTACCGAAATAGCACCACCTCGTCTAGCCTTACCATTTTCAATAACTAAATATTCACTAAACAATACATCTGGGGCAGTTACATTAATTAAACTTGTTTGAGCTTCTACATTATTACCAGAGATAATAAGGTTGGTAAACTCATATCCTGTTAAATCAAATTTGCCACCAAGAGTTGCCTTACTTTGAATTGTGAAAACAGTACCATTAAGACGACTATTATCTCTTGTAATAGTTACATCTCTGCCATCTTTGTAAATTTCATAATAGAAATCACCTGAAGGAACTATTGAATAACCAGCAAGAATAGTAACATCTTTATTTATAATAATACTTTCATCTACAGTAATACTCTTTTTAATAAGAATAATATCGCCATCCACAACAACATCACTTAAAAGAGCATCTTTTAATGATGTGTATCTGTTTTTAAATTGTTTATTTTTATTAAAAACTTCTATTAAATCTTCAATTACAATATTATATTTTGCAATATAGTCTATTCCGTTTAAAGATTTAAAATCATTGCTTTCTAAAACTAAATAGAAATTTACATCTGTATAAATAACACTTGTATTCCCAGGAATATCTTTTTCAATTATTCCTGTGTTTTTAACAACAGAGGCAATAGCTTCTGAAGAATATACATTTGCAGTTTTTAATCTTAAAGAATTTTCAAAAGCACTTTCACTAATACCAGTTGCACTTCTTGGAATATAAACACTTGTTATATTAGTATTACCAAATGCTTTATTACCAACCTCTTGAATATTTTCTGGTAATATTAATTTTTCTGGTAAGCTTACACAACTTTCAAACGCTTGATTACCAATGCTTTCAACATTAACCAAATTAAACCCGTTGAATGTATAAACATTATTACCCTTATCTTCTATTGTATTTAATGCATTTAAGTTAACACAGCCCATAAACGCATTATTACCTATAGTTTTTAAACCGTTTACTTGAACAGCTTGCAAATTATTCATACTTCTAAATGCATTGTCAGGTAAGTTTTCTTGAGAAGTAACTATAACCATTGTTAGTAAAGCAGGAACAATATTATTTAAATTATCTTTATTAACATCATCGTTGCCAAATATATAAGATAAGTAAGTATTTTCTGTTGCTGTGTTTCCTACAAATGGTAAGACAAGTAATTGTAGATTTTCAGATTTGTTTAAAGCACCTAAACCAACCTTTTCTAAACTTTCCAACTTTGTTAAATTTAAAGAAGTATATCTATATTTATATAAAGCATAAGGTAAAATTTCGCTTATATCTTCTCTTTCAAGTTCAAATTCATAATTTGAATTTTTTACAAGATATGTATGTAATTTTATACTACCATCGTCTAAATATAAATTACCATTTTCTCCTACAAAGTATTTATTACTTTCTGTATTTTCAAAAGAAATTTTTTCAAGAACATTACCAGCAAAAGCACCATAACCTATGTTTTCAACTTTATTAGAAATGTTCTTTACTTCTAATAAATTATTATAATTAGCAAAAGCAAAATCTGAAATGTTTTTTAATCCTGTTACATAAGTAAAATCTACTACATTAATCTTATTAATAACAGAGCTAATAAATTCAGCAACGGAAGTTATTAATACATTACTATTAATACCAGAGTATCTAGGTAAAACTAGGTTTGTAGAATTATTATTCCCAAAGTATATTTCACCTTCTGTTGTTAACCCAGTTATCTCTGTTTTATTTCCACTATAAGTAAAGAAGTTAGGGTTAGTATATTCGCCCCATACAGCATATAGTGTTACCTCTTTTACAAATGAATCAACTTTATCTCCGCCAAAATACTCAGGTACTAAAGCTTCTTGCTTTGTACTCCAACCTAATAAGTAAGCAAATCTTTGATTTTCTATATCATAAATTTCCCAAACATTACCAGATAAGTCACCACTAATAATTGTATGAGTTGTACCTAATTCTTGATTAACATAATTTTGGTTAATAGTTTCAATATCACTAGCATTGCCTCTTGCAATAACTTCTACATTAGCATTTAAGTTATAGATAATTGTATATGAATCTGCCCATAAAGCATAAAGATTAATAGTATTATCTTTAATTTCCTGCTTTTTAACAATATTTGCAAGTTCTTCAGCAGTAAATTTAACAGTGCTATTAAAGTAATAATCAATAACCGCTGAATCGTACTTTAATGCCCAACCACACAACACTTCTCCAGCCTTTTGTAAACCTTCACCATTAGAAATTACAATGCTTGTTGGAATAGAAGAATAAATATCTTCAACATATGTATTAGTACTTCCTTCTTCTACATAAGTTCTTACTTGCTTATATAAGCTCCAGCTAGTTGAAATTAATGGATTATACATTACAGTATATAATTTTGCTTTCCAAGCAATATAAACTGTTGTATCTTGCATTAATTGTATTTCTATTGTGTTTCCAACAAAATTATAATTAGTTGAAGAATCATTAATATTAGATGTTGAACTTAAATAACCTATTTCAAAACCAAGTAATTCAAATTCAGATAATTCGTCTATAGTAATAGTTACTAAGCCATTTTCTTCGTTTGCAAACAATTTAATACTTTCATTATTATTGTTATTTGCCATAACTGTTAAAGAATAAACTTCCCAAACAGCATATAGTCTAATAGTAAATTCATTAATATCTGATAAGTTTGTTACTTCTTGACCATTAGTAAATCTTACTTCATTAGCGTTAGCAGATATATCCCAACCTTTAAAGTTGCAATTTTGCTTAGTTACACCAAGTTCAGTAATAGTTTTTAAATTATACACTTGGTCATAATGGAATGTTTCATCTTTACCTTCAATCTTTACGCCTTGACTATAATAGTAAACATAATAAATATTAGTTTTCCAAACAGCATACAAAGTTATTTCTTCTTTATCTGTTAAATCTGTAACTTCTTGACCAAAAGCAAACTCTGCGATTTCTGCATTTTGCTGTGTAGACCAACCTAATTGTTCCCAACCAACAAGAGTGTATTTTGAAGAACTTAGGTTGCTTGCTGTATCATAAACATGTTCTGTTCTATCAACAACTCCTTCAACAAACCCAGTAGCTGAACTTGGGGTGTTTTTATCATATAAAACAGTATAATCATTTTGCTCGTATATAGCGTATAAATCAATAGTACTGTTATTAGCATTAGTCAAGCTAGAAACTTTTTGTCCTATTTGGTATTTAGTACCTTTCCCATCACTTGAAGTATTCCAAGAAACTTGTTTCCAACCTTTAATACTAAATGTTGCTTTTGAAATTTCAAATTCTTCATCAAATACAACATCTTTTTCTAAAATAATTCCTACAACATCATTAGTTGCAATTTTAGGTTTGTTTTCATGATAAACAACTTTATATGAAATAGGAGACCATATAACACACAATGTAATATTTTTCCCTGGCATTTCAAAATCAAAGCCATTCTCCCCTAAAACATATTCAACTTCATTACTAGTTTTAGATAAACCAAAACCATCAAACACATACCCAACTCTTGAAATAGCGTTAGCGATTTCTCCTAAAGTTGTCTTTCCATAAGTTGTTCCATTTTCATCATAGAAAACTTCAAGCACTATCTTATGATTTGCTATTACATATTTTTCATCACTGCTTACTGCAGTTGTTGACCCATTACTATCATTTAAATCAATAGTTAAAATGTAATACTTATTAGACCAAATTGCATGTAGATATAAATCATAATCTGTCATTAAATTTTCGTCTGATTTAGGATAAGCTATTCCAGAACCATCTGCTGAAGTATTCCAACCTAGGAAATATCTATTAGATTGATTTGCATAAACATTATTGATTATATCATCAATTTCATTACCATATTTAACTTCACAAACTATGTTGCCATCAATAACGTTTGCCTTATATCCACTTGGGAAACCAGGTAAAGTTGAAATATTTCCACCATTAGCAACAAAAGTTAAATTAAATATAGCTTCGGTAATTTCAACATATTGTCCATTAGCTTTTAATCTATAATCTACTTTTTTAGCTTTTTCAATATCAAATTTAGAAGCATCACAAACTAGTTGATTATCAAATTTAACAACTACTAATTTTTGTTTAACTTCTGGATAAGGTAAAGCTGTAATCATAATAGGCTTTGTAATAGCCATATTATTTTTAACTGTTATAACAGTACCTTGTGAAAGAGTAACTTTGTCAAAAATATCAAAAGCACCACCAACATTTAATTGTGCATGTTTTTCAATATAAACACCAGAAATTACTTGTTCTTCAACAGCAGAATCATCCCCTATAACACCACCTGTAACATTTATCTTAGAGTAATTATCTTCATTTACAGAATAAGCATAAATATTGAAACCAGCATTTATTCCGGTATTATCTTTAATAATACCACCCTTAATGTTAAAGGTACCTGCGAATATCATAACCCCAACACCACGAGAATTTATTCTTGTTTGTATTTTGTCATTAAAGATATTACCAGTAATTTCACCATTAACAAGCTCTACAATTTGTCCATAGTTAGCAGATTTACCATCAACTATGCTTAAGCCAGCACCAATGTATGCAGAGTTTTCTTTAATTAAAACCCCATTCAAAACAAGATTTGCATTATTATTTGAAATATCGCTAAATCCTGCATAATAAATACCACCACCATAGAAAGAAACGTTTTTCTCAATAGTCATACTACCTAAAGTTAATTTACCAC
>CALATF010000023.1 GCA_937891595.1 uncultured Clostridia bacterium
AGTTTCTGGTAAACGCAAACTTTTCATAATAGAATGGTAGTGTAATCGAAAGCAAAGGCAGATTGCAACCGATTGACTTGCGTGAAATTTCGTAAAGGTGGCCACCTACGCTATATATCGCAAGAAACGATTTGTTTTAATAAAGTCCTTATGCTTTATGATTACAAGCTTACAACTTAATATATTTGTTTTACGCTGTGCTATCGGCAAATCGGGCAAAGTAAAATTTTAAACATTATAAAGGAGAATTTATGGCGAATCAAAACCAAGAAAGGCGTTGGAGAGTTCCAAATCAAAGAGCAAAATCATACGCCGAAGAAAGAAAATCAAAAGTCCATCATCACGGACAAAAAGAAGGTAAAAAATTAACCGATTACGAGGCAGGTCTTCGTTCTGGATACCTTCAATGCCAATCAGACCACGCAGGTCTATTCAAATATAAAAAGGCTCTTGATGAAGGTAAATCAAAATCAGAAGCTAAAAAGCTTGCTAACGAATTTAAAGACAAAGTCACAGACGAAAGCTCTTTCGTTGAGCTTGCAAAAGAATTGTAGTTGAAAGAGAATTGGTGGAAAAGAATGGAAAATCATTTTACACCTACTTTATTAAAGGTGTTGTTAGAGGCAAAGAAGTACGAATTGCCGTTATGCCACCTGATTTCGGTGGATACACTGTATTAGATATCGTGTTTGGTGATGCTATGAAAGCAGACCTTATAGCAGTTCCTTATGAAATGAAGGATTCTGCTGGTAATTTACTTTCAGGAAATTCATTTTTAGCTCGAACTGTTGATGAAAATGGCGAAATTTACGAATGTAAAATTAAACCTTTTAGAGCATCAGATAAGTCATTGTTAAAAATGCTTATGAGATAAAAATAAGAATATAGGAGGATTCTATGAACGAAAAACTAAAAATTACTTTATGGGTAGTTTTAGGTATTGTTTGTGCTATTGCTCTATTCAGTCTTGCAGTTGTAATAGGTTGTTCTTGTAATGGACTAACCTTTGGAGAACAAGTATGTGAATGGTTTGGTGGAAATGCCGAAACAATCGTAGAAAATGCAGGACAAGTAGCCGAAGCAGTTGCTGAAACTCCTATTGCATAAGGCTAGTATCCTATGAAAAGCCTATTTATTACAATTCTAATAATTGTTTTAGTGGTGTTATTTGGAACTTGGCCATTAAGCATTTTATCCAAATTATTTGATATTCTAGCAACAGCTATTGGTTGGCTTGCAGATGCTTTAAATATTTTTGGTTGGAATGGCTTAATCTAACAATCTAAAAAGCACTATTTAGAACTTAAAACTCTATTTAGTGCTTTTTTCTTTTATAATTGCAAAAAATTTTTTCATATAATACTTTTTTCTTTTATAAAAACAAGGAGGATTTATGAAAACTTTAAAAGTTATCGGAAATTGCTGTTGCTTGTTTTTAGCTATTATTGGTGCTTTGGTATCTGTTGTTTATGCTTATTATCAAATTTTTGTTAAAGATTATACAACGGGAACTAATTATATTGGAGACCAGATACCTATTGACCTTGTGGAAAAAGCAGATGATTTGACACAAGAAGAACTAGACTTGTATGAAGATAGAGTTTTGTTTAATGTAAATTACTACTCTAATGACAAGCAAAATGGTATTGAACTTCAAGAAATGAGATTGGATTATTTTACTGATACAAGTTTATCAACAATTTCTTGTCGTTCGACAGGTATGCAATATATTGGCGACTTTGAAACTTATACACATTATGTGTCTAGTGATGAAGAAGCTCAAACTACTGTTTTACAAGATTTTTACTATTATGACTCAACTAATGGTATTTCTTGGGAAGGTGGTAAATTATCTACAATTTTAAACCGTGAAACTCTTTTAACAATAAAAATTGATGATAAACCATTTCAAATTCAACTTACAGGAAGTTATAACTATTCCACTTATGAAAGACAATGGTACACATTATGGATTTGGAATAAAGAAACAGTTCACACAGTTTACTACGATTGGGGTGATGTTTTTGCAGATGTAATGAACGCAGTTAAAAGCAATAGTGCTGGATATGGCGATTATTATATCACATTAAACTTATCTACATATTTCTCTGTATATGAATATGATGGTAAAAAATTCAACAAAGATTCAGGTGCTGATATAGTAAATAACTATGCAGTAATGAAATTCCATTATGACGAAAATGGTGCTAGAAATAGCAGTCAATCAATGTTTGGAATTATTGAATGTAATTCAAAATATGACATTGTTGAAGAAGAAATTGATACAACTTATTGGCAAGAAAGAATGGTTTATACACTTAAAGAAAAAGATTTAACTTATCGTTATAGTGATGTTTATAAAGGTTATTTTGTTTCATTAGATATGGATACAAAGAAAATCTTTGAAGAAATGCCTAGAACGAAAGTTAATATAAATTTAGACTTATCTGATAAGTCAAAAAATATAGTTGGATTAGATTATAACGCATTTGAAAATTTTGAAATTGATACTTTAACTATTAAAGGACAATCTCAAACATTCTATATGTTAGATAAATCGTTATATAACACTCGAATACAAACATTAAAGTATTCAAAAGGAATTAACCTCGATATTGCTGAAAATGCAATAAATAATGAATATGTGGAGGTGGTTCTATGAAGTGGTACACCTATGTAATCTGTATTGTTCTTATATTAGTTGGTACTTTTTTAGGTATAGAACTTTATAAGGACATAAAAGCAGAAAGCTATGTAAATGGCTCTATTGATATTTCAAATCAGTTTAGTCAAGAGAGCTTTAATTATTCATCTACAAGTGTGGTTTTTTATAATGACATTTATAATGATGCAAATCCAGATGAATATTATTTTGAAACTGAACAATTAAGAGTCGAAAGCTTTAATGGTATAGAAAAGCAATATCGTGTGGAACTTAATGATTTTGTATTACTTGATGCTGAAATTAAAGCAGGTTCTATATTTACAACAATAAATATGGATTTTTATAACACAAGTGGCGAAATTGTTTGCAGTTCTTCAATGAGTTTATCTATTCAATTTTTAAGCAATAAAACACAACTACGACTTGCTACTAATGGTCAAGAAAATGCTTCGTTTTTAGAACAATATTTTTCTGACAATGGTATCAGGTTAAGTGTTGTAGAAATCTTATAAGGAGGACTTAATGGAAACAAGAAAAATATTAGGTTTAATATTTAGTCTTGTTTTTCTAGGTGCTTTCGCATTTGTTCTATCTTGGGGCATTATTAACTTCAATAAAGTAAAAGAAGGTATGTCAGGTACTGAACTTTATACACAAGAAGATTTGAATAATGCCTATCAAGATGGATATGATACAGCACTAGAAAACAAAGATGAATATGATGAATTGATTAGTGGTTATAGAGATACAATAACTACACTTAATGACAATATTTCTCAATTAAATTCTCAAATAACAAATTTAAAAAATTCTAATCAAGATTGTCAAAATCAGATTGCAAATTTGAATTATGCCAAAGCAAATCTTGAAAGCGAGATTGTTAGGTTAAATGAAAATAAATCTGATAATGAAAAAACTATTGATAGCTTGAATAGTCAAATTACAAGTTTGAATAGTCAAATTACAAACTTAAATGATACGATTGATACTAATGAAATTACTATAAATAGTTTAAATAATCAAATTACAAGCTTAAATACTCAAATTGCAGGATTAAATCAAACTATTACAAATAACGATAAAATTATTTCTGATTTACGCATCAATATCAATGAGTTAAATGCTGAAATAGAAAGATTAACTAATTCTAATCAATCAAATCAAACTGAAATTAACATTTTAAAGAATCAAGTTAATACATTAAATGAGCAAATTGTTTCGTTAGATAATCAGAATAAAGAGTATTTGGCAACAATAGATTCATTAGAAGCTGAAATTTCACAATTAACAGCAGAAAAAAATAATTTGATTATTGAAAACACTAATTATTACAATACTATTTCTAGCTTAAATAATCAAATTGTTAATTTGCAAAATGTAAATACTCAATTAGAAAACACTAATACACTTCACTTAAATACAATTTCTAGTTTAAATACTCAAATTGCAAGTTTAAATCAACAGATTAGTGATATAACTTATCAAAGTCAAAATAATAATTCTACTATATCTTCGCTTAATGCAAAGATTAAAGAATTAGAAGAAAGTGTGCAATATTATGAAAATTATATTGCTAGTTTAGAAAATGATAATCAAGTAGTTGCAACCTTTGAATATGATGGTAGTGTTTATAATATTCAAATGGTTAATAAAGGTTCAACTCTTGCAGTTGCAACTCCACAAGATACTAATTATGTAATTTTCAATGGTTGGACAGTTGATGGAACAATGATTGATTTATCAACTTACATAATCAATGAAAATACTAAAATTGTTGCAGATTTAACATATAAATATGATGTTGTATTTAAGGTTGATGACACAGTTTATAATTCACAAATTATTACTAATAATGATTGTCCTATCTTACCTGAAAATCCTACAAAGTCTGGCTATGAGTTTGATGGTTGGTCAACAGATGGTGTTTCTGTTATTGAAAATGTAGAAACAAAGAAAATTACTTCTAATACAACTTATCAAGCTGTATTTACAAAACTTCATTCAGTAAAATTCTTATATGAAGATATAACAAAATCTACTCAAACAATAAGAAATGGTGCAAGTGCAACGTTTGTTAATGTAGATAACACAATGTATAAGATATTTAATGGCTGGAAAGTTAATGGAAGTATAGTTGATGTTGCAACCTATAAAATAACAACTGATACAACTTTTGTTGCTGACATAACTTATAGATATGATGTTGTTTATAAGGTTGATGATACACCTTATAATTCACAAATAATAACTGCGAATAACTATCCTAACCTTCCTACAAATCCAACAAAAGATGGATATGAATTTGAAGGCTGGTCGTTAAATGGTACAGATATTATAAATACTTCTACTTTACAAATAACAAATAATACAACATATTATGCTGTGTTTAGTAAATTATACAATGTTTCATTTGTTTATGAAGGAACTACTATTGCAACTCAATCAGTTAAAGAAAATGGAAAAGCAAAAGCTGTTAATGTAGATAATACTGCATATAAAGTATTTAATGGTTGGAAATTAAATGGTGAGTTTGTAAATATTTCAGATTGTGTAATTACTCAAAATACAACTTTTGAAGCAGATATAACCTATAAATATGATGTTGTATTTATGGTTGATGGCACTATTCATAATAGTCAAATCGTTGTTAAAAACGGTTGTGCTATTTTACCAAATAATCCAACAAAATCAGGATATGTATTTGATGGTTGGTCATTAGGTGGATCAACAATCATTACTGATATTGCTTCAAGACAAGTTGTAGCTAATACAACTTATTATGCTGTATTTACAAAAGTTTATTCTGTTAAATTTGTAAGTGAAAATTTAACCATTGAAACACAATCTGTTCGTGAAGGAAGTTTTGCTCAAAATGTTGTTATTCAAAATACAGATTATAAACAATTTAATGGTTGGAAGGTTGACAATACTATTGTAAATATTTCAAGTTATGTAATTAACGCAGATACTGTATTTATAGCAGATATTTCTTATAGTTATGATGTTAAATTTATGGTTGATGGAAGTGCTTACAATAGCCAAATAGTTAAGGCTAATGGTTTACCTACTATTCCAAGTAACCCAACAAAATCAGGTTATGAATTTGATGGTTGGACTTTAAATGGAACGATTGTAAATCCATCTCAAATTGTTATAACACAAAATGTTTCTTATGTTGCTCAATTTACAAAACTTCATACTGTTAAATTTATGGTAGATAATAGTGTTTTTGCAACTCAAACTATAAGAAATAATAATAAGACAACAATGAGTTCTATTCCTACAAAGTCAGGTTTTGATTTCGTTGGTTGGTCTTTAAATAATACAAATACAGTTAATGTTTCTGATATTACAATAACAAGCAATATAACATTCTATGCTATTTTCAAAGAATCTTCTGGATTGTTTGTTGATGGTGTAATGACAAAAACTTGGGAACAATGTGTATCAGAAGGTATTGTCACTGTTTCTGGTGATACAATAACAGATGCTAATTTAAATACACAAGCAGAGTTAAGAATTCCGTCATCAATCACTACTATTGGTGAAAATGCTTTTTATGTTTGTCGATTTACAAAGATAGTATTACCAGATTCAATTACTTCTATTGGAAAAAGAGCATTTGCTAGTATGTATTATCTTACTGAAATAAATATTCCAAAGAATATAACAATATTATATGATTCTACTTTTGAAGGTGCGAAGCTAATAACAAATATCACAATCCCTAGTGGAGTAACAAGTATTGGTGCTTATTGTTTTAGTGATTGTTATGCGTTAGAAACAATTACTATTCCTGCACCTGTAACAAGCATTGCACAATATGCTTTTGAAGCTTGTAAGGCTTTAACTTCTTGTGTATTTGAAAGCAATACTAATTTAACTACTATTAAAGAAGGTGCTTTTAGCTATTGTACTTCGCTAACTTCAATTTCATTGCCTGATAGTGTTACGACACTAGCTAGCAGAGCATTTATGGGTTGTAGTAAATTAGTTAATGCTCATTTACCAGCTTCATTAACCTTAATTGATGATAGAACTTTCTATGCTTGTTCTGCATTAACAACAGTTAATATTCCTTATGGGGTTACTTATATTGATTCTTATGCTTTTGATAGTTGTACCTCATTAAAAACAATTTGGATTCCATCTACCGTTGTTGAATTTAATTGTTGGTATGATGATGGTGATTTAGATGCTATGCCTTTTGAAGAATGTGAAAACCTTACTATTTATTGTCAAGTTTCTTCAAAACCATCTAGTTGGGACGCTTATTGGAATTGGTATGGTTATAGTTCTTCTGAAGCTTGTCCTGTTAAGTGGGGTTACACTTATGAACAATATTTAACTGCAATAGGTGGTTAAAAGTTATGATTACGATTATC
>CALATF010000024.1 GCA_937891595.1 uncultured Clostridia bacterium
TATTATGCCAATGTCTATTGCTCCATATAAAGTTCATATAGCTCCTTTAAGGTTAGATAATGATCTTGTAAAAGCTAAATCATTTGAGCTATATAATAAGTTAAAATCATTAAAAATAGAAACTTTGATAGATGATAGAGATTGTATGCCAGGTATAAAATTTGCCGATGCAGATTTAATGGGCATGCCTATTAGGGTTGTAATTAGCCCAAGAAGTTTAGAAAATAATCAAGCAGAAATTAAAATAAGAAGAACAGGCGAAACTATTATGGCTGACTTAAGTTCTGTTGTAGAAACAATTTTACAATATATTAATAAACAAGATATTTAATTATAAAATATTTTAATAAATTATATATTTATATTTTAATAAAAAACCTCATATATTTAATTATGAGGCTTTTTTATGAAAATTATAATTCGGCAAACTAAAGAAAATAATAATAAACCAAATAAAAACAGAGAGTACATAAAATGGATAACAAGAATAAGTACTTTGGCTTTCTTTTTGTCGTTATTTCTTAGTTTATTTTCAGAAATGATGTTAGTAAAAAGCAGGATATTTGTAGCGGTTGTGCTTCTTTTTATTTTTACTTTCTTAAATGTTATATCAGATATGATAGGATTGGCAATAACGGCTTGTCAAATTGAAGAATTAAAAAAAGAAAAAATAGAAAAGCATTTATTTGAGAAATGTATGTTTTTAATTAAAAACTCTGACAAAGTATCGTCTTTATTATGTGATGTTGTTGGCGATATAAGTGGTATATTGTGTGGAGCGAGTGGTACTATGATTGCTATGATAATTTCTTCTTTTTTTAATTTTCAGGGATTTAATATTTTAATTGTTGCACTGGTAAGCTCTTTTATTGCTGGAATAACAGTGCTGTTTAAAGCGATAGCTAAAAGGTACGCAATAGAAAATTCTTTAAAAATAGTAAAAAATACTGCAAAAATAACCATATATAATACAAAGTTTTTTAAAATATTTAAAAATAATAAAAGATAAAGTAATATTGAATATTTATAAAATATAGATATTTATTTTTATTATGCATTTTGCATAAATATAAATTTATAAATGAATAATTATGCATAATGCCGTTGCATAATTATAAATAAAAATGTATAATCAAGATGTCGATTTGAATAACCTTATACATAGGAGAATGACTTTATGGCTAGAAGTTCAAGACAATCAAAGATTTTGGAAATTATAACTACTTATGAGATAGAAACGCAAGAAGACTTAGTTTCTATATTAAAAGAACAAAATTTTGAAGTTACTCAAGCAACTATTAGTAGAGATATTAAAGAATTAGGTTTAATTAAAATTCTTTCAAATGAAACAGGTAAATATAAATATGCTTTTGCAGATTCATCTAACCAAATATCAAACAAATACATATTTTTATTAAAAGAAGTGGTAATTTCAATTAAGTCTTTGAAGAACTTTTTAGTTATTCGTACTCTTAAGGGTTTTGCAAGTGCTATTTGTTCTATGATAGATAAATTTAATATTGAAGACTTAATGGGGTGTGTTAACGGTGAAGATACAGTTATGTTATTATTTTCAAACATAGAACATTCTGAACGTGCTTTAAATAAATTAGAAAATATAATAAATTCATAAAAAATATTTATTTTAATAAATCAAACAGCCTTTATAAATATAAAGGTTGTTTTTTTAATAAAAATTTGCTATATTTTTTATATGTTAAAATGTTTAGAAATTAAAAATGTAGCTTTGATTGATAATTTAAACATAAATTTTTTTCAAGGTTTAAATGTGTTAAGTGGTGAAACAGGTGCTGGAAAAAGTATAATTATAGACGCACTTAATTTTGTAATAGGCTCAAAAGCTAATAAATCTCTTATTAAACAAGGTCAAGAAGTTATGAAAGTGACTGCAGTTTTTACTGCGCCTTTTTCTGATTATGTTATTAAAATACTCAATGAATATGATATCGAAGTTGAAGATGATTTAATAATATCAAGAAAGATGACTATTGATGGTAAAAGCGATATTAAAGTAAATGGCAGTACAGTAACGGCATCAATGCTTAAAAATATTACTTCTCATTTAATTGATATACATGGACAACATGAACATCAAAGATTATTAAAAGATAAATATCATTTACAAATTATAGATTCTTTTGTTAAAAACAAAGAATTATTCAGCGAATATAACTCTAACTTAACAAAGTTAAAAGATATACAAAACCAAATTAAAAACCTAAATGGTTCTGCTGAAAATCAAGAAAGAATGTTAGATTTATTGAATTATCAAATATTAGAAATAGAGAATGCAAAACTTAAGCCGGGCGAAGATGATGACTTGTTGCAAAGAAAAATATTAATGGAAAGTTCTGAAAAGATTTATGATTCTATAAATACGGCAATAAATGAACTAGATAGCCAAAGTTCTTTACTTGCAAATATTAAAAGAGCTCATTCGCTTATTTCTAACATTGTTAAGTTTGATGAATCATTAATAGAAATTTCCTCAAGACTTGATAGTACTAAATATGAATTAGTTGACATTATCGAAACTTTAAAAGATAAAAAAGAGAATTGTACCTTTAACCAAAGTGAATTTGACGAAATTGATGAAAGATTAGATAAAATTAAAATTCTTAAGAAAAAATATGGCGCTACTATTGAAGATATTTTATTGTTTTTAAAAAAAGCAAAAGAAGATTATGATGACATTTTAAATAGTAAAGATAAACTTCAATTTTTATTAAAACAGAAAGAGCAAATATTATTAAATTTATATTCCCAAGCTTTAAACATTAGTAAAATTAGAAAAGAGATTGCTGTCAATTTTGAAAATGATGTTAAAAACCAGCTAAATGATTTGGGAATGAAAAATTCAAAATTTAAAGTAGAATTTTGCAATCTTCCAAATGTAGACGAATGTGAAAGTTTATTTAAAACAAGCGGGTTGGATGATGTCAGATTTTTATTTTCTGCAAATGCAGGTCAAAATTTAAAACCATTATCTGAAATAATATCAGGCGGTGAGGCTAGTAGATTTATGCTTGCTCTTAAAAATATTTTATCCGCTGTTGACAATATAAGCTGTATGATATTTGATGAAATTGATACTGGTATTAGCGGAGATATGGGATATAAAGTTGCATGTAAATTAGCAAATATTTCAAAAACATGTCAAATAATGTCCGTATCGCATTTGCCACAAATTTGTGCTATGGCTGACTGTAATATAAAAATATCTAAGTATGTTCAAGATGATTCTACAAATGTAAAAGCTACTTTATTAAACGATAAAGAAATATTAGAGGAAATTTCTCGTTTATCCGGTGGAAGTAATGATAGTATAGTTTCTTTAAATCATGCTCAAGAGTTAAAAAATAGATGTAACGCATATAAAAGTAAAGTTTAAAAATATAATCTAGAAGAAATTACATTTTTTTCTAGATTTTTTTTACATATTTTTTTGTAAATCTTTTAAACTAAAATTATTATGACTTTGCAAAAAAAAAGTAGTAAAAGTAAATATATATTTATATTAATTGTTATTGTTGCAATTTTTTTTGTATGCATTAACATTCCTTTTGCAAAAATAATTGATTTTTCTAACAATGCAATAATGACTATGTCAGACTTAAATCAAGTCCAAAACAATAAAATATTTGGCCCTTTCATATTTTTAAAAATTAAAAATAATTATACGTCAGTTTCTATAGATAAAAATAAAAACATTGTTAGTGAGCCTGAAATTATATTTAAACTTTTTAATCTAATACCATTTAAATCTCAAAAAGTAAAAATTATAAAAGATGATAAGGTTTTAGCTGGTGGTAACGCAATCGGACTAGTTTTAAAAACAGAGGGGGTTTTAGTAATAGGTAGTAGCCCTATAACTACAATAGATGGTGAAAAAGATGTATTAAATGATGGTTTACTCCAAATAGGTGATACAATAACTCAAATTGAAAACGAAACCATTGAAGAAGTCTCAAGTATTTCAAAAATAATAAATAAGGAAGAAAATAAAAATAGAGAACTTGTTGTTAAAGGAATTCGTAAAAATAAAGAATTTACTGCAAGACTAAAACCAAGTTATGATGTTAAAAGTCAAACATATAAATTAGGAGTTTGGGTAAGAGATGATGCTTCCGGAGTTGGAACATTAACTTTTATTAATTCAAATAATAGATTTGGAGCTCTTGGACATCCTATATGTGATAGTGATACAAAATCTGTTATAGATTTAAAAGAAGGTAAAGTATATAATTGTTCTATCCTAGGGGTTAACAAAGGCACTCCTGGAAATCCTGGAGAATTAAGGGGTTTATTTATGCAAGGTAAAAATGAGCAAGGCCTTGTTGAAAAAAACAACAATTACGGAGTTTTTGGGGAAATTAGTAATAAAAGCAACCTACTTGAAGAATTGCAGGAAGTGGAAGTGGGGAGCAGAGTTCTTGTTAAACCAGGCAAAGCTCAAATAAGATGTTGTATAGATGGAAATAAAGTTGAAACTTTTGATATAGAGATAATAAAAACTAATTATCAAAATTATTCTAATGATAAAAGTATGGTTATAAGAGTAATAGATGATAGATTAATAGAAAAAACGGGTGGTATAGTGCAAGGCATGAGTGGTAGCCCTATTATTCAAAATGGTAAGCTGATAGGGGCTGTAACACATGTTTTTGTGAATGATCCTACCAAGGGTTTTGGTGTTTATATAGATTGGATGCTTAATCAGTAAAAATTATAAAATTAATTATATTGCCATTTTCAACAATTTTGTACAAAATAATTTAAAATATCAAAATTTTGTAAAAAAATATTAAAAAACATTTTGTTCTCTTTTTATTTTGTGTTAGACTATGGATACACATATAAAAGGAGAGTTTAATTAGTTATGATCAAAAAATCTATAGCTATATTTTATTCGGAATCTGCTAATTCAAATTTAGGTTTTATTGTAAAAGGCTTATTGAATGAAAATGATTACTATACAATATATTTAAAAGACCTAGATGATGTTTTGTTAAAAAAATTTTCCCAAGTAAACTTTTTAATTTTAGATTTAATAGATAATAATTTAGATGATAAATCTTACCACTTAATTAATAAATTATTTCAAGAGGGTTTCATAAAAAGATTGCTTGTAATTAAAGCTAATAATAATGCTAATAAGTTTAGTAGCAATATTTGCGTTGATTATAATGAAAATATTAAATTGAATTTATCTAACAAAATAAAGGAAATTTTATCTATGAAGGTGGAGGAAAGAAAAATCTATGATTCTTCTTGGGTGAAAATAATAGGTGAATTTCTTATTCAAATGGGATTTTCTTTAAAGCATGAGGGTTATTCAATTATGATTGATGCAATAATTTATATTTTATCAAATGATTGTATTGTTAAGAAGTTAAATAAGGATTTATATGTCTATTTAGCTAATAAATATAATAAAAAGATATCATGTGTTGAAATGAATATAAGAAAATCTATTAAAATGGCATATGAGCGGGGTAAAAACTTTCCATTTGAATATTGTCCAACTAATAAAGAATTTATTACCTATGCTACAACTGAATTATATGACAAAATTTTTGTAAAAAAAGTAATATAATAAGAAGATTATTAATAACTATTTATAAGGAGATAGTTTGTAAATAGTCGAATTTTATGTCTTTAATAAAATCTAAATATTTATTTTTTGATAACATAAAAAGGTTCTTTTCTTTAAATAAAAAGACTGCTTTAATAGTTTCTTCAATTATTTTAATTTGTTTATTTACAGGTTTTTTTTGTGCCGTTAAAACCGGAAATGAATTTGAATTAAGTCAAATACAAAATTTTTTATTAAGAAAATATTTAAGTAATAATATTTCTGTTTTTGTATTTTTATTTTTAAATATATTATTTTTATTTTTAACCTTATTTTTAATATTTTGTCTTTCTTTTTTAAGAGGCATTTCTGCTTTTTTAGTAATATCTTTTTTAATATATATTAGCTTTCAAACCGGGTTAGATGTTTGTATTATTTTATCTTGTTTAGGTTTAATTAAAGGTGTGATATTTACTTTTTTAATATTGTTGCCTTTTAAATTTACCACGTTGTTTTTACTATTTTTATTTTCATTAAGGTTAATATTTTTTAATAAACAATTAAGTAAATATGGTAATTGTTATGTAAGGGAGCATGAATTTAAAATTTTATTATTCTTTTTTATAATAATTTCTATTTTGTTAATTATTCAAATAGTTTTAATTATTGCTTTATCAAAATTTTTTATTTTTATTTAATTTTTTTAAAAAATTGTAGTAAAAAAAAAATTAATGTGGTAAAATTACTATGTATCAAAAATAAAGGGGAACTATTTTTATGAATAATATTGATAAAATTGTTCAAGAAATTAAAAGCAAAATCAAAGTAGAAGGAAGCTACATAGGTGTTATTTTAGGCTCATGTTTCTCTGAGTTTTTAGATGAGATAGAAAATAAAGAAGAAATATATTTTAAAGATATACCTTCTATGAAAGTACTTGGTGATGATAGAGAAGACAATAGATTAATTTTTGGTACTTTAAAAGGTAAAAAAATAATATTAAATTTAGGACGACTTCATTATTTTAATGGATATGATCGCTCTGATATAGCTACTCCTATATTTATGTTAAAAGAGTTAGGTTGCGAAAAATTAATTTTATGTTCTTCACTAGGAGCAATTAGTCACAAATTTAAAGTTGGCGACATTGTAACCGTTAGTGACCATTTAAACTTTACAGGAAGAAACCCTTTATATAATTGTGATTACACTAAACCAGGGCATAAATTTATAGATATGTCTAATGCATATGATGAAGAAATGATAGATTCTTTAATTTACACAGCTAAAAAAGATATGGCTATTAAAGTAAAGAAAGGTATTTTAGTAGAATTTCCAGGACCTTCAGCAGAAACAATAGCAGAATCGCACTTTGCCCAACAAATGCACGGTGATATCATAGGTTTTAATATTTGTAATGAAGTTATAGCTGCCAAATACTGCAATTTACCTATAGTTGTTTATTCATTGATTACAAATTATGTTTCAGCTTACACAAACAATAAAATAAAGCATGAAGATATTGTTTATAATAGAAAATGTGCAAGTGTATATTATTTAGAATTGTTAGCTAAATATATTGAAAACTTAGAATAATTTATTAGCAATATTAAATTTTCAAAACATCAGATTTTTCTGGTGTTTTTTTTGTTACATTTTTTGTTTTTATAAATAATTTTAGTTTGTTTTTATAAATAATTTTAGTTTAATTTGCAAATAATAATTTCGAATAAAGGAGAAATAAAAAATGAAAAAGAGAATTATAATAATAGGATTAATAGTTACTTCTTTTTTAATGATTGCCATAAATATAATTTCACCAAAATTATGTTTTGCTTTAAGTATTAATGAAGATTATTCTGCAAAAGCTTTATATTTAATGGATTTTAATACTAACCAAGTTTTGTTTGAACAAAATAGTAATGCAAAAATACCAGTTGCAAGCATAGTTAAATTAATGACCATATGTTTAACTTGCGAAGAAATTGATGCTGGTAGGCTAAATCTTGAGGATGTAATAACGGTGTCAGAAAATGCTTCAAGTATGGGTGGTTCTCAGGTATTTATAGAAACAAATGGTGAATATTCTGTGGGAGATTTGCTTAAAAGTTGTATAGTAAGTTCTGCAAATGATGCTAGTGTTGCGTTAGCTGAAACTATAGCAGGAAGTGAAGATAGTTTTGTGACACTTATGAATAATAAAGCTGAAAAATTAGGTATGGGTAACACTAATTATGTTAATTGTACAGGGCTACCTGCTAGCAATCAATTTTCATGTGCTAAAGACACTGCAATCTTATTAAAGGAAGTGTTAAAGCATGATATTTACCATAATTATAGCACAATTTGGATGGATACTTTAAAACATCCTAAAGGTAGAGAAAGCGAATTAGTTAATACTAATAAATTAATTAGGTATTATGAGGGATGCGACGGCGGTAAAACAGGTTCTACAAACGAAGCTGGATATTGCTTAGCGGCAACTGCAAAACGTAATAATATGAGATTAATAGGTGTTGTATTAGGGGCTGAAAATGGGAAAGCTAGGTTTGCTGAAACATCTAAACTTTTAAACTATGGTTTTGCAAATTTTGAAAATAAAATGATTGTAGATAAAAATATAATTTTATCTGAAAACATAAAAGTTAAAAATGGGCAACATTCACAGGTAAGCATTAAACCTCAAGATAATCTATACGTAATTATAAATAAACGTGAAAATTCAGATGATATTGATACGCTTATAAAAATTAAAGATATAGTTGTTGCTCCTGTAAAAGCAGGAGATATTGTAGGAATAATATATTTAACTAAAAATGGAGAAGTTGTTTCTCAAACAAATATTATATGTGTAGATAATATTAATAAAGCTAGTTTTTATGATAATGTAAATAAAACAATTCAAAACTGGAAAGTATTTAAATAATTGTTATTTTTTGTAAAAACTATTTACAATAATTAAATTTAATTGATTAAAAAATAAAAATATAATATAATCAAAAAAGTTAGAATTAGGTTAGTTCTAGCTTTTTTGATTTTTAATTAAAAGGTGCTATAAAAAATAATATGCTATATAGTTTGCTGTTTGAATTAAGTTATTATCCATTTCATTATAAAGTAATAATTTTTTTAACTTTTACATTAGCTGTAATGATAGCAATAACAGCACATGAATTTGCTCATGCTTTTACTGCTTATAAATTAGGCGATAACACGCCAAAAATAGCAGGAAGGTTAACTCTTAATCCTATGGCTCATTTTGACAAAATAGGATTATTTTGTTTCTTATTTCTAGGGTTTGGTTGGGCAAAGCCAGTCCCTATAAATTCTTTTAACTTTAAAAAAGTAAAACGAGACTGTTTCTTAGTTAGTATATCAGGTGTAGTTGTAAATTTAATATTAGCTTTTATTTTTTGTCCTTTTATGATGTTGCTTGAAAATGTTGTTGCCTCATCAATATTTGCTTTTATAACTTATGCATTTGTTTTATATATGTTCCAAGCAAATTTAGTATTTATGATATTTAATCTATTACCTATTTATCCGTTAGATGGGTTTAATGCTATAGCTTCTCAATTAAAATATACTAACCCTTTTGTTTTATTTATGCAGAAGTATGGCTCAATTATTTTATTAATTGTAATTTTAGTATTTAATTTTACTAATATATTTAATTACCTTGTTTACTATATAGGCTCTCCGATTAGTAGCTTTTGGAGATTGATTATTAAAGGATAAAGATTATGAAAAACTCAAAAAATGAACAAACAATAGAACATGTTTTTGATACTGGTTATAAATTTAAACTAGAAAACTTTGAAGGCCCACTAGATTTATTGTTGCACTTAATAAAAGATTCTAAGATGGAAATTACCGAGATTAAATTATCTGAAGTAACAGAGCAATATCTTGATTATATGTCACAGCTAGATGAAATAGATATGGACAAAGCCAGCGATTTTATAGATATAGCTGCTACTTTAATTGAAATTAAATCAAGGTCTCTTTTACCAAGAGTTGAAGAAGAAGTAGAAGAAGAAATGGATCCTGAAAAAATGCTTTTAATGCAGTTAAAAGAATATAAATTATTCAAAGAGGCTGCTGAAAGATTAAAAGCTTATGAAAATGTAGATAGGTTCTATAAAGTAGCAGATGAAACTGTAAAAGATTATAGATATGTTTTAAAAGAAATGAATATAGAAGGTCTTTTAAACGCTTTTGCAGGTATGCTAACAAGAGTAAAAAAGGAAGAAGAAAAAGTTGTTCCAAAGAAGATAGAAAAAGATAGATTTACAGTTGCAGAAAAAATTATATCAATTAGACAAAATATTTTAGAAAAAAAGAAGATGCGTTTTTCAGACTTTTTCGAGCAAGATTATACTAGAAGTGAAATGATTAATTTATTTTTAGCTGTTCTAGAACTATTAAAGATGCAAGAGATAATTGTTAAACAACAATCTACTTATGAAGATATTGATATTGAACTAAAAGAAAAAGAGGTAGTATAAAAATGATTACTAACAAAGAAAACTTAACACAATTAGTTGAAAGTATACTATTTGTTGCTGGTCAAGGTGTAGAAATTAATGATATTTCAGAAAAGTTGGAAGTAGATAAAAAAGATGTCATAAAATCTATTGAAGAACTAAAAGAAAAACATAAATGCGATGGTATTAATGTAATTACATATAAACAATCTGTTCAAATGTGTTCAAACCCAGTTTTTGCAGATGATATTGCAACTGTTTTAAATCCTATAAGAGAAAAACAATTAACTAAAGCTGCGTTAGAAACTGTTGCTATTATTGCATATAAACAACCAGTAACTAGGCTCGATATTGAGCAGGTTAGGGGGGTAAATAGTGACTATGCTATACAAGTGCTATCTAACTTTAATCTTATTGAAATAGTTGGAAGAAAAGACGCAGTTGGTAAGCCATTGCTTTTTGGTACAACAGATGAATTTTTAAAAAGATTTGAATTACAATCAATCGAAGATTTGCCCGACTATGATGAATTGCTTGAAAGAATTAAAGTTATACATGACCAAACTCCAAATGATGCATTGTATGGAAGTACAGAAATTATACCTGAAGAACAATTAGCAGATAGTCAAGCAAGGAATTTGCAAGATAGTCAGCCTGAAAACGTAAAACTTACAAATAATGAAGAAAATAACTCTTTAGAAAATAAAGAAGAAGTGATATTAGAAGATACTAAAGTTAAAGAAATTTTAAATTCTTTTGATGAAGATCAGGATGAAATTATAGATAACTTTAAGGATAGCGACATCTTATAAGTTAACAAAAAGCTCCCTATTATTTAAAGGGAGCTTTTTTATAACATAAAAATTTTAACTTTATTGCTTATGGCATTCGTTTTTTCACAATCATTTAAATTATCTTTATATGTGGCAATTAAATAGTAAGTGTAAATATTTCCTTTTGTTAAGTAGCTGTCTTTTATTAAAATTTCTTCATGTTTATCTTGAATTGTTGCTATTACTTTTTTATTGTCTTCAGTTTCACGTATTACTAAATATTTTAAATGTTTTAATGCTTCAAAACTTATTTCTATTTCGCTATCATTAAGTTTTTTAACATTAATAATAGTACTATTTATTTCATTAAACATATTAGAAGTTTGCTTAGGTATATTTTCCTTAGCAAATAAAGCTTTAATTTTATATCTATCTGGGGTGTTATCGGTTGCAAGCATTATTTTATTATTTTTATAATCAACTTCGTTTATTTCTTCTTCTGCAACGCTTTCAGGTATTTGAAAACTCTCTTTTTTTAAACTAACTTTGTTATAAAAATTTTGTGCTAATAAGGACGGAGCATTAGCTCCAGTTATATCTTTTGGAAGATATATATTTTGTTTAGTAC
>CALATF010000025.1 GCA_937891595.1 uncultured Clostridia bacterium
AATGGTTTTCCTGTTAAAGCTTCACTTTGAGCAATTTCATTTTCATGATGAGGGAATATTAAATCTTTTCCTCCTCCGTGAATATCTATTGATTCTCCTAAGTTATTTAAAATCATTGCAGAACATTCTATATGCCATCCTGGTCTTCCTTGCCCCCATGGAGATTCCCATGCTATTTCACCTGGTTTTGCACCTTTCCATAATGCAAAGTCTATTGGATCTCTTTTTCCTGGTTCTACATCTTTACGAACACCATTTAACATATCATCTACTTTACGGTTAGATAATTTCCCATAACCTCTAAAACTTCTTACATCAAAGTAAACATCTCCATTATCAGCTGCATATGCATGCCCTTTATTTATAAGTTCTTGTACAAAACTTATTATATTTTCTATATTTAAACAAGCCTTTTGACCTAACGCCGTTAATGTGAAAATACCATTTGCTACTTGCTTCATATATCCAGCCCTTAGCATTAAAATATGGCTTTTAAGTTTTGCATCAGAAGGTGTTTCTTTTGTTCTTTCAGAAACTAATTTACTTAATCTCATATTTATCATTCCTTTTAATCTATATTATCAGAATTAGAAAGATTTTCTAATTCTTCTTTTAAGATGTTTATTTTGCCCTTGTTTTTATTTAAAATTTCATAGCACTTTTTTGCAATGCTTACGCCCTCTTCATATAATTTTGTTCCTTCTTCTATTGAAACATCATTCTTTTCTAAAGTTTTTACTATTTCTTGTAACCTTGCATTATATTCTTCGAAATTCATTAATTTGTTCCTCCTAGTATTTCAGTAACTAATGTTTTTATTTTTCCATCTTTAAATTCAACTAAAACTTCTTCATTCTTTTTTATATCTTTAATAGAATTTAAATATTTTTTTGAATTTTTAATTTTTACCCATCCTTTATTTACGCTATTTAAAGGATTTAACAATTCAATTTTGTTATGCAATAAGACTAACTTATGCTCTTTATTTATAAATGTATTATTAGCCAAAAATACTAAGTTTTTTACAATGGAAGAAAAAGCATTACTTTCGTAATTTTCTTTTTGTAAAATTAAACTGTTTAGCTTTTCCAAATCAAACTCAAATTTTTCATGTTTTGCATCAATTAAGTGAAGTGTTAAATAAAAAATTTTTTCAACGTTTGATTGTATTTTTTCAATATAATCATATAAATTTTTTGAAACTAACTCAGCACCCTCAGAGGGAGTAGCTGCTCTAACAGAGCTTGCAAAATCACATATTGTAAAATCTGTTTCATGCCCAACTGCCGATATTACAGGCTTAGAAGTTTGAATAATAGCTCTAGCCAATTCCTCTGTATTAAAAGGTTGTAAATCTTCAATAGAACCACCACCTCTAGCTATAATAATAACATCAATATCTTTTTGATTATCAAAATATTTTAGTCCTTTAATAATAGTTTGCTCTGCCATAGCACCTTGAACCTTAGCTGGATAAACATCTATATTAAGTGTAGGATTTCTTCTATGGGCAACCGTTTGTATATCATGAACCACGGCACCTGTTTTTGAAGTAATGACACCTATTTTTTTAATTTCATCAGGCAACTGTTTTTTATATTTATTACTAAATATGCCTTCTTGCTCCAATTTATTTTTAAGCTCAATAAATTTTTGATATAAAATACCGCTACCATAAGGAATAGCCGAAGATACATATAAATTTAATTTGCCGCCCTTAGCATAGTACTTTATTGTACCAGTAGCTAATATCTGGTCCCCTTCTTTTAGCGAATTAGTATTCATACCAAACATTATGCAAGGAATTAAAGCATTTTCATCTTTCAAACTAAAATAAAGGTTCCCTCTAACAAAAGACAACCCCGATACTTCACCATATACCTTTACATTATGCAATAATTCTTCAGCCTCAAATATGCTAGTTACATAATGAGACAGCTCTGAAACACTTAATGTTTTTAACATTTCTCAAACCTTATTATTATTTATTTTTGTAAATAGATGATAAAACTCCATTTACAAAAGCGGGGCTTTTATCTGTAGAATATTTTTTTGCCAATTCCACGGCTTCATTTATAGATAATGATATAGGTTCATTTAAATAATCGCTACAAGCTAAAGCAAGTAATAATAAAGCATAATCTAATTTATATATATCTTTTATTTTTAAATTATTTTTTAAGTTACACTCTATTTTATTATTTAATTCTTCCATATTATTTTTTACAGCAAATAAAATTTGATAAGAATAATTTTTCTCATCTTCGGTTAAATCGTATTCTGAATAAATATTTTCAACTTCAACAATTTCGTTAAATAAATATTGAAATATCATTTTAAAACCGCAATCTCTTGCTAAAATCCTGCTCATGAACTAATCTCCTATCAAATCTTAACAAAAAACCCTTGTTAGAATAATTAACAAGGGGCAATGCTTAAAATTTAGACAATTCTTCTCTTGTAAAATCTACACCCATAACATGTATATTAATACTTTCAATTTTAGCACTTATCATGTTTGATATACCATTTTTTACATTTTCTTGTACACGATAAGCAACGTCCGCAACACTATAGCCGAAATATACATTAAGGTATATATCTATAATTAAATTTTTATTTTGAGTATAAGAAACTTTTACACCCTCAAAATAATTTGAAGAGAAAAACTTTTTAAAACGGCTACCAAAATTACTGCATAAAGAAGATACACCACTAATTTCCTTAGCAGCCAAATTGATTATAGACAACATTATATTTTTGCCACAATAAACTTTGCCGTCTTGATTTTTATCATACAAATCGCCGTTATTAAACATTGCACACTCCTAAACATAATGATTATAACACAACGATTATACGATTGCAATTATTTTTTATACTCTTGAATTTTATTCAACAGGAATAATTTTTATATAGTCTATATCCCTATCTACTTGAGATTGAATAATTTCTACGATTTGAGCAACTTCGCTTTCAGTTAATTCACTGCTTTGTAAAATTACATTAATATAGGTCGAAGAGTAATTCACCAAAGCTTCTGAAAATCCTTTTGCTTTAATTAAACCTTCCATAGTAACTTCAATAGACATTGCTTCAATTAAACTGTTAATTTGTGATTCTGCATTGTTTTTAGCTTCACTAGAGCTTGAAGAATTATTTAATATTTCTTTATAATAACTCATTGATTCATTTCTTGTTGCAGTTCTATCCGCCCTACAGGTTGAAAAGAATGAAGAAGATGAATAATCAGCGTTTAAAGAAGTTGAAGCTTCTTCAGTAGTGTTATTTAAAATAATATTTAAAAAACCTGTAATTACTAAAAGTACCAACATTGAAACTAAAACAATAATTTTTTTCTTTTTTGTTAACATATAAATATCCTCCTTTAATTACCCGCAAAAATTTCAATGTTAGAACTATTTAATTCAAACATTGCTTGTATTGCCCTTAATATTTCAAGTTTTACATTTGTATCTTTAGCGCCAGAAGCCACCACAATAATATTTGTTGGATCGGGCATTTTTTCTTGTAACACAATAGGCTGAGTCTTTCCATTGTTTGTAATTAGTACGGGGGTTTTTATTTCTGATATTGTTCCATCTTTATTATGTCTACTTTCGGTTGTATAAGCAATAACAGTCTCTATTCCCTGACTAAAATTTACCATTACATTTACATTTCCTGCATTCTTAATGGCACTTATTGTTTCTTCAATTTTTCTCTCTAGTGCTTTTTGATAGCTAGATAATGATGTTACTTCATTATTTGTTAAAGCTTGTCCTTCATTTTTAATTTTATTTGTATTATTAAATGAAAAAGAAGAAAAGTAAATTAGCAAAATTATAGCTATAAACAAAATAGTTAATATTTTATCAAGATGTTTAATTTTTTTAAGTTTACTAAAAAAAACATCAAAAATAGATTTCTTTTTTTTAGTACTTATTTCATTGTTTTTTTCGTTTTCACTCATAAAAAATAATACTATCCTCTTGAATGTTTATTAAATTTTTTATTATAGCAATAATGTTTGTATATTTATTTATATTCATATTTTTATTAGAAAGAACTGAATTTTTTAAATCGACAAAAACATTTTCAATTAGTAATTTTTCTTGTTCAAAATAGCCATTCATACTAATTTGTATATCTTTATATCCGTTTAATTCTAAGTCTTTCTCTATTTGTATTTCTAAAGTTTTTATTTTTTCATTGTTTCTGTTACTAACAAAATTACTATCAATACTTAATCGACTATTGAAAAAACTTGAAAAATTTAATTTTTCTAAGTTTATCTGTTTTAAAGGGCTAATAATTGTAACAACTGAAAATAAGGCTAAAATGCTTTTTATCAATTTATTAGTTTTGCCATTAGGTAAAACAATTTCTGCTAATAAACTTACAATGATTATCCCACATATAGAAATAATCCATGAACTTACAAAATTCATACTCTTCCCTTTTAAAAAATATTAGAACAGCACATTAACATAGATAAAGAAATTAAGTACATAAATCCTACCGCTAATAAAGAAATGTTTAACATATTTAAACTTTTTGACAAGCCAAATAAAAAGTTTGATATTTTTTGGTCACAAAGAGTTTCTATTATTGCAGATATAAGTTTTAGTAATAATATGACAATTCCTACTTTAATTATAGGCATTAAAATGCTTAAACCTAAAACTACTAATCCTGTTGCACCCACCGCATTTTTTATTAAAACACTACTTGCTAGAATTAAACCAACACCATCTGATAAATATGAACCCAAAATAGGAACATAACTTTTAATAGCAAATTTTGCAGTTCTTAAAGATATTGCATCTATAGACGACGTTGTTAAACCTTGAATTGTTAAAAAAGCAATAAAAATAGTAAATACAATACCCACAATATAATTGAATGTACTACTAAAAAACTTTGAAAACTTGTCCATTCTTACATTGTTTGAAATATTTCCTACAACATTAAAAACTACAGAAAAAATAAAAATAGGTATTAAAACGGTAGTAAATAATTTAGTTATCGCAACACTTAAAACTGCTAATATAGGTTGAAAACTTGTAGCTGTAACAACACTACCTATAGATGTAATTAATGTTAGTAATATAGGAAAAATAACTTCCATTTGTTTTTCGATAAAAGTAATCGTTATGCTAACTTCATTCATTAAAGAAAATATTATTTTTAAAATTGTAAGAGCTATGGAGCAAAAACACACAACATGTATTAAACTAGAAACCGATTTACTATTTTCACTAGATAAATTCCCTATTAAGCTGTATATTATAGCTAAAGCCACTATAATTGCAAAGTAAGGTAAATAACTAAGAACATTTTGAAATAATATAGATAAAGAATATGAAAAAAAGTTAGAAAATAAAGATGAATTTTCAGCGTTAATAAAAGACTTAACAATTTCTATAAAACTAGAAAATTTTATATGATCTTTGCTATTATTATCTAAATTCCCCAACAAACTATCTAGCTGGCTAAAATCTATATCTCCAAGTTGTTTGTTTATATTATCTTCTAATTCTTTTTCTAAACTTTCCTCATTTGAAGATAAAAAAACAACATCTTGTTTACTCTCCATTCTTTCAGCTTTATTACTAATAAATAAACAATTAAAGCATAAAACAAAACACAAAATAGAAATTATTAACTTTATAATAATGCTAAAATCATATCTAACAAGCTTGTTATTATTGGTAGTGCTAAACACAAAATTATTATTTTACCACCTATTAATATTTTTTCTCCTATACTGGCATTTCCAGTATCTATACAAATTCCTTGAGCGAACTCTGTTAAGTAACCAACACCAAGAATTTTAATTATTAAAACAAATAACGAATAATCTAAATTAACCTTAGTAAAGATTGTTAAAAAATAATCAATTACAGTTTTTAATTGTTCTACTAACATCAAAAACATAATAATTCCGCCAGAAATTACTATTACAATATAAAATTCTGGTTTTATTTGTTTAACGACTATTGCTACTATGCAGGTTAAAATTCCTATTGCTATTATTTTAAAAAAATCCATATATACCTGTTTTGTTTAATAAATTAAAAATAATTGTTTAATTGTTTCAAATAATTCACTAATCATATTAACAGCCATTAATAAAACAACTATCACTCCTGCTAACGTTGCAATAGTTGCAATTTCTTCTTTACCTATATTTTTAAGAACTTGACCAACTACTGCAGTTAATATACCTATAGCTGCAATTTTAAAAATCAAATTGTAATCCATTTTACCTACTCTTTATATAAAAAATATAACAATTACCATTCCAAGTATTATAAATAATTTAAGATATAAATTTGAAAACTTTTTATACTTTTCAAAAGTTTCGTTTTTAATTTTTTCAACTTCATGTTTTAAATTATTAACCCTATAAATTTCTTCTTCTTTTGTTAAACCACCTAGTTTATAAAAAAAATTAAAAATAAATTTTCTTTCATTTTCAGTTAAAAAATATAAATTATTTTTGATATTTTCATTAAAAACTTTTGCATTAATTTTGTTTGTAATAAATAAATGAAAGTTGCTAAGTAGTATAGTAAAGTCCTTATTATATAAATTTGTATTTTTCAACAATATTAATTCTAACTTTTCGTCATTATAAGAAATTTCATTTATTAAATTATCGCAAAAAAGTTTTAAATCACAATAAAAAATTTTTCTCTTTTTATAAAAATTTTTAATTAAAACTCCTATTGATACACAACAAATAAAAACTATGATTAATAGAAAATTTTTCATTTTATATATTTATATACCTTAAATTTTCGTCGTAAATTCCCTCTAATGTACCTGGGCCCTCTTTTTGGGATAAAACTATGAATCTGCGGAACACTTTGTTTTTAAGCAGATTTTCAAAGTCTTTTTTATATTTTAAATCATCAATGCTTTCAGCATGAACAGAAGTTAAAATAGATACTCCACAACTTGAAGCATAATCTATAGATTCATAATCTTTTATATTAGAAATCTCATCTGTTACAATAATATCTGGCCTCAAGCTTCTTATTCCATTTTCGAATGCGTAAGATTTACTGCCACCACTAAGAACATCGCAAAAATTTCCCACATCTAAAGTTGGGCAGCCATTAAAACTATTTGCTATTTCAAAACGTTCATCCGCTAAAAGAACATTATAACAATAACCATTTTTAGATAATTGATAAATAATATCTCTAATTAAAGTAGTCTTTCCCGAACCAGGAGGAGAAATTATCAAAGTATTTAAAAACCCTTTTGTACCTATTAAATAAGGCAATATATTTGAGGCACATCCTTTAATTTCATGCGGGATCCTAATAGATAAACTATAAATATTTTTTAGTGTTTTTACATTTCCTTTTTCATATACAACTTCTCCTGAAAGACCTATCCTAATACCTCCCCTTACTGTTATGAAACTATTTTTAATTTGATGATTATATGCATACACAGAATTTTCGCAAGCTCGTTTAACAATTTCGTCTATTAATTGTTTGGATACATCTACAGCCTTACCAAAGTTACCCGTCAAACCATTGTTAGAAATATAATAAGATTTTGTATTAATGGTTATTACAGCTTTCCTACCCATCCTTAACCTAATCTCATTAATTTTTTCTATAGGCGTTTTTTCTAAGTATTCATAAAAATATTCTGGAATTATATTTTTTAACATACTTTCTCCTGGCTGATATATTTCTTTTTATAAATTTATTTAAAAAACTTCGCTAGTAGTCTTAAAACGCAAAAAAAATAACAATACTACAAAAGTATTGCTATTTTTCTATTTTTCGAATATTAAAATTAAATTCTTTCCATGTATGTTCCAGTTCTTGTATCAATCCTTACTCTGTCTCCATTATTAACAAACAAAGGAACTTGAATTGTTAAGCCTGTTTCAAGAGTAGCTGGTTTATTACCTGCTTTTGATGTGTCACCTTGAATACCTGGCTCACAATCTGTAATATTAAGTTCTACAAACATAGGAGGCAATACAGAGAATGCTTTTCCTTTGTAGAATTGAATTGTAACCATCATGTTTTCAATAACATATTTCATAGCTTCTTGAACTTGGTCATAGTTAAGAGGAATTTGTTCATATGTTTCCATATCCATAAAATAATAAATGCTGTCTTCATTATAAAGATATTGCATTTCTTTTCTTTCAATTTTAGCTTCTTCAACTTTTTCTGTTGGGTTAAAAGTTCTTTCTAAAACTTGTCCAGTAATTATATTTTTAATTTTTGTTCTAACAAAAGCTGCGCCTTTACCTGGTTTAACGTGTTGAAAATCTACAACGTTATAAATATTTCCTTCAAATTCGAAAGTAACACCCTTTCTAAAATCACCTGCTGAAATCATAATATATTCTCCTTTTACACTTAAAAGTGTACTTGATTTTATATAATATTGTCAAGATAATAAATAATAATTGAACAACTTACACCTGCATTTAATGACTCTAGCCCATTTTTCATAGGAATAGAAATTGATTTATTGACTATTTGTCGCATTTCTAACGATATACCTTTGCCTTCATTCCCTATCACAATACCTACATTCGTTAATTGTTTTTTAATATTATAGAGGTTTTCGCCAGACATATCAGCAATCATCAAATTTAATTTATTATTTGTAGCAAAATCTATAAAGGTTTTAGTATTGTTAATTTTATATAAATTAACATCAAATATATTACCCATAGCACTGCGTATAACTTTTTGATTTAAGTAGTTTACACAATTTATAAGGTATATATCAGTAAATGTTGTCCCTTTTGCTGACCTAATTATAGTTCCTAAATTACCTGGGTCTTGAATATTTTCAAGAACCAAGAAATTTGACTTTGGAGCTTTTAAAACTTTATCATCAAAATTAATTATAGCAATTACTCCTTGTGGAGTTTTTGTATCTGATAAATGTTGTAATACATTTTTTCCTACTATAAAATATTTACAATTAAATAAAAATTCATATTCAGTTTTAAACTTTTCAACTTTATCTTCAGCTATTAAAACATAATCAAACGATTGATTAGCCAAAAAGGCTTCTTTTATTAATTTTGGGTTTTCAATAAAAAGTTTATTATTAGGGTTTTCTTTTATATTTTTAGTTTGTACAATTAAACTATTTTTAACGGAAGTAATTATTTCCAATTATTATCTCCTAAAGTTTAAAAACTTAAATTAAGCTTTAACTTGTTCAACAAGTTTAGCAAATGCTACTTTATCATTAACAGCCATATCTGCTAAAATTTTGCGGTTAAGATCAATATTTTTAACTTTTAAGCCATTTATAAATTTGCTATAGCTAAGGCCATTAATTCTGCAAGCTGCATTAATTCTTGCAATCCAAAGAGATCTCATATCTCTTTTTCTTAATCTTCTTCCGATATAAGCATATTTTTGACTTTTCATAACTGCTTGGTTAGCAACTCTAAATAATTTACTTTTTGCACCCCAGAAACCTTTTGCTTGTTTTAAAATAGCTTTCTTGTGCTTATTTTTATTAACTGCTCTTTTAATTCTCATTGTTTTGTGTCTCCTTTATATTAACCTTGAACCAATTTTTTAATGGTTTTGCTTTGTGCACTGCTAACGTAAGCAGATTTTCTTAAATTTCTTTTTGCTGCGGTAGTCTTTTTAGTTAAAATGTGTCTTCTACCTTGTTTTGATCTTTTGATAACACCAGATTTTTTAACGCTAAATCTTTTCTTTGCTGCGCTATTTGTTTTTTGTTTTGGCATAAATATCTTTCTCCTTAATTTATTTTGATTTTATAGGGCTTAGAATCATAAATATGTTTCTTCCCATAATTTCTGGTGCTTTTTCTATTACACCGAAATCTTTAACAACTTCAAAAAATGTGTTCATAACTTCAATACCCATTTCAGGTCTTGCTTGTTGACGGCCTTTCATTCTTATAGTAACTTTAACTTTATCGCCACTTGATAAGAATTTTTGTGCATGTTTTGCTTTTACGTCAATGTCATGTTTTTCAATTGTCATTGATAATTGAATTTCCTTAATTTCAACTACCTTTTGTGCTTTTCTTTGTTCTTTTAATTTTTTAGCTTGGTCGAATTTAAATTTACCATAGTTCATAATTTTACAAACAGGTGGTTCTGCATTTGGTGACATTAAAACTAAGTCTAAATTTTGTTCACTAGCCATAGATAAAGCTTCTTTGCTAGACATAATACCAAGTTGTTCGTTATTAGAACCGATTAATCTAACTTTTGGTAAATTAATTTCTTCGTTTAAAAGTTGTTGATTTTTAATAGTAACATACCTCCCACTATTGTGACCAAATTGCCCATTAAATAAAAAAATGAGCCCAAAGAAAGCCCACTTATAACAATCAAAAAAATATAATTGCTAACAACCAATTAAGTAAACTTAAAAAGGTGAGAAGTGGAAACTTCTTCTTTGAATGCTCATATATTAGCATAATAAATATCAAATGTCAACCACTTTTATATGTAAAATTTATATATTAAAAGAGATTTTTTTTGAAAAGCTATAAATAAAATACATGATTTTTTTAAGTTTTAATTATAAAAAAATAAAAAGGAACTTGTTTTGGCTACAAGTCCCTTTTTAAATTAATTAATCTTTTTTAATTCTCTTTCTAGTAATATATCTTTTATGAAATCATCTAATTTTTGTTCGCCTAAATCACCCTTTGTTCTACTTCTTACACAAATTGAATTATTAGTCATTTCGTTTTCACCTATAACAAGCATATAAGGAGTTTTTTGTAATTGAGCTTCTCTAATTTTCTTTCCTACTTTTTCGTTTCTATCATCAAGCTCTACTCTAAATCCTAAATCGTTAAGTTTATTACAAATATCCTTAGCATATTTAAGAACATTATCGTTAATATTAAGAACTTTAATTTGTACAGGTGCCAACCATAATGGGAATGCCCCAGCATATTTCTCAATTAAATAAGCAAGTGTTCTTTCATAACAACCTATACTTGTTCTATGAATAATATATGGCCTTTTCTTACATCCATCACTATCTGTGTATTCCATGCCAAATTTTTCTGCTAAAAGTTGATCTATTTGTATTGTTATTAAAGTATCTTCCTTTCCCCAAACGTTTTTAATTTGAATATCTAATTTAGGGCCATAGAAAGCCGCCTCCCCTACGCCTACAACATAAGGTATTTTAAGATTATCTAATATCTTGCCCATTTTAGATTGAGCTTCATTCCATTGTTCTTCTGTCCCTATATATTTATCTCTATTGTTTGGATCCCATTGAGAAAATCTATAAGAAGCATCTTCATACAAACCAAGAGTTTTTAGCATAAAAATTGATAATTCTAAACAGTTTTTAAATTCATCTTCTAATTGCTCTGGTGTACACATTAAGTGCCCTTCTGAAATAGTGAATTGTCTTAATCTTATTAAGCCGTGCATTTCTCCACTAGATTCATTTCTAAAAAGAGTTGAAGTTTCATCATATCTTAATGGTAAATCTTTATAAGACCTTGATTTACTTAAATAAGCTTGATATTGAAATGGACATGTCATAGGCCTTAATGCATAAACTTCTTTGTCTTTTTCTTCATTGCCAAGCACGAACATACCATCTTTATAATGATCCCAGTGACCTGAAATTTTATATAAATCGCTCTTGGCCATAAAAGGTGTTTTTGTTAACTGCCAGCCTCTTTTTGCTTCTTCATCTTCAACAAATCTTTGCATTAATTGAATAACTTTTGCGCCTTTTGGTAATAAAACAGGCAAACCTTGACCAATTGTATCGATAGTTGTGAACAATTCTAATTCTCTGCCGATTTTAACGTGATCTCTTTTTAAAGCATCTTCAATTTTATCTATATGAGCTTTTAATAAATCGCTATTTTCAAAACCATAAACATAAACTCTTTGTAGCATTTTATTTTTTTCATCGCCTTTCCAGTACGCACCACTTACACGATGAATTTTATAAGCAAAATTTCTTAATTCTTTAGTACTTTGAACATGAGGACCTCTGCATAAATCATACCAGTCATCACCTAAATAATAAACTGAAATTTCTTCATCTTCAGGTAAATTTGTAATAAGGTCAATTTTATAAATATTGTTTTGAAACATTTCTAATGCTTCTTGCTTAGATACTACAACCTTTTTAAATTCTTGATTTTGAGCAATAATATGCTTCATTTCTTTTTCTATTTTGCCAAAGAAATCAGGAGTAATACTATCTTTTATATCAAAATCATAATAAAATCCGTCATCAATAGCAGGACCTATTGCATTTTTAGCACCTTCAAAAATTTTACTTACTGCTTTTGCTAAAACATGGCTACAACTATGCCTTAACATTTCTAATTCTTTTTCTTCCATTTTCATTCTCCCATTTTTAACATTGCTTCGTTGTCAAAATAAAAAAGTCCTTTGACAACAAAATATTGCCAAAGGACGAAAAATACTAAACTTTTCCGTGGTTCCACCTTTATTGTTGTTAAAAAACAACCACTTTTAAATTTTTTATCTAAAAAAATTTTTTAAAAAGCATAGAGCTAAAGTGGTTTCGTTTTGAAACTTAACTTTTACGCAACTTCCACCAAAATGTTGCCTTCTCTGGTAAAGAAAGTATTTCAAACTACTTGTCTTAAGCTTTAAAAACTATGATTATATAAACATTATATTCCCTATAATATTTATTGTCAATATAATATTTGTAAAAACGTTATAAAAATTTATTATTTACAAATATGCACTCTATTTGAAAAATACTCGTATAAAGTATTTAAAAGTTTGTCTTTAACAAAGCTGTTACAATGTATTACTATTTTTTCAGGATTTAAAGCCACTAGACTTGTTAATAAATGATTATCATCATAAGCTACATTTTTATCTACTAAAAAATCATTTATTACTTTCCCACTTGTATCATATAGTAAATAACAATCTTGCTTGGAAAAAATATTAATTGTATGATATCTGTATTCTAGATTACTAATAAGAAATTTAATTAATTCATGAAAGGTATCATTATTTAACAAGTACATGCTATTATCATTAGCTAATTCCACCAGCTCTTCCCATTTTCTTTTTAAAAATGACAACCTAAAATTAATAAATGAATTTACAACCAAATTACTATCAAACTTCATTCTTTCCAAAATTATTTCTTTGTCGGTATCACTATCAAATACTACTAATGCTTTTAAAAAAATCTGCATATTAAGGTTTTGATTAATATCAAAGTTAAGTCTAGATAAAATATAATCTTTTTTGTAACTTAGCAATATGTTTTCCGCTATTTTTTCTCTTATAGTATTATGAAGTTTAAACCTTTCTATAATGGGTACAGCAATTAAAACTTTAGTAAAATTATACTGGTTTAAGGTTGTTATTACACCATTATTTGATTTTATAATATCATTTAAACTATTTTTAAATGAATTTGCAGATAAACTATCTTCAAAAGTAATAATATATTCCCACATAAAATAAATCCTAAAACTATTTTATGCATTGAAATTTTTAATACTCTAAAATTAGCTAACTAATTTTTGTAAATTTTTGACTAATAACATAGTTTAAACAATAAATAATGAATTAAAACAAATTTAAAAAATTATTAAAAGACTTATAAAAAAAGAGAAGCAAGGGGTGTGCTGTTTGAAACTAGTGAAATAATTTCATAAGTACGAAACACTTTATCATTAAGTTGGTAAAGTGCTTTTTTAGAAAATCTTTAAAATATAATACAAATATAAAAAGTTTATGCTATAATATTTTCATAGGAGATTATAAATGAAACATATAGCTATATTAAGACAACCATTTTTTGATATGGTATTAAATGGCGAAAAGACAATAGAAAGTCGTTGGAGTATGAATAAAATTGCTCCATACAAAAAAGTTAATATTGGAGATGAAATACTTTTAAAGTTGACAGGACAGCCTGTAACTGCAACAGCAAAAGTTCAAGATGTTAAATATTATCAACTTACACCGGACATAGTTGAAGATATTAGAATAAAATACGGAAAACAAATAGGAACTGACAAGTTTGAAGATTGGCAAGATACAAAGCAAAAGAAATTTTGCACTTTGATTTGGCTTAAAGATGTAAAAAAAATCACCCCATTAGTAGTACCAAGAAGTAATGGCGCAGGTTGGATTGTGTTAAAGGATTTTGAACAAACACAAATGCGATTTTAAGTAATTTACTAGCAATTACAAATTTTAATATATATTGAACACAATTTGGCACTTAGACGTGTGCTTGTCTTGATACAAGTGTTCTCGCTTCGCTCGAACAGACAAGCGCACGTCTATAAACTAAATTAAAGCAGACAAAAAGCGAAAATGTTGGCAGAGCATAAAACACATTTTCGCTTTTTGCTGTTATATAATGGCTAATTTATTCCATGATGTACTTGACAAGAGTCTCTGAAATGAGTTTTCTTTTTGCTGGTTAAGACAGAGAAACGATATTTGTGATTATGGCTTTGCTTTTCCCGTTTCTCTGCCTTTTGATATTATGTTTTCATTTCTTCTCTTGTCAAGTACCTTTCACGGCATAAAGTAGCCAATAAAAAAAGAGAACTAGATTTTTCTAATTCTCTTATTAATTACACTAGTTTCAAAATGTAGTGACTAAATAACTTCTCTTTTTATTATTCTTTTAAGCAAGCATATTAATTAAATCTTTATCATTTTATATTTTTGACACAAAATCTGCATGAGATAATTTATATATACCATCCAAGAAAGTATATCTATCTTGCAAATATAATCTTACATAATCATACTGCATATCATATTGAAACTGGCCAGTTACACCATGCCAACATCTAGTATCTATTGAAGCTACATTATCTATTTTTGCTTTATAGGTCTTAAGATTTTCAGCAACTTCTAATATTCTGCTCTTTATTTCATTAAATCTAGTTACTACTTTTGTATAAAAAGCTTCGTTCTTTAATAATTTATTAAATATTGGAGACTTAATTATATTTAATATATTAGCTGTTTCTATTCCTGATTCTACATAAGGAACTTCCCAACCACCTGTCATAGACCAGTCAAAATCCCAAATAGGACCAAATTGCATTTTGCCATCTTTAGACTTGTTCATATAAATAGATTTAAGATTATTTTGGTCTGAGCTACACATAATTTCGTACATCAAATAATAATCTACGGCAGAATCTATATCAACTAAATCTTCAAAGCTTACTAGATTTTCCCTAAAACTTACTTTAACAGGTGATCCGGTTCTTAAAGTTGTAAATACAGCATTTATATACTCATTAATATATTTATAAACTTTATCATTCCCATTAATTACTCCACGTTCATCTGCCTCAGGATACTTAATTTCTACAGGTTTAAAACCTTCTACATAAAAATTATCTACGCCTATAATTCCTTCTTTATGTGCGAGTGCGTCCATTTCAACAAGAAATGGGAATTCAGTGTCATATTCAACATTAAAATCTTCTTCAACACCTGTTCTTCCTTCCTTTTCATCTATCTGCTCGCATAGAAGATATAATCCTTGGAAATTGCCATTAATAATAAGTGCCACATGATTAGGAGTAGGAGTAAACTTCATATTATCCATATCACTTGCAATTGAGAACGCTACATAATTGCGCAAATATGATTGATCATAATAATCTGCAAGCAAAACCCAACTTTTATTCTTTTCAAGCCCCATAAGAGATTTTTTCTTATCAAATTTGATTCTAAAAGGGCGTTTTCTTGCTAATTTTGTTGAATTTCCCCTAAGTCTAATACCTACAGAATCTTCATCACCATAATTATCTTTCATTTTTACTTCAAAGTTATCTTGTGAATTTTCACAATTAGAAATTTTAAAAGAAGCATTTACATACTCTTCTTTGCTAACTGGCATTAAATTGTATTGTGTATTTATTTCAATTACTGGTATTTTTAAATTATTTCCAACCATTTGATAAAATTGAGAAACTGATATTTTAGGGTTTGCAATATTAAAATCACGAAATGATATAACTGTAGAATATCCTATAAAAAGCATAAGAATAAAAGCTGTTATAACTGGTTTTAAATATAGTTTTAATTGCTCTAAAAATGATATTTCTTCGAATGCTTTTTCAGGACCCGTCTTTGTAATTGTATACATTGAATAAGCAAATAAGCAAAGAGAAATATGCAAAAGCCCGATATAAACAATTAAAATAAAATGAGAAACATAAGAAAAACTATGGCAAAGAATTACAAAATTACTAATAAAGAAAAGAATTGTAGCTACAAAATTCAATGTCTCTATTGCTTTTCTTGATTTAATTATATTAATTACGCTTTTACCTATTAATAACGAAAATGCAATAGCGTAAAGAATAATTAAAATTTCTATAAATACATTTTTAAAACCAAAAATTTGTCCAAACACAATGATAGAAACAATAGGAATGGCAATGCTCCCTCCACAAAGTAAATCTATTTTAATAAATTTAGACACATTTAGAAAAGCAATATAAAATAATCCTATGGCTATAACAAATAAAATAAAGCCTAATGTAATATTATACAATATAACCAAATCAGCAATTAACGAAAAAACTATTGCTGAAATAATGGAAACAAAATAAAATTTATTAATTTTTTTAACTTTAAATGCGTATAGTAGACATACAAAAACTATTGCTAGTACACAAAAACTACCTATATGTTTACACCAAATGTATTCTTGATTTATTGAATAAAAAACGTCAGCCGATAGCATAATACACATTAATAAAATATTTAAAATAATTATTATTTTTTTCATTTGTCAACCTCGTTTAATGAGCACTATTTTAATGTAATTATTATATGTTAATATAATGTTAATATGATTTTAAAATAAAATTATACTCATTTTTATAACAAGTATATTTTATAACAATAAAAACGCCAATTAGTTATTTTGTTATATATTTGTAATAAAATTCTCTTTAAATATTCAATATTACTTCATTAAAGGAAATAAAACAACGTCTCTAACAGATTCTTGGTTTGTTAATAAGCACATAAGTCTATCAACACCAAAGCCAAGCCCTGAAATAGGTGGCATACCATGTTCCATAGCATTTAAGAAATCTTCATCTAAATCCATAGCTTCATCATCGCCTTGTTTTTTAGCATTAGCTTGTTCTTCTAAAGCTTCTCTTTGAACAATAGGGTCTACTAGTTCTGAGTATGCCTTACAAATTTCATCACCGCAAACAAGTACTTGGAACATATCAATACGTCTATTATCTTCATCATTTCTTCTTGCAAGAGGAACAAGACAAGCTGGATAATTATATAAAATTGTAGGTTGAATAATATTTTCCCTAATTTTTCTTTTATAAACTAAATCTATTACTCCACCAACCGTTTTACATTGTTCAAATTCTTCCATATTAAATAATTTAGTTTGTGCTACTTTTTCTTTTATTTCATTTACATCTGAATAATCAAGCACATTAAATCCTAAAATTTCATTAACTTTTTCTGTATAGTTAATTTTTACAAAATCTTTTGAAAAATCTAATTCATTCCCTTTAAAATTTAAAACCAAATTACCATTATTCAACTCTTTAATAGCTTCCCTTATAAAGTTAGTAAAGAATTTTATATTATCTTCATAATTCCAGTAAGCAGCATACCATTCTACCATAGTAAATTCTTGTAAATGGCTTGGGTCCATACCTTCGTTTCTAAAGCATTTAGCTACTTCATATACCCTATCAAATCCACCTGCCACACATTGTTTCAAGTAAGTCTCTGGAGCAATTCTTAAATTACATTCCATATCTAAAGCATTATGATGTGTATAAAAAGGTTTAGCACTAGCTCCGCATACTGCATTTTGTA